>CALBPF010000263.1 GCA_937899105.1 uncultured Flammeovirgaceae bacterium | reverse complement strand
AGATGAAACCTTATTCGCAGAGTTCATCGCTAAAAATTTACCTCTTATGATGCTTCTATTGATTCCGATATTTGCTATAGTAATTAAATTACTTTATATCCGCAGAAAGCATCTGTACATCATGCATCTAATCCATGCATTACATCTCCATACATTCGCTTACTTCCTGTATGGTATAAGTCTAATCGCTATGCTTAATATTGATGATGAAGATTACGCCAGCTATATAGGCATTGGCGCCTTTTTAATCGTTTCCACCTATGCTTTTATTTCCTTTCTGCGCGTATACAAACAAGGCTGGTTCAAAACGCTGGTTAAGTTTAATCTTACCGGAGCCACCTATGTTACCTGTATATTTGTTTTCTTTCTTGTGGAGTTGGTTATATCGTTCCTCCTTTTTTAAGCTCTGTCAAGACTTCATAATTCGCGTCTAAGATAGCTTCAACCTCAACATTTTTTATAGCTCTGGAAATGAACAAAGCCTCATATTGCGAAGGCGCCAAGTAAATACCTCTGTCCAGCATACCTTTAAAGTATAAACCAAAAGTCTCTGTATTAGAAGTTTTGGCTACATTAAAATCAGTGACTTTATTTTCCGTAAAAAAAAGGCTGAACATGGAACCGATATGGTTGATGGTGAATGTTAATCCCAGGTTATCCAGATTTTTTTGAATGCCTTCGACGATAGTATGGGTAGTTTTATTAAGTTCTTCATAAACGACAGGGTGATCGTTAAGGTAATTGAGCATGGTCATGCCCGCAGCCATGGCTATCGGGTTACCAGATAATGTTCCCGCTTGATAAACCGGTCCGGCAGGGCTCACATAATCCATAATCTCTTTTTTGCCTCCATATGCACCTACAGGCATACCTCCACCTATGATTTTTCCAAGAGTAGTCATATCGGGAGTTACGTTAAGTACTTCTTGGGCTCCACCTCTTGCTAGCCGAAAGCCGGTCATAACTTCGTCAAAAATTAAGATGATATCATTTTTATCACATATAGACCGCAGGCCTTCAAGATAATCGGGTTCAGGGAGAACGCAACCCATATTACCGGCCACCGGTTCAATGATAATTGCTGCTATCCGTCCTGTATTTGCATCTACAAGATGCTGGACAGCCTCAAGATCGTTATAGGGCGCCGTTAGTGTGTCACTGGCCGTGCCTTTTGTAACTCCAGGACTATCAGGAATACCCAACGTTACCGCACCGCTTCCAGCAGCTATCAAAAAGGAATCACCATGGCCATGGTAGCAACCTTCAAACTTTATTATCTTGTCTCTACCGGTAAAGCCCCGGGCTAACCTAATGGCCGACATTGTAGCTTCTGTACCGCTATTTACCATTCTCACCTTTTCAATCGAGGGGACCATCTGGCATATCAGCTCTGCTATTTCTACCTCCCTGCGTGTTGGAGCGCCAAAAGAAAGTGAACCTTTAATAGCACTAAAAACAGCGCTTTCTATTAACTCATTGGCATGACCCAAAATCATAGGCCCCCACGAGTTAATGAGTTCTATATATGCATTATCGTCCTCATCGTAGATATAAGCGCCCTTGGCTGACTTAATAAATAAAGGGTCCCCGCCTACCGCTTTAAAAGCTCTTACAGGTGAATTAACACCACCAGGAATAAACTTTTGTGCTTCTTCGAATAATTGCTTACTGCCCTTCAATTGCATATCTCTCGTCCTGTATATCGTAAGAAATTTTTATACCGTTATCTTCAAAGGTTAGGATGGGTACAATATTGTTATCATTAGTTCGGGCATACCGGTGCCCCACTGTAAAGCATCCATCCAGAAATTCTTCATTGCTCCAGCCTACTTGAAAATATTTTCCGTATTTGTTCAACCCCTGGCCGATCAGCATCATCAAATCATATCCAATGTTTGCATACCTAGATGGTACTACACGATGCTTGTCAATATAAAATGATCGGAATTTTTCATATGCTTCGGTCGACTTCGTTTGGAAAACTGGGGCATATAAAGAAACACCCAGGCGGTTGTAAACATCATAGTTAATAACCGGAAGTTCTAACCAACTAACCGGTCCTATAACCATGATAGAATCACCACGTGTATCTACCGCACTAAGAACCTTTGAAGCTATTAATGCATCACCTGAAGCGACAAAAACATGACT
Organism: uncultured Flammeovirgaceae bacterium; assembly: GCA_937899105.1. GTDB lineage: Bacteria > Bacteroidota > Bacteroidia > Cytophagales > Cyclobacteriaceae > Fulvivirga. The sequence continues at coordinate 68,458 of CALBPF010000263.1, read as the reverse complement.
TATGCTATCTGGCGCCAGCTGATACCGCGCTTTTGCTTCACTTGAAGACGCACCGCCCAGCTTAGTGTCTTTGACTAAAAGCAAGTCAAGTATTTGCCTGGTAGAATCTTTGTGCACTCGCTTTGTAATAATAATATTGAAGCTGTCCTTTTCGAGCCTTTGCTTGTACGCATGGGCGAGTACTGAATCACTCTTATTACCACCGTAAATAATGACACCAGGTCTGCGATCAGAATTTTTCAACACATAATCCCCCATTCGTCTGCCAATCGTCTCGTTACTAGGGTGGTATAAAAAAGAGTAAGGATTATTACCTATAACTTCCGAATCGGTTCGCAGGGGATTGATCATATTGATCTTATTCTTAAAAGAGAACTCATTAACCAATTCTGTCAACTTAGAGGAGAATGGACCTATGATTACATCCACACTTTTCAGCTCCTCTTTTTCAAGTATCTTTTCAAGTGCGCTCGTATTTCTCTTGTTATCATAGCTAAGGAGTTCAAGGGAAATACCCTGATTTTGGAGACTGTCCGCCGCTAATCGAACACCCTGATAGATATCCAATATAAATTGGTTGAATTTTCTCCTGTCGTTAGGTTCCAGATCACCAACCATGAATGGGTAAAGGACTGCTACTCGATACTTTTCTTTAAAAACTGACTCACTCATACTTACCATGTTAAATCGATCCGGGCTAAGCCTAAACCGATCTATAATCTCGTTGAGTAAATAATGGTCCTGATTCACTAAAGGTTGTTCGGCAATTTTGGAAGCCAAAGCGTTTGCTAATTGACTATCGGACGGATAGGTTTGATAGAGCTCCACTAAAAGGTCGTAGTCCTCAATTTTATCAAAAAAGTGCGCTTTCATTAAAGCAGCATCAGATTCGATCTCATCATTTCGGATATCTCTCAAAGCGCTAATGGCCAAATCATAGCTCTCGCTTTCCAGGTAGATCTGCCCTAACCAATAATTTACTTCATCGATGCGACTCCATTTGGGGTACAACTGCTTCAGTTGCAAAAACATGTCCTTCGCAAGAGCGGAAAAACCATCTCTATACGAAGAAACAGCATAGTAAAAGCTTGCGTATGAGGAGAAATCATTATAATCATTCTTGGCAATAAGGGGTTTGAATGCTTCGCGGGCAAGGCCGTACTTGCCTTCATTGAAAAACGCTTTTGCCGAAAGATAGCTCTGTTGAAAATTTTGCGAAAAAACGCTTGAAGTAATCAGTAATAGCCAGACAAAAAGTAGTAGTTTTCTCATGTATCTGTATCGTTCAAACGATTATTCCCACTCTATGGTAGCCGGCGGTTTCGAGCTAATATCGTAAACTACACGATTCACACCTTTAACTGAGTTTATAATTTCGTTGGATACATCTGCCAGGAACTCATAGGGTAAATGACACCAGTCTGCCGTCATACCGTCTACACTTGTAACTGCCCTAAGACTTACCACGCGCTCATAAGTTCTTTCATCTCCCATTACACCCACCGATTGTATAGGTAAGAGCATAGCCCCTGCTTGCCATACTTCATCATACAACCCTTTACCCTTTAACCCTTTGATAAAGATGTGATCCACTTCCTGAAGTATGTTAACTTTTTCAGGCGTAATGTCTCCAAGAATTCTAATACCCAGCCCCGGTCCGGGAAAAGGATGCCTTCCTAATATTTTAGGATCAATTTCCAGGGCTTTACCTACCAGGCGAACTTCATCTTTAAAAAGCGTATTCAGTGGCTCTACCACCTGCAGCTGCATAAAGTCCGGCAGGCCACCCACGTTATGATGTGATTTTATAGTGGCTGATGGTCCTTTTACAGAAACAGACTCAATAACATCAGGATAAATGGTGCCCTGTCCCAGCCACTTCGCATTTTGGATCTTATTAGCCTCTTCATCAAAGACTTCTATGAATACTCTTCCAATGGCTTTTCTTTTCGCCTCAGGATCAGTAAGTCCTGCAAGCGCTTTATAAAACTTGGCTTTCGAGTCGACTCCGGTTACGTTAAGTCCCATATGCTTATAAGATTCCAGCACCTCCTCAAATTCATATTTCCTTAAAAGCCCATTATCTACAAAAATGCAATGTAATTGATCGCCAATGGCATGGTGAATAAGCGTAGCGGCCACTGAAGAATCGACTCCCCCTGATAATCCCATCACCACCTTATCCGTGCCAAGTTTCGATTTTAATTCGCCAACGGTAGACTCTACAAAGATATCCGGAGTCCAGTCTTGGGCACATCCGCATATATGAACAACAAAATTCCTGAGTAATCTCTTTCCGTCAGTGGAATGAGTTACCTCGGGGTGAAATTGAATTCCATAGGTCTGCTCATTATAAACCTTGTAGGCCGCGACCTTCACAGAAGATGTGCTCGCTATAACCTCAAATCCGCTTGGCAGTTCTGAAATGGTATCGCCATGCGACATCCAAACCTGCGAGTCAATGTTGATCTCTTTCATTAACTCATTGTGATGATCTACGAGGGATAACTTAGCACGACCGAACTCTCTGATTTCTGAGGGTAGGACGTTACCTCCGTCCTTTTGTGCCATCAACTGAGCCCCATAGCATACGCCAAGTACAGGAAGCTTTTTTCGGTACAGATCCAGGCCCACATCCGGAGCATCATCCTGCCTGACTGAGCAAGGACTGCCTGAAAGAATAACACCTTTTACATTATCGGTGAGTTCCGGAATGTTGTTGTAAGGATGGATCTCACAATAAACGTTTAGCTCTCTGACGCGCCTGGCAATAAGTTGTGTATACTGCGAGCCAAAGTCGAGGATCAGGATTTGTTCTGCCATGGCTGCAAAAATAGTATTCCGGTTGAGTAAATACTATTTGAAGTTAGGAATTGTTAAGTAACCTTCCCGAGCTGAATACTTGAGAAGGTTTTAAAGTTATTTCTTTACCCCGGGGCTACGTTCCAGGAATTCATCATAAAGTTTTGTGTGACGGCTTTCCATTGGTATTTGCCATCCTGCTATGAACACGTGCTTTACCTGAGTCTTAGTTTCAAAAACATCGCCATCAGCTATAAACAAGTTCGCTATTTTACCTACTTCGATGGAGCCTAATTCTTTTTCTAAACCAAATATCTCGGCCGAATTGATAGTTATGGCCTTTAGGGCTTCTTCCCTGCCCATACCATAGGTAGCGGCAAAGCCGGCATCGTAAGGTAAGTTCCTAACATTCTCAGCGCCATTATTTCTGATGGCCACCTTAACTCCGGCTTTCTGCATCAATCCGGGATTGGCGTAGGGCCGGTCATACCGATCATATTCCCGGGTAGGAACGCTTAACACAGGACCGGTAACTACAGGTATGTTAGCTTCCGCCAATTCTTTTGCAACCCTCCAACCTTCGGAAACGCCGGTGAAAATCACCTTCAGGTTTTTATCCTTTACCCAATCAATGGCTGATCTAATATCGTTGCTTGCATTTACTTCAATAAGTAAGGTCATTTCACCTCTATAAACAGGGAGTAGCGCTTCCATTTCCGGATAGTAGTCTAACTTTTCGTTACTCCCACTAGCCGTAATGGTGGAGTCAAGCTTATGATATTCTGCAAGTTTACCCCAGGTTTCATTAAGATTTTTTAGCGCTTTTTCTGCCGCTTCGTTAATCTCCTCGTCCGTACGTCTGTCAAACCTTCCGCGCCTGCCTGATTGGGGATAGTTAAGCACAATTCCCTTAAAGCCTGCATACATCTGGTTGGGTGTATAGCCATGTAAATTGATCAAGGCCGCAGTTCCCGGAAACATACCGCCTGATGGCAGCGCAAGAGAGGTGGTTACCCCACTAACTCTGGTTACAGGTATCAATACCGAATTAGGGTTGACAGCGGTAAGAGCCTGAATCTGAGGAATAACCTCGCCTATTTCACTAAAATCACGGGTTCTGGCATCTGAATTCACTTCCGTTAACCCTAATCGGGAGCCGCCTTCGATCATCCCAGGATAAATGACATGGCCAGTACAATCGATGATTTCAGCGCCTGAGGGAACCGTAACTGCTGTACCAGCGGCGGTAATCTTACCTTCGCTGATTACCACCGTACCATTTTGAATAGCGCCATTCGTAACCGTTTCAATGGTGGCATTTGTTAACGCAAAAGTCCCTGATTTACCCTTCGAACTTTGTGCATAACCGGCAAAAGCCATAAATACAGCGCCAGCACACAATATATTTTTTATCAATTTCATAGCCCCTGTTAATGGTTAAATAAGAATTCCGTATCCTGCATGCATCGATCATATTCACTGTCCGAAACGGCGATGGTCACATCGATTTGCTCCTCAGGATTGGGGTATATGCGCATATCAGCAGGATCGTTTTCGCGGTCAAATTCTACAATGCCGTCAACTATTGTATACATAGGCACTGCGTATATAGAAAGCGGATGATTCTTAAAAATGGCAACATCTCCCTCTTTTCCTTCTTCCAATGAACCGACCCGATCATCAATCCCTAGTTGCTTGGCCGGATTAATTGTAATCAGGGAAAGCGCCTTATCATTGGGTAAACTACCGTATTTTTGCGTTTTTGCCGCCTCGTGATATAAGTGTCGAATGAGCTCTCTTGAATCTGAATTAATGGAAGTAACCACATTATTCTCTGTAAGAATGGTGGCATTGTATGCTGTAGAATAATACACCTCAAACTTATACGCCCACCAATCAGAAAATACGGATGCCATGGCGCCAAACTCAGCTAATTCAGGAGCTACCTTGAAACCTTCATTAACATGCTGAAATACCAAACGTTTGATGCCATAATCTTTACAAACCTGCATAAGCATATAGATCTCATCTGCGCGGTAGGAATGACAGTGGATAATTATATTACCCTTAAGAATATCTGCCAGGGTCTCTAACCTTAAATCATATTTAGGAGCAACCCCTTTAAAACCCTTTTGATTCTTTTTGGCGTTGTATTCATTCCAACCTGCCATATATTCATTGGCCTCGGAAAATGAATTTCTAAATACTTCTTCTACTCCCATTCTCGTTCTTGGAAGTATTCCATTGCCAGAGCCATGCACACGAGTTGGGTTTTCCCCTAAGGCAAATTTAATGGTCCTGGGCGCACCCTTCATTTTAAGTTCTTCCGGATCAACAGTGCCATATCTATGTTTGATCGTTTCACATTGACCTCCTATGGCATTAGCAGAACCATGCATGGCGTGTGAAAGAGTAACACCGCCCGCCAGCGCTCTGTATATGGCAATGTCTAATGGGTTCACTGCATCGCCCGTCGAAACTTCCGCAGTTACCGGGCTGGTAGCCTCATTAATGGCGCTAAGTGCAATATGAGAGTGTGCATCAATAATACCCGGCATCACATACATACCTTTGGCATCAATAACATCGGCGCCAGACGGAGCTTTCAATCCGGTTCCGATTTTCTGAATTTTCCCGTCCTTGATCAAAACATCGGAGTTCTCTTTTATACCGTTGGTAATCGTTAAAACGGTTCCATTCCTTATTAAAAGAGTACCCTTTTCCTGAGCTTGCAAACCCACACTAATCAGAAGTAACAGGGCAGATAAAATATTCTTTTTCATGGTTGATTGAATTATTTTTTGAGTTCACTCTGCCCTTCTACTTCAAAACTTCCTAGCTGCCCCACCGACATGTTACCTTCAAACGTATTACCGTCAATTTCTGCGGTAATTTGTATTTGAATGTTATTGCCTCCTATGTCAAAAGGGAAGCTAAGTGACAAGCTGCCTCCCCCTACAGAAACCTCTGTCAAATCAGTGGTTTGACCAGTTTGGCTATTGCTTATGGTACCTGAGTAGTCGTCTGGTTCACCGGTAATAATAATTTCTCCTGTTACCGTACCGTTTGGCGTATCTGCGGAATATGACCATTTACCTTTCGGCATTGCATCTTTACCTGTTCCTTTCTTCTTCGGTTTTTTAACCTCGTATGATTGCACATTGCCATCAACAATTACATAGCGTATATTAGATTTCTCATCGAAATAAGGCTTATCCGTAACAACCAGATTCGCCATTTTACCCGGATCAATAGTACCCATAACTGTAGATAAACCAAGAAGTTCTGCGGGGTGCGTCGTCAAAGCCGCGATTAAGTCTGACTCAGTCATACCGTATTCCAACAGCTTAGAAAGGTTTTTCTTTATGTCTTTTGGTTTAACCTCGAGTGTAGAGAAGCCAAATTTCAAACCTTTGTCTTTAAAAGTAGATGCCTGTTGGTAATGCAGATCTATTATTTCTTTTTTACGCTTTTCTAAGCGTTCTTTTTCCAAATCAGATTCAGTTTTGGAAGCAGACACTTCATCTTTCTCAGAGTCTTGCTTTTCTTCTTTGATTTCGGGTAGATCAAGAGACAAAAATACCTTGGCATTTGAAGCCTTGATCTTGTCAATTACATCCCAACCCTGTTTTACCTCTCCCAGCATCAGATCGAAACCTAAGTCGGATTTCAAAGTGAGCGCTCGCTGTATATCCAAGACACTTTCGGCTCTGAAGGTCACTGGTGTCTTTTTTTCAATAACAGGATAAAAAGCTTCTTCGATGAAATTCTGTTCCGGCCTGACCATTCCCGCAGGATTGGCATTATACTTTTTCAAATAATCCTTGCTTTGCACAGCCTGTCTGTACAATTCCCGATATTTGGCCATAACGCCTATCACAGTATTAGGATATAATCGCCTTGGGGCGCCTTCAAGTTGAGCGTACATGGAAGTTTCTTTGCGATAGACCATCTGATCAGGAGTTTCTCCTGATAATAAGATCAAGGTACCCTGCCCGGGAAGCATTAGTCCATGAGGTACCGCTTGTGCCGTAGTAAAACCTATTTTCCGCATGTCAGAAACTGATTTATCTTTTGGGCCAAGCATGGCGCTTGCCAGCCTTTCAGGTTGTATTCCAGACAAATCATTAGGTGGGTTGGCAGGGTCTTTTATTTGACTCCTGTCAATCGCTTTTTCTTTCGGCTTGGGCAAGCCAATATGCGATAGCCCATCGATAAAACCGGCATAGATGTACATTGAGTCAGCTTCAATGATTTTTGCATTGGCTGGGATGTTGATTGATTTGCCTACTGACTTAATTACACCTTCTTCTATTAGAACAGCGCCCATGCTAATCACTCGTCCCGGTAGATTGCACTATATTGGCATTTCTAATGGCATAGGTATCCGTTACCGGTTCCAGATCGATCTCTTGGCCGTGTATTGTCGAGTTCAACGATAACAACCAAAGCATCACAATCAAGTACCTGCATTTCCGTTTAGGTTCTTTCATTGATTCTTGTTTAGGTAAAAATAATCACTCAAGTTAATTTAGTAACTCAACTCGATAAAGAAGGAATACATGAGCGGTATTTGCGTATCAAATTGGCGGGTCAAACAGATCACTTTCATCCTCATTGCGATCTATGGAGCATTTAAAGTCTTTTTCTACAAGAATATAAAGAGACTCACCTTCTTTCAAGTCCTGATTAGCCTCAAAACCGACCTGACCTGAACCTACCCAGGTATTAATCAATACAACAGGAGCTTTCACCAAAATCTGCGTCTCATTAAATTCTGCGCAAACGCTATCAATATCTGATTTAGATAAGGTATAGATAAGCTTTCTTTCCGGAAACTGTATAACATCTGAAATCGAAGATTCTGATTTAATTTTGTTTACTTCTGATTGAGACAGCCTTAGCCGTATTGAATTTCCTTTAATCCTAATTTTCATAATATTACCCTCTCCGGCCTGGAGTAAATGTTAAACCTATCTTCTTTGAGAAAACCTATTAAGGTTAAACCTAGTTCTGACGCCAACTGAGCAGCCAAACTGGAAGGAGCGCCTACCGCAGCTAATAAAGGAACCCCAGCCATAACGGCTTTTTGAACCAATTCGAAACTCGCTCTTCCACTGACTAAAATAAAGTAATCCTTAAGAGGAATCATACCTTTCATAATGGCTGCTCCCAGAACCTTATCCAATGCATTATGTCGACCAACGTCTTCGCGAAGTATGATTAGATCTCCTTTTGCATTAAAAAGTCCTGTAGCGTGAATTCCTCCTGTATGTTTGAAAGTGGTCTGAGAAATATTTAGCAACTCAAGAGCTTGACAGATTATTTTTGGAGGTGTCTCCAATTCAGACTGAATGGGTTCACAAACCTTTGAAATTGACTCAAGAGAGCTTTTGCCACAAACTCCACAGCTGGAGGTGGTATAAAAGTGGCGTTGAAGTTTATTAAAATCCAATAGGACCTCGGGTCTCAATTCTACACGAACAACATTACCAGTTTCCTCTTTACCGAGGTCCTGGCAGTGCCTTATCCCTTCCACATTATCAAAAGATGTAATAACTCCCTCAGTATAAAGAAAGCCTAAAGCTAATTCATGGTCATAACCCGGAGTACGCATGGTAACCGATAGGCTCTTCTGCTCGCGATGAGACTCAGGCCCATATCCAATACGGATCTCAAGTGGTTCTTCAACAGCAAGTAAATCCGACACATTGCAGTTAGCATCTGTTTGGGTTATCTTGTCAATTGATACAGATTTTACTTGTTCAAGCATACGGTTAAGTTAAGACAATCCAGTTATACGACCGTCATTGTCTATATCCATGCCCTCTGCGGCAGGTACAGCTGGTAAACCAGGCATGCGTAGCATGTTGCCGGTAATGGGTATCGAAAAACCGGCGCCTGCAGCGACCTCTATTTCACGCACGGTCAGTGTAAAATTTTGTGGTCGACCTAACCACTTAGGATCGTCACTAAGTGAGTTCTGTGTTTTTGCAATGCAGATGGGCTTATCACTTAGGCCAATACGCTCCAGCTTCTTGAGGTTCTGTTTGGCCTTAGGTAAAAATTCTACACTTTTTGCTCCGTATATTTTACGCGCCACTGCCTCAATCTTCTCCTTCACGGACCAATTCCAATCATAGACCGGTTTATAGGAGGTTTTAAATTGACCTACTGCCTCAACTACCCTTTCGGCCAGCTGAATAGTTCCCTCACCTCCTTTTTCCCAGCCTTCGCACAACGCCGCTTTCACACCTAGTTCACTACAACGATCCAGTACCAGCTTTACCTCTTGATCGGCATCTGTTGCAAACTTATTAACAGACACCACTGTAGGTAGACCATACGTTTTAGCATTTTCAATATGCTTTTCCAGATTGGCCATTCCTTTGACAAGCGCCACTGTATTTGGCTTATAAAGGTCCGACAACATCAGACCTCCATGATATTTTAACGCCCGAATTGTGGCAACCAACACTATAGCTTTGGGGCTCAATCCTGAATAGCCGCATTTAATATTCAAAAACTTTTCGGCTCCCAGATCTGCACCAAAGCCCGCTTCTGTTACCGTATAATTGGCTAGTGACATACCCATTTTTGTAGCTATCACTGAATTCGTACCCTGAGCGATATTTGCAAATGGCCCACCATGTATAATAGCAGGATTACCTTCAAGTGTTTGTACTAAATTCGGCTTTATGGCATCTTTCAGCAACGTCACCATCGCTCCTTCTGCCTTCAGATCTTTAGCAAATACTGCCTCCCCATGGAAAGTATCACCAATATAAATATTCCCTATTTTCTCTTTCAGATCATCAATATCTTTTGCCAGACAGAGAATAGCCATGATCTCTGAGGCCGCTGTAATATTAAACCCTGTTTCACGCATCATACCACCAGGCTTACCCCCCATACCGGAAACAATATTACGTAATGCCCGATCATTCATGTCCATCACGCGCTTCCATTCTACTGTTCGTGGATCAATGTTAAGTCCGTTTTTGTTCTGAAGATTATTATCAATAAGTGCGGCCAGTAGGTTATTGGCTTTTTCAATGGCTGCAAAGTCACCAGTAAAATGAAGGTTAATATCTTCCATCGGTATTACCTGAGAATAACCACCGCCAGCAGCTCCTCCCTTTATTCCAAATACCGGACCCAAAGACGGCTCGCGCAGTACTACGATGGCTTTTTTACCAATCTTGTTTAGTCCTTCAGTCAAACCAATTGAGGTAGTAGTTTTACCCTCACCGGCCGGGGTTGGGGTCATAGCCGTAACCAAAATAAGATTACTTTTTTCAACTTGTATATCGTCTATCAGGTTTAAAGGTAGTTTGGCCTTGACGCCTCCATACATCTCTAATTTATCCTCATCTATCTTAAGATTTCTTGCAATCTCGCGGATATGATCTGGCTTTGCCGATTGGGCAATTTCCAAATCCGAATTATAGCTTGACATAAAACCGGTGATTGAGTATGATCTAAAATAGAGATATTCTTCTAATTTGGCACGACCTTTTACAGCTCATGAATAACCCAAAAGCTAAATTCCGCTTTAAAGAATTTGAAGTCCTTCATGCTCAAAGCAGCATGAAAGTAGGAACGGATGCGGTGCTCCTTGGCGCCTGGACGGAAGCGGAGGATTCTCGCGTAGCTCTTGACATTGGTACGGGTTCAGGGATAATCGCTCTAATGCTTGCTCAAAGGTTTTCTAAATTAAATGTTACAGGAATTGATATTCACGATAAATCTATTGTAGAAGCAGGAACAAATTTTTCCAACAGCCCATGGAGCGAGCGACTTCACGCTAAATGTCTGGGAATGACAGCGCTTGAAGAAAGGAATTATTTCGACTTGCTGGTTTCTAACCCGCCATTCTTTGATGCCGGTAGCATTCCTCCCAATGCAGATAGGTCAAGGGCAAGACACACCTCTTCCTTGTCCTACATGGGCTTAGTTGAAAAAAGCTATTCATTGCTCAAAGAAGAAGGTTCGCTAGCGGTCATTATTCCCCATTCCTCTGAAAATCGATTTCAAAAGACGGCGGTTGATCAAGGCTTTTACATTAAGCGTAGGTTAGCCTTCCGCCCAAAAAAAGGAAAACCTATTGAAAGAGCGCTTTTACAATATTCAAAAAGTAAACCTACCAGAGTTACTAACTCTGAACTTATACATTACCTTGATAACGGTGAATGGACAGATAGTTATAAGTTCCTGACGAAGCATTTTTATTTAAGGCTTTAGACCTACCTCCTAATTAAACCTCCGGGAAAAACTACAACACTTTCGTTCCCGTCTTTACCAACGGAAGCTACTCCAAAAAGGTAATTATCGATTACAATTCCTTCTAAGGTGAACTCATTTACACTACCAACATAACGGGAGTAGTTCCATTGAGGAGAAGTAGTCTCTCTCCAGTAGATTCGATAACCTGCGAGGTTAGGATCATCTGATTTATCCCATTTAAGTGTAGTAGAGGGTTGAACAGCGCCTCCAATCAACACATTTTGAGGGGGTAATGGCGCCCATGCAATTCCCGCTAATGAAATAGCGTTTACAGCGGTGAGTTTCTTAGCATACTCAAAGTTGACCCCTGATAATACGTCTCCATATGCAATCCCGTTTTCCGTTCTCAAATCCTGGTGCTGTCTTGTGTAGTTTTCATGTGTTTCCATAATCCGTATACCCGCAAAACCTTCATCATTAAAGGGCCTATGATGTCCCCCTCGGCCAAATCGGTCTAATCTGTAAATCAAGGTAGGGTTCATCTCAGGCATGTAGGTAGTAGTTTGTTTATGAACATACCTTGCAAGTTGCCTTGAAACACCGTCTACCTCGCCACCATAAAAACGCCTCATCCTTCTTGCTCGCTCTTCTTCCGTAACAGGTGTAGGTTCGGAAAAAATTCGAAATGAACGATTGTCAATTACTCCATCTACCCCCTCAATATTTCCAATCATATCATTGTTTAGCACACCTATTACATTCCATTCCTGTTCTTTAGCTACCTTTGCCATATATCTTCCTCCAAAAAGACCCTGCTCCTCTCCAGAAAGACCAACATAGATAATACTCGTGGGAAAGGTATATTTAGATAGCGCCCTTGCAGCTTCCATAGCTCCTGCCATTCCTGTAGCATTGTCATTTGCTCCCGGGCTATCACTTGTCCCGTTTAAGGGGTCAGAAACCCTACTATCGATATCACCGGACATGATTATGTAGCTATTGGGATAGACCGTACCTCTCTGAACAGCCATCACACTGACTATTTCCGTATCCTTTGGTATTCGTGTTTTGGTGCTACCCTTTACAAGGTTCCTGAGATACGATACTTCCAGGCAATTATTACAATCTTTTGAAATCTTTTCGAATTCGGCTTTAATCCACCGTCTTGCCGCGCCAATGCCTCGCGCATTAGAAAGAGTATCCGATAGCGTATGGCGAGTACCGAAATTAGCCAGCTTTGTAATATCAGTTTCTAATCGGTTTGCCGAAACCGCATTAATGATATCATAATGTCTCAGATCCTCTGCGGGTGGCACAGATTGGGCTTTAACAATCGTGATCCAAAAAAATAAGGCAATGCTTAAAACAAGCTTCATAAATTAATTCGTTTAGGTCTGAGGGTAATATTAAATACCTATGAAACCTAATCTATCTGTTTTTGTTTTAACGACATCATTACAAGGATAACTGGTGAAATTGGAGAAAAATCATGGAAATACGGCACAAGATAAATGGTCAAAAAGGCAGCTTTCAAGCAGTTCAAGACAATATACAGGCAGGTGAAATGACTTATGTTTTTGCCGGCGATACTCGTTTCATTATTGATCATACTGAGGTTGATGAAGCCTTTGTGGGCAAGGGTGTAAGTCTTAAAATGGTGCTTGATGCGGTTGACTTCGCTCGGGAAAATAAGTTCAAAGTTCTTCCTCTATGCCCCTTTGCCAAGAGTGTTTTCGATAAACGGCCGGAACTCAGAGATGTATTATCTTGACAAAACAGGCGCCTGTTAGTATAAATCATATTGTTAATCTATCTTTACTATACATAAATGGGCCATTGGAGCAGCAGTTATTCTAAATAATACCGCTACATCAATACTCAATAGGATCTAATTATTTTATTTATTCTTTTTAACAATGAACATTTTTGTAGCAAAACTTAATTACAGAACGACTGACGAAGAGCTTCAAAGAAAATTTGAAGAATACGGCGAGGTTTCTTCGGCTAAGGTCATTTTCGATCGAGCCACTCAACGATCCAAAGGATTTGGATTTGTGGAGATGCCGGATGATGAAGCCGCTATATCCGCCATCAACGATCTGAATGATTCCGAATTCGATGGTCGCACAATCGTGGTGAAAAAAGCGAATCCAAGAGAAGAAAGATAATTCATCCGAATTATAGATATTCAAAAACGGGCTTGTCCCGTTTTTTTATATTTCTTTTTGTTTAATGTTCAAACATTATATGTGTATGTGCTGTTTCTAGCTCAAGAAGCAAACGTGAAAGGTATGGAGCTAGAGAAGGAAATAAGTCAAAAAAAGTTTAAAAGCGAATTTCAAAAAGCAAGCCTCAATTTAATGTTTACCTCAAGTTGGTTAGTAAATCGACATAAAGATTTTTTTAAGCCATTTGGTATTACGCCTCAACAATATAATGTGCTTCGGATACTAAGAGGCTCCTATCCGAACAGCATGTCCACATCTGATATTAAGTCGCGCATGTTGGATAAAAACTCTGATGTATCACGAATAGTGGACAGAATCACTTTAAAAGCTTGGGCAGAAAAAAAAGTACGCTTAAGTGATCGAAGACTTGTCGATGTTCAAATATCTAATGAAGGCCTAGAGCTATTGGAAGCTATGGATGCCCAAATGGATACAATAGATCAATCACTCGGTCAACTAAACCAAGAAGAGGCCAAAAAGCTGAACCAACTTTTAGATAAAGTTCGTAACAATTAAAGGTTTCCTAACTCTTTTCTTACAAACGAAATAAGTTCTTTTATGTAATCTTTACTGAAGTTAAATTCAATATTTGCCGCCTTATAAACTTCAGGAATATTCCTAGTGTAACCGAGTTTCAATGCATCTACGTACCCCTTAAGTCCCGCATCGGGATCTTTCTTATAGTTCTTCCAAACTGCTATGGCGCCCAATTGAGCCATACCATATTCGATATAATAAAACGGCACCTCATAAAGATGCAGCTGTTTCTGCCAGAGATAGTTTTTATTTTCCTCTAAATCACTCCAATCTGTTAAAGAATCTGAAAATTCATCGAATATCTTCCGCCACTCCGCTACTCTATCGTTTTGTGAGTGCTGCGGATGTTCGTAAATCCAGTGTTGAAATTTATCGATGGTAGCTACCCATGGCAATGTCTCAATTATCTGCTCAAGATGCTCTTTTTTAGCGCGCTTTAGATCATCAGGGTCAGTAAAAAAAATATTCCAGTGATCCATCGAAATCAGTTCCATACTCATGGATGCCAATTCAGCTACTTCTGAAGGGGTGTGCTTGAAATCTGTTAGCTCTAAATCTCGCGTCAGAAAGGAATGAATAGCGTGCCCACCTTCGTGAAGTAGAGTGACCATATCTCGTAGCGTAGAAGTTGCATTCATAAATATAAACGGAACTCCAATTTCTGAAAGTGGGTAATTGTAACCTCCGGGAGCTTTACCTTTTCTGGACTCCAGGTCTAAGTGTCCCATTTCTTTCATAATACTAAGACATTGTCCTAAAAAAGGATCAAGCCTTTTAAAACACTCTATTGTTTTATCGGTAAGGTCTTCCCCTCCATCGAAAGGTTTCAATGGCGCCTTATTTTCCGGATCAACCGCCTTATCCCAGGGTCTCAGGTTTTTAATTTGGAGTTTTAATTTCCTATCTTCTGCCAGACCTTCAAGCAGCGGGGCCACTTCCGCTTTAACCGACTCATGAAAAGTAAAGCAATCTTCAGGAGTATAATCAAAGCGACCCATCGATTTGAACATGTAATCCCTGTAGTTCTCAAAATCTGCATTTCTTGCAATTTGAGTTCTTAAGTCAATCAGTTTATCAAACAGGTCATCCAGCTTTTGTTTATCTTCTAGCCTGCGTTTTGCAATAGTATGATATACGAGTTCACGTTTACCTCTGTCGACAGATTGAAGTAAAACACCAGCTTGCTGCAATGTCATTTCCTTTTTATCAATGGTTACAGACATGGCTCCGCTGATTTGACCATACTTTTGTGTTTCGGTCTGCACCTCTGTAGACAGCGGAATATTCTCTTCCCTGAATATGTCGATATCTTTTCGCATTTCACGAATCATTATATCAAAGCCTACTTCATTTTCGAGCTTCTTAAGAAAGGGGTTATCGTTAATTTTACGATTAAGTTTATCAGAATAAGGCGCCATAGGCGGCTGTATTTCCTGAACAAAATACTGATAAGCATCAGCATATTCTTTGTTTTCAGTATACCTGGTCATATTGATATATCGCCATCCTGCGTCCTCCGAAATGATAGCTCCCAGCTCGCTATTGTCAGTAAACCATTTCTTTAAACTCTCAAGGGAGTGTATTTCCCGGTTCAGTAAGTCATCAAAATAAGGTTTAAGAGAATCCCAGTCTGTAATTGTGAACGACTCAGGAATATACGAGCGTTTTGGACGCTCAAGCACATCTGTATGTAAATCCATGCAACTAATATTTTTGATTACCCAATTTCTATTACTACATCATCGGTAATAGGGTGTCCAACACAGGTGAGGACATAACCTTCTTCTAATTCAGCTTCTGAAAGCCCCTCTTCCTCATCCAGTTTCACCTTACCAGAAAGACATTTCCCCCTGCACGCTGTACATAAACCGCTTTGACATGAATAAGGTAGGTCTATGCCCATATCCAGGGCTGTTTCCAAAATGGTAGTATCAGGCTCAACAGCAAACTTGTGTTCTTCTCCGTCATAAACAACAGTCACTTCTTTGGCTCCCTCTGCAGCGCTCGACCCATCGTCATCAGTTTTATCAATTGTACCTGCTACAAAGCTTTCTTTAAAGATTTTACTCTTATCTATATTCTGCTCTGATAACAGATTTTCCACATTTTTCATCATACCCTCAGGGCCGCACATAAGATAGGTAGTGTCTTCCCAACTCGGTACACGCTCCAAAATCTGCACTAACATATCGTGATTTAGAAGTCCGGAATGCCCCTGCCAGTTCATTGGGGCATCATCAAGGATATGAATCAAATGTAAACGCCCCTCATAGTCCGTGGCCAGCTGATCCAGTTGATCTTTGAAGATGATACTCTCAATATTACGATTAGCATAAATCAGGGAAATGATACTGTTTGGTTCCTGACTAAGCGTCGACTTTATAATGGACATCATAGGGGTAATACCACTGCCCCCTGCAAAAAGGATTAGGTGCCGCTTGTTTGATGCGTTGTATTCAGTAGTAAATACACCCATGGGTTCCATAATTCTTATGGCATCTCCAACTTTGAGATTGTCTGGCAGCCAATTTGACATTAAGCCATTGTCCACTCTTTTGACCGCAACGGTCAAATCTGAGTCTGTAAATGGAGAAGAACAAAGTGAATAGGCTCTGCGCACCTCTTTTCCTTTTACAGGTACAATAAGTGTTAAAAACTGACCTGATTTATAATCTATCTTAGTATCAGGTTGCTTGAAGCTTATTGAAATTGCATCCTTTGTTTCATTAACAATTTCTGATACCTCCAGAGCATAATAATGTAGCGAAGAAGATGTATCCTTTTTTTCCTCTTTATTTTTTTTAAAAAAACTAAATGCCATCGGTTGTTAAATGTTAAGCCAGTATGTCAATTTGCATACCAGCGCTCTACTTTTTGCTGCAAAGTTATTTGGAAAATAATTATCTGTGTAAACAACAAACAAATCTGATACAGGTTTAAAACGCCATTGAAATCTGGCATTTAAATTGACATTATCTGCCTGTTCATTGTACTGTGCAAAGGTAGTCAGGAATAATTTATCAGTAAAGGTCAGATCAACTCTTGGGCTTATTAACCAAAACTCCTCTTTAGCGGAAACGACAGACAAGTCTGCGATTTGAGGAAGGTCAATAAAGTTATAATCAAAAGTGAGAGAAAGATTCAAAAAGGGCTGGTACCTATAGTTTATAGATGCATTATAATTTTGAATATTACCATTGTAAAAGCCACCTAAACTGGCTTCAGCGTCTACCCACAGTAATTTGCGCCTGTCGGTATTAAAGGAAAGGCTGTATGACCTCCAGTCATATGATGTGCCTTCTATAAGCACGTAATCATCTATGGGTTCGAAATCATCCCTGAGTCTTTGAAACGTGTAGCCATATTCAAACTCAGCACCGGCTGTATTGTTGAATTCTACCTGATAACTAATCTCATATTCCAAATCTGTTCTGTCGAAATTTAAATCGCCAAAGTAACTGTACCGGCCTCCTGGCCCATGGTTGTTTACCGGCCCGCCTTGTTTTGGATACATCCTGTAATCACCGAAAGTGGTCATTCTTATGATATCCTTTCGCTGAATAAATCCTACCTCAGCATTGTAGCCATCGCCTACCACAGAGGTAATGGCGCCAAGATTAAATTTAGTTGTGTTATAACGTAAAAAAGCCCCCCCTGAAAAGGCATCATCTTCTTGTACGGGATCAAAAGAATGATGAAAATAGAAATCACCCTCCCACCTTCCGTCGGCACTCAGCAAGTTATAATCCACTCCTATCACCCGGTTATACTCACTTGTGGATAGCGTAGAGTCATTCTCTTTGTAATTAAAAGCTTGGCGGTTAACCGCAATGATCCCTACATTGGATCTTTCGAAGATTTGTCTTTGCAATACAGCCACAGTATAATTCTGTGACAGTAATTTAAAGGAGTTTTCGATTTCTTCTGTTCCCGTTAATCGAGCTGTATCCTCACTTTTAGTTTGCATATTTAAAAATCCCAAGCGCCAATTCTGCCCTAATTTACCACTGAGTCGAGCTCCATAAGTAATGGGAATCTGAATAGTACTACCGGACGTATCTTGAGCTATTCCAATTCTACGACTAAAGAAAGGGCGAGTATTCCCAAACCCACTTTCTCCAAAAAGATCCTGGTTTTCAAGAAAAAATTGCCTCCTTTCCGGGAATCTGATTTCAAAACGACTTAAGTTGGTAACCTGCCTGTCTACTTCAACCTGAGAAAAGTCAGGGTTTACCGTTAGGTCGAGGTTCAAAGAAGAGGTTACTCCAATCTTCGCATCAAACCCCATCTGAAAGTCGCGGTCGGTTGGTGTATTATCTTCATAATCCTTTGCAATGCCACTGGCGATAAATGGAATTATCACAAAATTACTCCCCGCCTTAGGTAGAGGCGAATCAAAAGTAAGCCTTCCGGCAAATGCAAATGCGGAAGCACGGAAACCCTGAGGAACTAAAGTCCAGGCTGAGCGTTCATTGCGCTTTAAATTGTTCCTTAAGAAGACAATATTCCAGTCTCCATTATCCTCGTCATAACGTAATGTTTTAAAGGGTATGGCCATCTCAAATTCCCAGCGATCGTCATATTTCTGTACAGCCGAGTACCACTTGTTGTCCCAGTCTGTCCTAACGTCTACACCATTGGTTACCAATCCTTCACGCTGCACTCCCAATGGTGTCAAACCAAAGGTAAATCCATTGGTGTAGTCATTGTAAGGATCAATGTACACACTAATATTCTCATTATTCGGCCAGCTAAAATCTCTTCTTAACGAGGTTATGACATCATCTTTGTTAGAACCCTCGAAACAAATTCCCCCGATATATAAGAATTCATCATTGAATGCAAGCTTTACTATCGTCTGATCCGTGGCCTTTAAGGAGTCGTCAGGGAAGTTTTGTAAAAAGTCCTTTGCTGAATTCGCCTTGCCCCAAAAATCTTCTAATAATTTTCCATCAAGCTCAATTTCGCCATCAACCTTGGCGGCGATGAGCTGATATTTTTGGGCATATTGTTGGCCGTGTAACCGAATAACACTAAAAAAAATAAATAAAAACAGTACTATCCGATTCACGCTGCAAACTTACAAAATGGCCTTACCATGAAATCTTCTGACCTAAACATTTACATGAACGGATAAGTATTTATTACCTTTGGGCGCTTCAAGTTAATGAGGTAAAATGGAATTAAATGAGTTTTCGGCCATCTCACCAATTGATGGTAGATATAGAAGGCATACGACTCCCTTAGCCGAATATCTTTCGGAATTTGGACTTATAAAATATCGGATTCGTGTCGAGGTTGAATACTTTATTGCCCTATGCGAATTACCTATCCCGCAACTGGCTGATTTTGATAAGAATCTATTTGAGCCTCTTCGAGAGATTTATAAAAATTTCAGTACTCATGATGCTAGGAAAATTAAGGGTATTGAAAAGATTACCAATCATGATGTAAAGGCCGTTGAATACTTTCTGAAAGAGAAATTTGACGAGCTCAACATCAATAAATTTAAGGAGTTTATCCACTTTGGCCTTACTTCACAAGACATCAATAATACTTCCATACCCCTGTCATTAAAAGAAGTTTTGGATACTGCGGTCTATCCTATTCTTAATGAAGTAGTTGAACTTCTTAATAAATTTTCCAAGAAATGGGCTGACGTTGCCATGCTGGCAAAAACTCACGGTCAGCCTGCTTCTCCCACCCGTCTTGGAAAAGAAATTGAAGTTTTTCATGAGCGGACATTGAATCAGATAAAGCTGTTAAAAAGCATACCTTACGCGGCTAAATTTGGTGGAGCCACCGGGAACTTTAATGCGCATTTTGTAGCATATCCAAATGTAGATTGGAGAGCCTTTGGAGATAATTTTGTCACCAAATATTTAGGTCTGCAACGCAGTCATCCAACTACTCAGATCGAACATTACGATCATCTAGCAGCTCTTTTTGACAATCTTAAACGTATCAATACGATTCTAATTGATTTTAGTCGAGATGTTTGGCATTATGTTTCAATGAATTACTTCAAACAGAAAATAAAAGCCGGTGAGGTAGGGTCTTCAGCCATGCCGCATAAAGTTAACCCGATAGATTTCGAAAATGCAGAGGGCAACTTGGGTCTGGCCAATGCTTTATTTGAACATATGTCCGTCAAACTGCCAATTTCAAGGTTACAAAGAGATCTTACCGATTCCACTGTATTGAGGAATATTGGTACTCCATTAGGTCATATGCTGATTGCGCTTAAGTCTTTAATAAAAGGAATGAATAAGCTTGAACTTAATGAAAATGCTATCTCGGCGGATCTCGAAGATAACTGGGCTGTTGTTGCAGAAGCTATTCAAACCATTTTAAGGCGAGAGGGATACCCAAAGCCATACGAGGCTTTAAAAGACTTAACCCGAAAAAACGAAAAGATCACGCAACGGTCTATTCACGAATTTGTGGATAGTTTAAACATCAAGGACGGCGTAAAAGCAGAGTTAAAAACAATCACACCATTTAACTACACGGGTATTTGATCAACCTACAAAGTCTCCTGTTTCTTTGCGACATTCATTGGTTTTCTTTTTCAACTTGAATTTCCAAAAGGGGCCGTTCCGAAGAAGTATTCGAAACTTAGCGGCAAAGTTGTGAGTAAACCGGTTAAATCCATTCTTGTAGCCCTTTTGACCTTTAGGTTGAATCAGATAAACAAAACCCATGTCAGTAGTTACCTTCTCCACGCATCGGTTACCTAATAGCAGGCCTTTAGAACTGGTCTTGATCCAGTGAATTACCCTTCTATTCTTATGCTCCTTTGGGTTTGAACGGTATTTTGGTTTGGCATTTGTAGTAGGTGTGTCGCCAAACTCAAGCTTCTTCTGAGCATAACTTACCTGAAAAACAAAGAAAACTACTGATAAAAGACACAACCTCATGAGTTAAAATTAGCTAAAAAAGCCTGTAAGGATTCAAACTTAGATGCTAATCTCTGTTCACCACCCTTCCTGACCCGGTAACGGTAACATCAACAATTCTAGGATTACCCTTGTAATTTATTCGCCAGCTACCACTAATAGAGCCCGTTAATTCATCGCGCACAAAAACGTCAGCGTTACCAGACCCTGATATAGTAATGTCGCTGTCTTCAGATGCTAATCCAAAGGCTTCATAATCTCCTGATCCGGCTATTGATATTTCAGCATTTTCAACGGAACCTGTTAAATCCACATGTCCACTTCCGGCAATAGAAACATCTGACTCAATGACATCTAAAATAGCATCCACACTTCCTGATCCACTTAAATTTATAGTAAGTCCATCGGCCTCCCAAACATTAGTACCTTGTACATCTGCACTTCCAGCATTAAAAAGGCCCGTTAACTCATATAATGAGATATCTATTTGTAAATCTGCGCGATGGATACATCTATCTGATTCAAGGATTAATTCACCACCACGAGTTCGTATGTTAATCTGGTCTAAAACAGTATTTTGCGCCGTGATTGTCACACTATGGTTTGATCTGCCAGTTGTAATTCTTATATGTGCATTGAGGGAATTAGATATTCTATTAAACTCACTAAACTCAAAAACGTCTGTCACAAAAGTTCCTCTACCTTCTATGCAGTTATCGTCGTCTTCGTCAAAATCGAAGTAACAACCGGAAATGAAGAGAATCAGAAAAAGACTAAAAAATGAAAGAGTTGTACGCACAAGGGAATGAAAGTTCATAATTAATCGTTTTCGTTATGCTTAAAAAGACAAC
Source organism: uncultured Flammeovirgaceae bacterium (assembly GCA_937899105.1). Classification (GTDB taxonomy): domain Bacteria; phylum Bacteroidota; class Bacteroidia; order Cytophagales; family Cyclobacteriaceae; genus Fulvivirga. The sequence goes on along the minus strand of CALBPF010000263.1, from coordinate 46,915 downwards.
ATCGATTAATGAAGGTTTCCGCAACATCACTTTTTCGGCGGTCTTTAAGTAGTTTTGAGTATGTCGGTAACGAATCGTTTAGTTGATATCCCAAAGGAATTTTATTCCTATTCGTCAGGACTTCCTTTTGAAAGGTGTATAGAATGCGACCGTTATCTGCTTGAAGGTGGAACGGAGTATTTCATAGAAAAAGCTATTAAACAATATGATGGCTTCTCAGCTAAAGAGGTAATCTTTGAATATGCTATTTGTGCAAACTGTGCAGATACCATTAGAAAGGCAATATCCAGGAAATCTATGGCATCGATAGAACGATACTTTCTAGAAAATGTTGATTTCAGTAAACGCATGCAGATCATGAGCTCCAATCCTGGCGACGCTTTAGCCTTGATAAACAACTGCCTGGTAAGTCAAGTACCTGTATCGGAAGTTACCGAGTATCAGATTTTCGCACAATGCAATGGCAACTCTTTAAACCTTAGCCAGATGCCTTATATGGTAAGTGGGCAAACGCTTGAGCAAATCCAGCATCTATTATCATCAGAAACACGTGACGAATTGAATGACTTTATGCAAAGAAACCTGGGGCCATCCCCGGAGTTAGCGGAGGTACTTCCAGGAAGTAAGGTGGTAATAATTTGAAAGTGTTGTGAGGTTGGTGATTAATCTTGAGAATGGGCAGACAACTTTTCACGAAGCGATCTTAAAACATCGTCCAACATCGTAGTAGAATTTTTAAGATGCCCTAACAACTCCTGTTCTTTGTGGTTTAGTTGTGTATTTTCTAATAAATTAGCCAAGCCAAGAATACTGGCCACTGGCGCTCTTAGTTCATGAGCGTTGGCATAGGCATATTCTTCCAATGTTCTATTCCTTTTCTTTAGTAACTCTGTTCGCTTCTGGATTTTAACTTCAAGTCCATCGTTCATAGACTTAAGGTTTTCGTTAAGTACGAGCAGCTGCTCCGACTGCGCTATTATCTTTTCATTTTGCTCTTCAATCTTACGGTTGTTTGCTTCAAGCGTTTGGTTTATCATGCGTTGACGGCCTCTTTGAGATATAAGTACTTTAACAAACGCCAAAGAAAGAATTAAGAGCATGATAGTACCCAGAATCGCAATATTTCTATTCCTTAGCTCCATTTCAGCGTTGGATTTATCATTAAGCAGAATATCCGTCTCATACTCTGCTTGGAGACGCTCAATTTGAGCTTTCTTCAATTCTGAGATCATGCTGTCCTTAGCAGCCACATAGCTGATATACTCTTCAAGCGCTCCTTCAAAATCACGATGCTTAACAAAGATCTCAGAAAGAGTTTTGTGAACTTCCATCTGCAACCTTCGATCACTTACAGCTTTAGCGTTCTTTAGTGTCTCATCAAAATAATTCGAAGATTTTTTTGCATTTCCTAATTTGAAATGGATTCTGGCAAGTAAAAATTGAGATGAAGCTTGCCCCCGTATATTTCCATCTTCCTGAAATGAAACCAGTGCAGATATTGCAGTATTTAAAGCCGCCTGCAACTTGTCAGTCTTAAAATATATCTCGGCAAACCCAAGCTGAGTCAGGGCAAACTCACTTTTGCTTTTCAAAATTCTTTGGTTGGCTGCCGCCTTTTTAAAATAAAGTTTTGCACTATCATACGCTTCTAGTAAAGTGTAAAGCTCTCCTAGATTAATATAAATTGTTAATGGTTCAGTGATGGATTCAGCTACCATCTGCGCCTCTTTTAATAATTCGAGCGAACGCTCGTAGTTACCCAACCTTTTATTGACTTCACCCAAATTATTATAAATCTTGGCGATGCCCACAGAATCTCCTAAAGATTCATAGTCTTTTAAAGCTGAAAAATAGGAAGCCAGAGCCCTATCATAGTCACCCACCGCCCAATGGATACTACCTGTAATACTCTCGCTACGAGCGATTCCTGTTATATAGCCATTTTCCTTTGCTATTGACATCGCTTCGGTCACATCTCTAGTCGCTTTGCCAAGCTCTTCGTCTATAAGCAAAAATGCTCTTTGATTCAGTAAACTTACCTTTGAAATGGGATCGTTTACCTCCTCAATCAGAAGGCTAAGACTATCAATTTGGTTTGGTTGTGCGTTCGTCAGGCGAGATAAAAAGACAATGTAAAAAAACCAACATAACCTTGACCAAGACATTCGGCAAAGTTATGAATTCGCTGTTTTTAACATTTTCAATGTAATAATTTTGGGCTAATTCAACAAAAAAGCCCTGCCAACCACGGCAGGGCCTATCCCAAAACTTACTTACATAAACATGTTATCAACCTATACATGTATAACAATCATAATGCCATTTAGTTTGTCATTGCCAATAAAATATCGTGCTGAGTAATAATGTGTACCTTGTGAGCCTCATCTCTAACGAGTATTGCTCTGTTGTCTTTATTCATCATAGAAGAAAGTACATCTAGGGTATTATCCAGTCCCACAAAGGGAATAGGACCATCCATAACCTCGCCTACCTCCATATCTTTGATCTCAGGAGCTTCTATAAGTTTTTCAAGAAGCTTGGCGGCGCTGACGCTGCCTACAAAATGGTCGCCGTCAACTACAGGAATCTGATCTATGCCCTGCGTATTAAGCATTTTAACTACGGAAGCTATTTTTTTAGATTTTTCAACAGTAAATAATTTACCGGTACCGTTCTTATTAGTTATGATATCTTTTGCCGTAGCAAATTCACGAGCCTCAATGAATCCGTGATCTTTCATCCAGTTGTCGTTATATACCTTGCCTTTATACCTCGTACCATGATCAGGCAGTATGACCACCATAAGGTCATTCTCTTCCAGATTTTCCCTTGCATATTCAAGCGCGCCATGCACTGCTGAGCCGCATGACCAGCCACAAAAAAGCCCTTCTTCTCTAGCCAATTTTCGGGTCATGATCGCACCATCCTTATCGGTGACTTTAACAAAGTGGTCGATCATTGAAAAGTCAACGTTTTTAGGAAGAATATCCTCCCCAATACCCTCAGTCAAATAAGGATAAACTTCATTCTCATCGAATTGACCGGTTTCTTTATATTTTTTAAAGACTGAACCATAGGTATCTATACCCACCGAGACGACATCCGGGTTTTGTTCTTTTAAATATTTAGCTGTGCCACACATCGATCCTCCTGTCCCCACTCCGGCTGCGTAATGCGTTATTTTTCCTTCCGTCTGTTCCCAAATCTCCGGACCTGTTGTTTCATAATGAGCTGCAGTATTAGAAAGGTTATCGTATTGATTGGGATAGAAAGAATTTTCAATTTCCGAATTTAGTTTTTTAGCTACAGAATAATAACTTCTAGGGTCATCGGGTGATACGTTCGTAGGGCATACAATAACTTCTGCACCCACAGCTCTAAGTATATCAATTTTTTCTTGCGATTGTTTGTCTGCCAACGTGAATATGCATTTGTAGCCTCTGGAAATGGCCACCAATGCCAGACCCATGCCCGTATTACCGGACGTACCTTCTATGATGGTACCGCCGGGCTTAAGTATTCCTACTTTTTCGGCATCTTCTATCATCTTTAGCGCCATCCTATCTTTCATTGAATTGCCCGGATTAAAGTACTCTACTTTGGCAAGTACTGTTCCTTTAATTCCTTTTGTTAAGCTGTTCAGCTTTACCAATGGAGTGTTTCCAATAGCTTCTATCACCGAATTATAATACATATCGCTTTGTTTTACTTCTGAATACAAAACTATGAATACCACCAGTCATTTTGTGAAATCAATATGAGTATTTGTGTGACCGGTCTGCTCAATTCTTCTTTTATTACTAAATTGTAGATCGAATGATAAAGGTAGGCACAACAGCACTTGTATTTTTTGCTTTTATATTAACTTTAAAAGGACAGGATCTATCATTTCAAGTGGTAGACGATAGCGATGGTTCGGTTATCCCATTCCCTACGATTTATTTCCCCATTTCGAAAGTCGGTTATAGCGCAAATGCGATGGGCTACTTCTCTATAGAGACGAACACACTTGAGCCTAATGACAGCATGGTTATTTCTAGCCTCGGTTATTTAACATCAAAAATGAGTGTTTCAGATATAATTGGGAGGAACGAAGTACGCCTTAAACCAGATCTCAAGATACTGGACGAGGTTGTGATATCCGGAAAGCGTGAAAATACAAGAGACAGAGTTAAAGCTACGGATCGCTTTTTACGAGACTATCTAGGCAAAAATCCGTATTTCCTTTACGCTTTTTATAAAGAAACCCTTCAACAGGGTGGTCATTATATAGGTTACACCGAGGCTTATGGCGTCCTCCATATTTCCGGTTATCAACCTTCATACAATAGAAAGAACCGGCTTTTTTCTTACGACCTCGCCCAATGGAAAAATATACGACGCAGTGAGTATTCATCAATATCCGATTGCGATACACTAGGTAAAGCTATTGCTATTGATAAACTACTCATGGCCAAAAGTGAATATATTTTTGACGGTCCTTTGAATAGGTTAAGTGAATTTGATTTCAATTTGGATAGCGTATTTTCAAATAATAATTCTGAAATTTTAGTTGTGAAATTTGATTCACGAGAGAAAGAATATTCAGGTGAGTTATGGATAGATGAGCAAACTAATGCACTCCTTTCACTTAAGGTTCATGATAACAACATTACCGAAAGAATTAGCGTCGGCTGTGGAGAAATAACTTCAGCGAATTTTGAAGTGAACTTTATTATGTTAGAAGGTGAATATTTTATTAATTCTGTATCACTTTTTACCTATGACGGAGTCAGTGAAATAAAAGAAGAGCTAACCATTAGAGGTGGCGAGTTTAAAAAGAATGAGGTGGTCAGATTGAATTACGATCAGCGTATGATTATTTATAACGAGATGCTGAATCCTGTAATTATCTATGATTCAGCATTTTGGACCAAAAACGGAGTAGATATATCCCGTCAAGTTCAATCCGATCTGTCTTCTGAAACACCACTTGCCGATCAATTTTTCAAAATGAATGGTAAGCGTATTATTCCTTTACCTGAAGAGTTTAACTCTTATGAAGAGCTCTATAAAAAACGGGATATGTTTAGGGTATTTATGTTAAACAGTGATTTTTAATTTATCCCTGCCAGTAAATACAATACCGCCATGCGTACTGCCACTCCATTTTCTACTTGATCTAAAATGATGGAGTGCTCCGAATCAGCCACATCGCTGTTCAATTCCACTCCACGATTTATCGGGCCAGGATGCATAATAGTAATCTCTTTATTCAGGTTTTCAAGTAGCTTTTTGTTTATTCCATAATAAAGCGAGTATTCACGAAGTGAAGGGAAATATTTTATTTGCTGACGCTCTAATTGGATTCTTAAGATATTGGCAACATCGCACCAATTCAGCGCCTTCTGAACATCAAGCTCTACTTGTACGCCCAATAAGGCAATGTTCTTTGGGAGCAAAGTAATGGGTCCACAAACCATAACTTCGGCCCCTAATTTCTTCAGAGCTAAAATATTACTAATCGCAACCCTGGAATGCAGAATATCTCCAATTATGGCTACTTTTAAGCCCTCTAAATGACCACATTTTTCCTGGATTGAAAACGTATCGAGAAGGGCCTGAGTAGGATGTTCATGAGTACCGTCTCCAGCATTTATAATATTAGCTCCAATATTTCTGGATAGAAAATGAGGCGCTCCGGGGCTGCTGTGCCGCATAACGACCATATCTACTTTCATGGCCAAAATATTATTAACCGTATCCAGCAAAGTTTCGCCCTTCTTTACCGAGCTTGTTGATGAAGAGAAATTTACCACATCTGCCGAAAGTCTCTTCTCTGCTAACTCAAAGGATAACCTTGTCCGTGTAGAATTCTCAAAAAAAACGTTTGCAATGGTGATGTCTCTAAGTGACGGGACTTTTTTGATAGGCCTGTAGATTACTTCCTTAAAATTTGATGCCGTTTCAAAAATCAGTTCTATGTCCTTTCGGGTAATATCTTTTATGCCTAGCAGATGTTTCTGACTCAGTTGCGACATGTTAATTTTCTGTGTTTATCAACCAGATCTTATTCTTTTTAAAACCTTGTGCCTCCAACTCTACCAGTACACGTTGAGATTCAATAGTATTCACCTCTTTCCCCACATAGTCAGCAGCAATGGGTAGGTCACGCGTGTACTTTCTATCCATCAGCACCAAAAGCTCAACTTTGTTCGGCCGACCAAACGCCATCATAGCATCCAAAGCGGCTCTTACCGATCTTCCGGTGAAGAGTACGTCGTCTATCACTACAACATTTTTGCTCTCAATGATGAAATCTACCTTAGTAGTATTGGCCTTTGCAGGCGTCTGCCTTCTTCTAAAATCATCCCTGTAAAAGGTGGTATCAAGAAATCCCAGGTTTATTTTCTTTCCGACTTCACTTTCCAAGCGGGCGTGAATCATTTGAGCTAAGAAAATACCACGTGGTTGCAGTCCTAGTATGACCGTGTTTTCAAAATTTTCGTGGACCTCAAGAAGTTGATGACATAACCTACTTACAGTTATCTCAAGGAGGTTAGAATCAAGGATCAGTTTACGTTTAGTGCTCAAACCGGAGCAAAGATAGAAAAAGCAATAAAGACTACTTATACTCCACCTTATTTATAAAGAAAACATCACGCTTGGGCACTACTGCTGCTCCACTTGCATTTCTAACGGTTTGTGTGCCATAGATGAAAAATGTGTTCCCGTACCACTTGTTTAATCCTATTAAATTAGTACCCCCTTCGGTAGTTTCATCGCCGTCATACTTCAAAGCTACATCCAGAAGTTCCTTACCTTCTACAACATCATTTTCCATAATTACTTTAGAACGAATTTGATTATCGTAAACATACAATAATGCTATATTATCACCACTTTTAGAAGCGTGTACAAATTGTTCGAGTTCAAACGAAACAATATCATTTATTTCAAAGCTGTTATCCCAAAGCAGATCACCGGATTTATTAAACCCTAACACTACCGCGTGTGTATATCTATACCCGTCGAAAACCAAGCTGGAACTATATAAACCACGGTTAACCGTAGCCACAGGATTGAAAAAGTTGCCCCCACCGGTACCTGAAATATTTCTATATTTTGGGTAAAATGCTTCACCTAACAACACATACTGATCTTCGTATTCGATTAAACTGTGGACAAGGAAGCGATAATTAAATTTGATTCGCTTTCCCTTTATTTTTCTTCTTTCTATCCTGTTTCTCACACGCTTTTCCCGCCCGGCTCTCATATAGTTAAAAAAGTTCTTTAACTCTGCATACTTGAAGAACTTACTCTTTTGTTCACAACACCGGATCAGAAAGTAAACGAATTATCCTCTTGAATACTCCGAGTTGAACCGCCCGTAAACACCTGCTACCAACTGGGCACTTGCGTCCATCTGTTGGGTACGCCCAAATAACAAACTTTTCGTTCTGTCAGTATCTAATTCAACTTTTTTAACCAAGTTCCCATTAAAATCAAAAGTGTTTATAAATAGTGTATACTTTTTGTCAATTGTTTTACCTGCCAGGGTTACATCAAAAGTTTGATTACCGTTAATTTTAATTTCTGCTATGGTCGACTTTTCATTAAAAATTCCTGGTAAAACCCGCGGGACACGATCTTTGAAGTTGTATAAAATAACTACTGGTCGATAGTTGAAATATCCTGCTATGACGGCGGCGTCTTGAGTAGCAGTAAAATCGAAATAGTTAAAAGGGATATAGTTTCTAATTGGTATTCTGACTATTTCACCTGATAAGTCCCAACTGACCAGTTCTAGGTTTCTGTTTTTGCTAGAGAAATTATTAAAAAGCAGGTGTCCGCGATCATCGTTATAGTAGTGATCCACAAGCTCATAATCTGAACTTAAAGCGTAAAGTTTGACCCACTGAATATCAAATGAGGCATCTAACCTCACCACTTTCCAAACCGTATTATTTGCATTACTCTGGTCCTTAACTCTTTGGTAAAGGAAAAGGCCATTTTCACCTGCTGGAATTATCTCGTAGTTTTCACCGTTCTGGATTGGGATTTCAAATCGCTCGGTTTGCGTAATTTGAGCAATACCATGGGTAAACGAAAAGCATAAGATAAAGACAGAAAAAGTTCTATTCAAAAGTCAATTTATTAATAAACAAAACACTTCGCCTTGGGTCCAGATCAGGAACATGTTTATTATGAACCCTATGATAACCCCAAATTAAAAAGACATCATCAAACCAGTTCATTACTCTGCCCATACCAACATAGGTATGTCCTATTTCGTCCGAATCGTAGAGTAGTTTGATATCTAATTCTCCTTGAGATAACACACTATCCTGTAGGATAGTTTGATAACGGACCTTGTCTTCTGCCAAATAGGCCATATGATGTTTACCGCTATCAGCTGTAACATCCACTACCTGCTCCAGCGACAGTGTTTCCGTGTCATCAATTGGAATACTGTTATCCCACAGTAAACGACCTTTGTTATCCAGATGCAGAGCAATAGATTCATAGTACTCAAAACTACTGGCATCATCTACGCCTGACAGTCTACTTGATTGTTTTACATACCTGGAGTTGGCTCTATTTGTAAAACTGTTAACACCGTAATAGGGGCTACCATAGTTGTGCCATGTAGCCTGCCTAGAGACATAGTCAAACTTTGGATGATATACTTCAGCAGTAATAAGATACCCAATTCCATCCCATTGTACTCCATTTAGCCTAAGCCGGGTAGTGTGCTTATAGGATTTACCACCTCTTTCTTTCTTCTTGGCCTTTTCTTTCAAGCGTCTTGCCCTGGATGGATTCATATAGTCGAAAAAATGAGAAAGGTCCGCAAATGAATGGTAGCTGAAAAGATTTTTTTGTCCTTGTGGTTTGACAACAACAAAATAAATGCCCTGGGCATATGTCGAGTTTGGCGCTCCATAAGAGCCTGAAATGGCTATATTGCCATCCACAAACCCAGTAGTTTTAGCGCTTAGCACCCTGTAGTCTTCTTTGAACCTTATCTCTCTTTCAAAAAGTATATCAAGGACGTTACTGTAAGTTCTTAGTCTTAAAAAGTAGCCTGTATAATCTTTTTCCAAGGTTACAGCGTTGAAAGTGCCATTTTCATTGCTTTTTAGGTCAACAATATCACTTTTGTCTTTAAAAAAGCCGGGCACCACCATCCAATGATCATCCCCAAGTGTGTAGGCTAAAAGTGTAGGACTAAAGCGTACATACCCCCCTAAAATGATCTTATCTTCCATAACGGTAAGATGACTCAGCTCAAGCTCTACCTCGTTCTCAATATCATATCTCTCTATGGCTCCATCTAACACTCCAATTCGAATCAGATGATAATCGGCCTTGCTGTACTCTCCTTCTCGAAATAAAAGATATAAATGTCCATTGATGAGATCATAACCTCTGATAATGTATTTTTCATTGATAGCCAGCTCTTCTTCCCACCGCTTCTCCAGTTCGGTATTAAGTGAAACTATCTTCCAAACATCCCCCTCTCCCTTTTTATATTCCTCGGTATCTCTAAACACCATAACACCATCTTGCCCGGCAGGAAGAACGGTAAAATAGTCGTCCGTATTTTCCTTCTCCAATTCAAACCTTGCCGGCTGTTTTGGTTGTGCAAGTGCACAGCAAAACAACATAGTACAAAATATGGTCAGTACCGATCTCATCTGTTACCCATGCCGACAATAATGTCAAACTCCTCTTTTTTAACCGGTTGTACAGACAACCTTGAATTATTAACCAACACCATCTGACTTAGTCTTTCGTCCGCCTTTATCTCCGCAAGGGTCACTGGTTTTTTAAACCTCTCCACCGGTTCAATATCCACCATTATCCACCTTTCATCATCAACAGTAGAATCAGGATAAAACTCCCTGACAATCTTGGCAATACCCAAGGCACATTTTTCATTGACACTGTGATAGTAAAGCGCCAAATCACCAACTTTCATATCCTTCATGTTATTTCTGGCTTGATAATTTCTAACACCGTCCCAAAAAGTTCTTTTGTCTCTGACAAGGTCATCCCAGGAATAAGTTCCAGGTTCGGATTTCATCAACCAGTAGTTCATTTTGATTCCATTAAAGAGTAAATACTTTCGTTTTGATAAATTTACACAAATAATGATTCTATCAATTTATTGCAGTTAAAGCTTGGAAACAATCCCCCCAATTAGCGGGTTATGATGGCTAGATGACTATACGTAAAATACTCATAATTCGCTTTTCCTCTATTGGCGACATTGTGCTAGCCACACCTGTGATCCGAAACCTTAAAACTCAACTTCCGGAAGCACAGATTCATTTTTGCACTAAAAGAGAATACCTGTCTATACTTGCTGAAAATGCTTATATAGATAAAATACATGTTTTTGAAAATTCTCTAAGGGACTTAATCAAAAGTTTAAAAAAAGAAGGGTTCGACTTAATTGTAGATTTACATCGCAACTTAAGAACCTTATTGATCAAACTACAACTAGGGGTAAAAAGCTACTCCTTTAATAAGTTGAACCGGGAAAAATGGCTGTTGGTTAACTTTAAGATAAACAAGCTACCAAATGTTCACATCGTGGACCGGTACATGGAGACTGTAAAACCTTTAGGCATAAAAATGGATGCCCTTGGCCTTGACTTTTTTATACCTGAAAAAGATGAAGTAGCCATTACCTCATTGCCAGAAACTCATCAAAAAGGGTATGTTGCACTTGCCATCGGAGCCCAACATCATACCAAAAAGCTACCTTTCAAAAGAATGGTAGAACTCTGCGATAAGATTAACAAGCCAATTGTTCTTCTGGGAGGGAAAGGAGATATGGAAATGGGAGAAAGAGTAACAAATTTCTTCAGAAAGACTACTAAATCCAAGCCTCATGAAGAAGGGCTTTTAAAGCTTAATAAGAAAACAATTATCTACAATGTCTGTGGAAAATATAACCTCAACCAGTCTGCTTCTATTATAAAAAAAGCCAATTACGTTTTTACACATGACACAGGTTTAATGCATATTGCTGCGGCATTCAAAAAACAGATATTTTCTATTTGGGGTAATACAATACCTTCATTTGGAATGTATCCTTATCGAACCAAATTCACGATTTTTGAGAATAACAGACTGGACTGCAGGCCATGTTCTAAAATTGGATTCAACAAATGCCCGAAAGGTCATTTCAAATGTATGAATGAGTCCGTTTTTGATTTCTACTTACCTTGATTAGTAACCAAAAGAGAACGAAACCATTGATTCTTGTTAAGCTAATCAGTAAGCTCTTACTAGTTTACCTTCCATATAATTTACAAATGAACGGTTGGTTACTCTCATACCACCTCTGGTAGGGAAGTTTCCGGTAAAGTACCAGTCTCCCAGATGATCCGGACATGCCTTATGTAAATTATCAACTGTTTGATAGATAATTTCAAGATCTGCTCTCATCTCTTCAGGCTTAACAATTTCTCCAATCTTATTAGAAATTTCCTCATAGGCGAACTCTTCATATAAACGGTTTACCTCGTTTACATTCAAATTTTCATCTAATGCCAATTTACATCGATCAAGTACCTCTTCTAACAAATACTCTTTCCCTTTTTCCTTAATGAGCGCGATCATAGCTCTGAATGCCACGAATTCACTCATTTTGGACATATCAATACCGTAGCAATCGGGAAATCTAATTTGAGGTGCGGATGACACAATCACCACCTTTTTAGGTTTTAATCTACTTAACATGGTGAGAATGCTCTTTTCAAGCGTAGTACCTCTTACGATACTATCGTCAAGTATAACAAGAGTATCTACATCTTTTTTGATCACCTCATAAGTAGTATCATAAACATGCGCCACTAACTCATCGCGATGCTCGTCATCGGTTATAAAAGTTCTAAGTTTTGCATCTTTCAATACTATTTTCTCTACTCTGGGCCTGAAGGATAGTAACTCCTCAATATCACCCATGTGTGGTTTATTATCAATTAGAATATCTTTTCGCTTAGCGCTGAGATAATCCTCAAGGCCTTGAAGCATTCCCAGGAAAGCAGTTTCTGCAGTATTAGGAATGTACGAAAACACAGTATTCTTGAGATCAAAATTAATAGCCTTTAATACTTGAGGGATGAGCTTTTTTCCCAGGTTCTTACGCTCTTCGTAAATATCAGGATCCGTACCTCTGGAGAAGTAAATTCTTTCAAAGCTGCACGACTTCTTTTCTTTTGGCTTGCTGAATTTTTGCTGAGCAAACTCACCATTCTTTTTGATGATTAAAGCATGGCCTGGCTTTACTTCTTCTATTTGATCGTAATCAACATTAAAAGCGGTCTTAATAGCTGGTTTTTCAGAAGCTACCACTATAACCTCATCATCATAGTAATAATAGGCCGGCCTGATTCATACCGTGTCACGGGCTACGAATGCATCGCCATGACCTACCATTCCTACCATAGCATAGCCTCCGTCAAAATCCTTACAAGCTCGCTTTAAAACGCGTTGTAAATTCAGTTCACTTTCAATTACCGCAGTAATTTCTTTGTTAGTATATTCATCTTTATACTGTCTAAAAAGCTCATTATTCTCTTCGTCAAGAAAATGACCTATTTTCTCCATTACAGTAACCGTATCTACCTTTTCTTTAGGATGTTGTCCAAGTTTGACAAGTATGTCAAACAGTTCATCTACATTAGTCATATTGAAATTACCGGCCACTACAAGGTTTCGACTTCTCCAGTTATTCTGTCTTAGAAAGGGATGACAATTTTCAATGCTGTTTTTTCCGTGTGTACCATACCTCAGGTGCCCCATCCAGACCTCGCCGGTAAAGGCACAATTTTCTTTCAACCACCGCTCATCATAGTAGTTGTCTTTGCCGTCTTTCTTTGCCTTTTTGTATTTACGACCAATCTTTTCGAAAATAGCTTTAATTGGCTCACTCTCAATGGAGCGATATCTGCTGATATACCTTAAACCCGGTTTTTGGTCGATCTTAATATTGGCCACCCCAACGCCATCCTGGCCTCTATTCCGTTGCTTCTCCATAAGAATATACATCTTATTGACGGCGTACATTGGAGATCCATACTTTTCTATGTAGTAGGAAAGAGGTTTTCGGAGTCTTACAAGCGCTATACCACACTCGTGTTTTATTGCATCACTCATAACCGTGCTTAAAAAGCAAAATTAATTTTATTTATAACGTCCAGCAACCAATCCGGTTTAAAGAATAGTATAAGTAAGGCCAAAACCATTAGTCCGGCAAAATAATTCTCGAAACAATAGGTATTTGACCGTTTAGCGCCTGCCTTACTGCTCCCGGGCTTAAAAGTCATATAAAAAGGCACTTTCAAATAGAAAAACAGCGCTACCACTGTATTGATTAGCCCAAATGTAAAAAGAGCTAACAACCACGGGTTGGCCGTGGACGAATACGATTCCCAAAGAGACGTGAAAATCAAAAGCTTGGCGGTAAATCCGGCAGTCGGTGGGATTCCAGTTAATGAAATCATTAATACTACCAAGAGTACTGAAAGTAATGGATGTGTCTTCATTGTTCCAGCATAGTCCTTGATACCGACAATATTTTCCTTTCTTTCGAAGAAATGTATAATCATGAAAGTAGCAAGGTTCATAAGAACATAGACTATTGAATAAAAAAAGAAGCCTTTTGTAGCCTGTTCTGAAAGGGGAACAATAGGAATTATTAAAAACCCGGTGTGTGCAATTGAGGAGTAGGCCATCATACGTTTTACATTCCGCTGCCTTAGCGCTGAAAAATTCCCAAAGAGTATAGACGCCATGGATATAGCACTTAATAGCATTATCCAATCAACTGGTCCCAAACCAAACAGATGAATAATTAAGAGCCACTTTAACAAAAAGGCAATGGCAGCAAGTTTTGGAACCGTGGAAAATAAAGCCACAATGGGTGTAGGCGAAGCCGTATAGACATCCGGCGACCATACGTGAAAAGGGACGGCGCCAGCTTTAAAGAGAATTCCGACAAGTACAAGGCAAATACCTATGACGAAAGATAAAAATGGTGCGTTGAGTAAGGAATCAGTAAATTCCGGTTCCATAAAAAATAAGGATCCGGTAAGCGTATAAATCCATGATATGCCGTAAAGCATAATGGCGGAAGATACGGCGCCAAATATTAAATACTTAATAGCTGCTTCACTACCGGCTTTATTAAAAGCGAACAATGTCAACGCATAAGCAGAAATAGACATAATTTCGAGGGCCAGGTACAGTATAAGCAAATGTGATGACATTATAAGGAGATGTCCTCCAATGAGGATACCAAACGTGAGTGTATAGAACTCTCCTTTTAACCTCAAATCTGTACTTCTGATAGAAATCAGAAGTGATACAAAAGTGGCCAAACATAACAGCACACGCCATGCAACTGCCGCCTGATCTAATTTAAGAAAACCACCAAATAGAAGTTGTAATTCCAATCCCCATTGGCGCAGCAATTGCCATATGCAAAAGATAATAATGGTTAGTGCAAAAGGTAGAAGTAGTTTTTTTTTCTTGAAAAGATCCAGTAAGATCAAAACCAACACTCCTCCAACTAAAACCAGCTCGGGAATAAAGCGGGACAGAGAAATTATGTTACTTGCTATTTTATCTGATAAAGATTCCAACAGAGATCACTAAAAGTTGAGAATAGTATCCACAAAAGTGACTACAGAGTTATTAATGAGGTCAAGAAGTACAGACGGAAATATACCCAGCACCAATACAAATATTATCAAAGGAATGAACATCAATAATTCCTTTCTATTGAGATCAATAATGCTTTCTGTAGGAACACTTTTTACATGGTATTTCCCAAAGAACATCCTTTGGATTGTCCATAAATAATAGGCTGCGCTCAAAACCAAACCAAAAACAGCGGTCAATGTCATCCACCTGGGAAGTATACCTATACCCGCAACCACAGCCGACGCAAAAGACCCAAGTAAAACAAGTATTTCAGCGATAAATCCGGAAAAGCCCGGTAAACCTAAACTTGCAAAAAAGAATATTACCACTATTACCGTGTATTTTGGCATCTGAGATGCCAGCCCTGAGTAGTTCTCAATAAGTCTATCGGCCGTCCTATCATAAATTACCCCTGCTATTAAGAAAAGTGCAGCAGAAATGAAACCGTGACTGATCATTTGATAGATTGCTCCACTGACACCCTCAACACTCAACGCTGCTAAACCAAGTAGCACAAAACCCATATGCGATACAGATGAAAAAGCAATCAGCCTCTTGAGGTCCTTACTTGCCAAGGCATTAAACGCTCCATAAATAATAGAAATAACACCTAAGCATCCTACCCACCAGGCATAATTAATGGCGCCGTCAGGAAATATGAGATAGGCAGTTCGGAAAAGACCGTACCCTCCTATTTTTAACAATACCCCTGCCAGGATAACCGATATTGGCGTAGGCGCTTCCACATGTGCATCCGGCAGCCATGTGTGAAAGGGAACAACAGGCACTTTGATTGCAAAACCTGCAAACAAGAGTAAAAACCCGGCGAACCTTGCTGGAAGGCCCAGCATAAAATGAGTATAAAAGGAACTCAAAAAGGAGACAGGAATAAAGTTTCATGAATCTGTCATAAATACCATATTAAAAGTACGTACCAGCCTATCCTGTGGTATTTGCCCTGCCTGAAGCATATCTTGCACTTGCTTCATGATCGCAGCGGTCGGTGATTGGCTGTCTGATATCAGGCCTAACTCAACGGCCGTAGCTCCCGGATCGATCACCGAAGTATATAGGCCGATCATCACAATCAAAATAAAAATCGAACCCATTAAAGTGTAGAGGAAGAATTTTATTGAAGCATATTCTCGTCGTGGGCCACCCCAAATACCTATGAGAAAGTACATTGGCAATAGCATGAACTCGAAGAACAGGTAAAAAAGAAGAAAATCCAAGGCCACAAAGCATCCTATAATAGATGCATTGAGCACAAGATATAAGCTGAAATAAGCTTTAGCGTTTTCTTTTATTTGCCATGATGATATAGCACCAATGAGAAGAATAATAATCGAAAGTAGAACCAGGCCAATGCTGAGTCCATCTACACCTACGAAATACTCGGCTGAAAGCTTTCCTAACGATTGAAGGTCCAGCTTAATCCAGCCAAAGCGTTCTACAAACTGAAACCCCTCTATTGAATAAGACGAACCGGACGGCGAATAACTCAAGTAAAGAACCACTCCGATAATCAGCTGTACTAAACTGCCGCCAAGTGCAATAAACTTGAAATATATATTTTTTCTCTCAGGCAAAATCACCAGAAACAAAGCAGCTACCAGCGGTAAAAAAATGAGAATAGATAAAAAATGTGCCTGTAGCATTAATAAATTAGAGTATAAGAAATATGATGAGCGCCAAACTTACTAAGGCGAAAATAATAAAACTCTGTACTTTGCCATACTGAAATGACTTTGTCATGCCGCCTACCTGACTTGAGAAAAAAGCTGAAAAATTGATTAATCCATCAATGAAAACCTTATCAAGCCAGCCTACTACAAAAGAAAAAATCACTCCTATCCATCCAAATGAATTCACCAGGCGATCAATTACTTTTCTTTCTACTTGAGCCAATACTAAGGTGAGCCATCGTATAAAACTCAAAATGGTTCTTTCATAAAATTTATCAAGGTACCAATTATTTATTGATACTCGCTCCAAAAAAGAAAGTTGGTCAGATTCAGCAAACGTTAATATTTTACCCGGCTTGAATTTGAGCCAAGCTAATAGTACTCCAGCCATAACCAGAGCAATTGAGCCAACACCGACGAATGAATGATTTGTCGCATCTCTAACTTCTAGATCAAACTGTGGAGTAGAATTTAACTTTGCAGGAAGGGTATTTAAAAGCCAGCTTGACATGTAATCAAAGGGATTAAAACTCCAAAAAAAGCCAATACTTAGTGTACATAATATGATCAGGGCAACTTTAAAGTGCCAACCACCCTCCTGGATTTCAGAAACGCTAAATCCACTTCTAAAATCTCCAAAAAAAACTAAAAGTAATTGGCGTCCCATGTAGAAAGCTGTAAGCGTTACAGTGGCAAAAGCCAAAAGAGAAACGCCATATGCTAATTGACCAACGGCTGCAGACCAATTCAATGATGCCACTAACAGAGCGTCTTTTGAAAGAAAGCCCGAAAAAAGTGGTAGCCCCATAAGTGAAAATGCGGCTATCAGGTAGGTATAAAAAGTAACAGGCAAGTTGGATTTCAATCCGCCCATAATACGCATGTCCTGCGCGTCTATGTTCAGGTTATGTTTTTGCTTCAATGCATGTAAAGAATGTATGACTGAGCCCACTGCTAAAAATAAGGCCGCTTTAAAGAAGGCATGTGTAAAAAGATGAAAAAGTGCTGCCTCGTACGCTCCGGTTCCAATTCCTATAAGCATATAACCCAGCTGAGAAATAGTAGAGTAGGCCAAAACCTTTTTAATATCATATTGGGCAAGTGCAGCCACAGCGCCCATAAAGGCGGTTATAGATCCAACAGTGGCTATTATCGCTAACGTTGTTAGATCCAGAAGTACTACCACTCTGCTCATGAGAAAAACTCCGGCTGCCACCATTGTAGCCGCATGGATAAGCGCAGATACGGGAGTGGGGCCCTCCATAGCATCGGGCAGCCAAACCTGAAGAGGAAACTGAGCGGATTTACCGACGGCGGCTAGAAAAAGGCCAATACCCATAAAGCTTAACCAAACAGCAGGTAGAGCGCTTAATCCAGAAACCCAAGACCCATTTTGCAGTTGTGAGCTTTCCATTAATACCTGAATTTCATCAAGGTTAAATGTGCCAAACTGATACCAAATAATACATAAGGCCACAACAAAACCAGTATCACCGATCCTGTTAACTATAAATGCTTTTTTTGATGCCTTTGCGGCAGAATCCTTAGAATACCAGTGTCCTATTAGAAGGTAAGATGATAAACCAACCAGCTCCCAAAAGACAAAAACCATCAATAGGTTATCTGATAAAATAATGCCGGCCATTGCAAATGTAAATAGTGAGAGAAATCCAAAATACCTCGTGTAACCCGGGTCTTTAGCCATATACAAGACAGAATAAATATGGACTAGCAGCGATACCATATTAACTATAACAAGCAGCAAAACACCTTGAAAATCCAAAAGTACCCCAACCTCAAATGTGTAAGAGCCAACTGTGAACCAGTCCATCCGCGTGACAGCGGATTCGCTTCCAATTTTTAACAAGAGAATTGAGGATAGAATTGTGGAAATTAATAAAAGGATAATGCTGATGTATGAGGCCGTGCGTGCTCGGCTTTTGGGGGCAATAACGTTCATTGCAAAAGCTGTTAACGGAATAAGGAAGATTACTAACGCAATTGAGATCAAGGCCATCGCTAATCTTTGATATCCGCTATTTTGTCCAGGTTAATGGTTTTAAAGTGCTTATAAACCTTTAAAACAATGGCTAAAGCCACTGATGCTTCAGCTGCAGCCACTACTATCACAAAAAGTGCAAAAAACTGACCGTCTAAACTACCTGCCTTATTGTAAGCCAAAAAATTGATGTTTGATGCGTTAAGCATAAGCTCAACTCCCATTAATATCATTATAGCGTTTCTCTTGGTGAGTACAATTGCCAGGCCAATTGAAAAAAGCGCCGCACCGATATAGTAAAAGTGTTCGGCAGGAATCATGAAATCTTTGATTGAAGATCGTGGCCGGCAATAATACTGGCTGCCACCAACGCAATAAGTAATAGTAATGCCGCGATTTCAAACGGAAGTAAATAGGTAGTCATGAGGTGTTCTCCCAAATTTTCGATCGAAGCTGTATTATGTACTTTGGTAGCAATTGGAGTCAATTCCTGTCCGCTATAAATAAGCATGACTAGGACTGTAAGCGTTATAATAGTTCCTGAAAGCCTGTTTACACTTCCTGATATTATAGTTTTACCAGAAACATCGTTGGTGAGCATTACCCCAAAAACAATAAGCACCACTATCCCACCCACATAAATCATAATTTGAGTGACTGCTAAGAACTCGGCGTTTGTAAATACATATAATGCTGCAACGCTAAGCAAAGTCACTACTAGTGAAAGAGCAGCATGTAGTACATTTTTAGTTATAAGAATAAAAATCGCAGAAGCCAGAGTAAGAATACCAAAAAAATAAAAAGTGACCTCAGTCATCTGTATTCTTTTTCTTTTTTATCATAGGTCTGGGCTTGAAAACAGGTTTTGCAGGTTTTGGCTTAGCCGCGATTTCTTCACTTTTAGATGAAATAGATAATTTAGGCTTAATAACGGGTTTTGGCTTTGAAGGTAGAGGTTTTGCAACAGTTCTTTCCATTTCAGATTGTTCCAAGAGCTTTTTCTTTTCTAGAATCTCCAAGGGAGTCATGGTAGCAAAAGAATAGATATGATCAGCAAAGTCATACACACTAAAATCATATGATTTGGTCATCGTTAGACATTCTGTAGGACACACTGTAGTGCACAGGCCACAGAAGCAACACTTGGCCATATCAATATCAAACTTAGCAGCATGAATTCTTTTAGACGTGCCATCTGAAGTCTTTCCAATAATCTCTGTGGCCTTTATCCCTTCAATATCTATACAATCTACTGGACAAACTTTGGCGCATTTATCACAAACAATGCAGTCGTCTATTTCATTATGTAACTTGTATCTACCATTATCTGGTACAGGAATGGACTCATGAGGATACTGCAAGGTGTTTATTCCACTTTCGAATTCGCTGAAATAAGACGGGTCATTTATACCCACCTGGTTAGAAGACCTTCTTGACTCTTTAATATGATTAAATGTAACACCAAGCCCCTTAGATAAAGTTTTTGCAGCGGATATAATGTTTTTAAAATATGCCAAACGCTAGTTTATTTTTTGTCCAGATTTTGAAGTGTAAAGTTAAAGGTGCTTCCCTTACCTTCCTCACTTTCAACCCAAATTGTACCTCCCATTTTTTCAATAAATTCCTTGCACAACTTCAAACCCAGTCCGGTACCTTTCTCATTGGCAGTGCCTCGGGTTGTGTATAAAACACTGGAATCGAATATCTTATCCAGTTGATCAGTATTCATACCGACACCATTGTCAGTTACCTTAACAGTAAATTTATGATTCTCAGCTTTCAAGGCAGACAGCGTAACTTCGCCATCATTCTCCATAAATTTTACGGAGTTAGAAATCAGATTCCGCAAAATAAGATCAAGCATATTTCTATCCGCTTTTACACGTACATGTGGCTTTATTTTATTAACGAATCTAACATTCTTTTCATTTATATCTTTGAAAGACATAAGGTTGTCCTCCGCTACCTTACTTAAATTAATTTCTTCCCACTTTAAAGTAATCTCGTTCATCTCAACTAATGCCCAATCCAGAAGATTATCAAGCATTTTACTTGTGCTACCAAGACGCTGCCTAAGCGATACAGTAACTTTTACCAATTCTTCCTGTGTAATATACCCATCGTCAAGCATATCCAAAATTCCTACCAGACCATTTATTGGAGATCTTAAATCATGTGATACAATTGAAAAGAACTTATCCTTCATAGACAATAAACTCTGCAGTTCTCTACTTTTTGCCTCGATCTCCTTTTGATGCTGAACCAACATTTCATTGGTTCTTTTACTCTTTACACTATTCCTGTAAAGAGTAAATAACAAAACGGCCGTAAATGCAAGGATTACAACCAATACGTTTCTCAGAAACTCTTCGTTTTTTAGTTGCTCTTGACGCAATAATTGTTGTGCATTTAGTTCAGCAATAGCCAGGTCCTTACGTCCAATTTCGAATTCCATCAACGTTTGGGAGAACTGTTGATTACGGTTAATGGCTTCAAGACTATCTTTTAAACTGGCGCTCTTCCGAATCGCTCTTAATGATTCAGTAGGTAAGCCGGATATTTCGTACCACAACGATAGTTCATTTAGCGTATTGATCAATAATTCAGCGTTATTATTGCTTTTCGCTACTTTTAGGGCTTGATCAAACAGATACCTGGCCCTTACCTTATCATTCTGCACAAGAGCAATTTTTCCTTTGTTCAAATCGATTTTCGCTAATTCGATATCGTTTGATTGTTTTTTAAATAACAAAGCAGCTTTATTGTAGTAAATAATGGCCTTCACATTGTCACCCTTTTCGGCATGGCACT
This sequence comes from uncultured Flammeovirgaceae bacterium, assembly GCA_937899105.1. Classification (GTDB taxonomy): domain Bacteria; phylum Bacteroidota; class Bacteroidia; order Cytophagales; family Cyclobacteriaceae; genus Fulvivirga. The sequence continues at coordinate 25,717 of CALBPF010000263.1, read as the reverse complement.
TTGCTATGTTGGATAGAATGCCAGGTATTATTACGTCTTCATCCAGTTTTTCAGCAACGGTAAGGGCAGTCTCTAACGATTTCAACGCATTGTCATATTCACCTTGTAAAAAGAAAATCTCTCCTAAATCATTTAGGGAATATGCCTGGCCGATTTTATCATCAACAGCCTCACTTAACATCATAGATCTTCTAATAAACTCAGCGCTTTTTGCAAGTTGGCCTGTTTTTTTGAATACCCTTCCAATATTGTAAGTAACGACTGCAGACATCAGACTATCCCTAACTTCTTCTGCCATTGATAAGGACTCCTGATAGTAAGAAAACGCTTCATTATACAAACCCAAACCCAGGTAGTCTTCACCAAGTCCATTAAGTGCAACAGCAATCCTGCGGCGATCATTTACCGAAAGTAAGTATTCATAGGCTTGTCGATCATATTTGAGAGCTTCGCCATATTTACCCTGGGCATTATAAAGGCTAGCCAAATCCAGTTGGACATTGGCTATACCAATAGTATCCCTCATTTTTAAATTTGTGTCCAAAATTTTTCGGGCCAATACAAAGGAAGTGTCGATATTATCCAGAAAGTAATAATTAAAAGCCTGCTTTAAAAGTTGACTCTTTAGGGAATCTGTTTCTTCCTTTTGAAAAAGGACATTAAGGCTATCTGCATAGTTGCTCTGCTGGGCGTTAAGACCTGAGCCTAACACTACAAAAAACGATATGGTAAGTAACTTTTTCAACTTTGCGCTGAATATAGTTAAACCATCATCAATCTCCATAAAGCGCTAAAAAATAATAGCACCAGCGCCGCTGGAGTCAAATATTTCCAACCTAGGCTCATCAATTGATCCAGCCTTACGCGTGGATAAGTCCAACGTATCCACATCTGAATAAATACCATTATTATCGTTTTAATCAAAAGCCAAAGTACTGCCCAGAAAACACTCGCCATTGAGCCAACTTCGCCAGTAGTCCAAGAAGCTAACTTGATTGATCCTATATTTGGAAAGGGTGTATTCCAACTGCCAAAAAATAAGATAACACCAAGCAAACTTGTTAGTAACATCATACCATACTCTGAAAGCATTATAATAGCCCATCTAAACCCTGAGTATTCCGTATGAAATCCTGACACCAATTCAGATTCGGCCTCCGGCAAATCAAAAGGTGCCCTATTGCTCTCAGCAAGTGTTGTAATAAAGAAAATAATCCATACGGGTATTAAAACAGGAGCTCGAAGAATATTCCAGGTAAGGACCCCTCCTATTTCAGTAGTATTCACATTTGCAAATGATAGACCAAAAAGATAATTCTCTGCATCAGCAAAATAAGAATTGGACAAAACACCTTGCTGAAATGATATCACCTGCAGATCAAGAGATTGAGTTACTACTAAGACGCAAACTACACTTAAGGTCAACGGCACTTCATAAGAAATAATTTGCGAGGCAGATCTGACGGCTCCAAGGAGTGAATATTTATTGTTTGATGCCCAGCCAGCTATAATAATGCCAATAACATCTAATGAAACTATCGCCAAAAGAAAGAACACACCTGTATTAATAGATGCACCTTGCCACGTTGGTAATACAGGAACCACCGAGAAGCCCGCAAAAACGGCTACAAAAATTACGAAAGGAGCAACGAGGAAGAGAGCTTTAGAAGCTACTCTTGGCACGATATCCTCTTTCTGTAATAATTTTAGCAAGTCTGCCACTGTCTGTAATAAGCCGTAATAACCAGTTTCCATAGGGCCATAACGGTTTTGAATAAATGCTGAGATCTTGCGTTCACCGTAAATTGCCAGCACAGCAAAGACCAACAGTAAGGGAAGAAAAAAGAGTATAGTGCTCATAAACAAACGACAAAGATAACTATGAAATACGGATTCCGCGTCATATCGACAAGCGACCTACTCCCAAAGCTTGTAAAGTGTAAGATGAATTAATTCCCCAAAAAACAATTTAGTTGAAGACTCAAAAGACTGCGTGAAATCCGAAACCATGAATTCATCGTTTTCCACCTTTTCTGAAGCCAGCAGCCCCTTAGCCGCTAGTTTCTGCCCTAGGAAGTTAGCCGTAATTTCTGACGAATCAAGCGCTTCGACCTTGTGTTCCAGAAAGTTAGTGACTTCTTCTTTGATCAACGGATAATGCGTACACCCTAAAATTAAAGCCTTTATATCCGCCAGACCCTGGCTTGATAAGTAATTATCGATTATGTCATGACTGATACGTTGATTAAAAAAGCCTTCTTCTATCATAGGTACAAGTAAAGGGGTGGCTAATGACTTACAAATGATCCCATTGTTTAGGACTTTTAATTTTTTAGAGTATATATTAGATTCAACAGTTCTTTTAGTGCCTATCACGCCAACAGTCTGACGCCGAAAATGTTTGTTCACAAATTCTATCATTGGATCAATAACATTTACTATTTCCACCCGCTTGCCGGCATACTCCTGTAACAGATTGTAGGCAGAAGCGCTGGCTGAATTACATGCTACAACAATAGCTTTACAATTTTTCTCAAGTAAGACATCCGTTATTTTAATCGAATATGCCTGAATGGCAGCTTCAGATTTGTCGCCATATGGTAAGTGCGCCGTATCACCAAAATATATCAGAGATTCATTAGGTAGCAATTTTTTAATTGCCCTTGCCACCGTAAGCCCGCCGATACCACTATCAAAAACTCCTATTGGTTTGTTATTCATTTTTAAATTTCAACCCATGTGAGACATCCAAAGCTATCAAAATGAAGACTAGTTTTTAGAATACTAGGTGTTTATTAAATAATCGCTATATTGATGTTTTTAACCCCTGGTAACCAGGAGTATGAAGAAAATACGGAAGCTCTCTGATAAATTTAATACCACTCTCGCCAAACACGAGTTCCTGCTAAAATTCAATGGCAATAATGAACTAATTATAACGGGAGCTCCTATAAATAATATCGCCTCCAGACTTTTCTTCTCAGCTACCGGTATAATACTAGTTAGTACTTGTCTTCTAACAGGGCTTAAAGATGGCAATACTCTGATAATTGGCGGATGCCTTTTGGGGCTAATTCTTACAGCTACTCCATTCATTAGCTTTTACAGTAAAAAAAGTTTTAAGGTTTATGTATCAAGACGGGTTAAACAAATCAATATCGATCATGGCATGTTTAACCCTTATACCAGAATGGATTTTTCGAGTATAGAATCAGTTCATGTTATTAAATCTGAAACGGCTGATCTGGCTGGCTCTAACCCTGACCTGCCTACTCTTTTTACTTATTCATTTTGCGTTGTCATAAACGGCATTGATAAAACGCTCCTTTCCATAAGTTCGTCAGACCCCGCCATACCAAAATTTGCTAAAAAGTTCGGTGAATTCCTGGCAGATTTCATGAAAAAACCTCTTAAATCGGCTTCGTCAGAAAAGTACGCCCTGAAATAATTTGTATTATTGCATTTCGAATCTTAAATCAAACTGTAGAATGAATCACAATATACTGGGCGGCAAAAAAGGAATAATATTTGGCGCACTTGATGAAAATTCAATTGCTTGGAAAACAGCTTTGAAAGCGCATAATGAAGGTGCACAATTTGTTCTTACAAATGCGCCCATAGCCCTAAGAATGGGTAAAATAAATGAACTTGCCAAGCAATGTAACGCTGAGGTTATTCCCGCAGATGCCACATCTCTCGAAGATCTTACCAATTTATTTGAGCAAGTCCAGGAGAAACTTGGTGGTAAGCTTGATTTTGTATTGCATTCTATAGGTATGAGTCCTAATGTCAGAAAAGGAAAAGCTTACGGAGATTTAAATTATGACTGGTTTTTAAAAACATTGGATATATCGGGCGTATCATTTCACAAAGTGCTGCAAGTTGCAGAAAAGACTGATTCTATGAATGAATGGGGCTCAATTTTAGCATTAACTTACATTGCCGCTCAGCGTACCTTCCCGGATTACTCGGACATGGCGCAGGCGAAGTCTGTTTTGGAGTCAATAGCCAGAAGCTATGGTTACAGGTTTGCAAAATTGAAAAAGGTAAGAGTAAATACCATATCACAATCACCTACTATGACAACAGCAGGAAGTGGTGTAACGGGTTTTGACGTGTTCTTTGATTATGCCGATAAAATGTCGCCTCTTGGCAACGCTAGTGCAGAAGATTGCGCGAACTACATCATTAGTCTTTTTTCGGACTATACCAGAATGGTGACTATGCAAAATTTAATGCATGACGGTGGATTCTCGAACTCAGGAATAACCGAAGAATTAATTGAACAGTTAAAACAGAATTAATATCTAATGAAAACCAGACTATTTTCAGTTTTTTGTCTTGCTACGGTTTTAGTTTTATCCAGCGGATTTCAGGTGTTCAAAACTTCTATCAAAATAACGGTAATTGATGAGCTCGGAAATATTGTGGAGGGGGCCGCAGTTCAGCTCTATGGTACGGAAGAAGATTATAGAAATGAGATCAATCCTGTAACGGATAAGGGGATAACCGACAAAAAGGGCCAAATTAAATTCAAAGAACTTGAATCCAAGGTTTATTTCGTAAATGTCTGGAAGGATGATAAAAATAACATAGGCGCCGGCGTGCAAACCGCCAAATTAGAGGAGGGTAAACTTAATAAAGTAAATATAGTTATTGAATAGTGCACCGTTCACCGTTGTTAGCACAACTTGACGCATACAATCCAATAAACTCTGAAGAAATAGCGTTTAAAAAGGATATGAGATGTTTCATTACGGAAAACGAACATTGTTTTGAGAGAACGCTTTCTTCAGGACATATCACCGGATCAGCTTGGGTTGTTAATTATTCCTTCTCAAAGGCTCTATTAACACATCACAGCAAGTTAGATCGATGGCTTCAACTTGGTGGCCACGCAGATGGGAACACAGATATAATTGCCGTAGCATCAAAAGAGGCGGAAGAAGAATCAGGACTTCAATCACTTGAGCTTGTATCGAAATCAATATTTGACATTGACATTCACACCATACCTGCTCACAAGATTGAGCCCGAACACCTGCATTATGATATTCGTTTTTTATTCAAAGCGGATGAGAACGAAATATTACATGTAAGTTCTGAATCAAAAAGTTTAAAATGGATTCCCTTAGAACAACTTTCGGTCTACACCCGATGTAACAAATCTATTTTACGCATGGCAGACAAGTACCTTGAAAGATAAGGTCTTGCTATCCGCAAGACCATTATCAACCTTAAAATTAACTGTGATAACACTAAAAACCATGAAAATAATTTCATGCCTTTATTTAAAGATATGTGATATATATTGTGAATCAAATTCCGTTAGCGTCCTTTAGGAAGTCATGTAATTTATTTTGTCAAAAAAATAGTTTTGTAATGAATGGCTGAAATTGGTTCCGACATTAGTAAAGCAAGAACTGTCCTTCAAAATGGTGGATTAGTGGCTATACCTACCGAAACGGTCTATGGCCTCGCTGCTAGTGCACTCGATCTTGATGCTGTAGCATTAATTTTTTCAACAAAAAACAGGCCCTCTTTTGATCCTCTGATAGTGCATGTGGAAAATATTACAGAAGCTAAAAAATATGCGGTAAACTGGGCTGAAAAAGCACTTGTCTTAGCAAAGGAGTTTTGGCCTGGACCGCTAACGCTACTACTGGAGAAAAGAGATAGCATTTCTGATTTAGTGACATCAGGGATGCAGAAAGTGGCCATAAGAGTACCCAACCAAAAGCTAACACTCGACTTACTGCATGTATTAGATTTTCCATTGGTAGCGCCAAGCGCCAATCCTTTTGGCTATGTAAGTCCAACCTCTCCAACACATGTTAATGATCAGTTAGGAGATAAAATTCCATACATACTAAATGGTGGTAACTGTGAAATCGGCCTCGAATCAACAATAGTAGGTTTTGACACAACTGATGAACCTACTATTTACCGATTGGGTGGACTAAGTGTCGAGGAAATTGAATCTGTTATTGGTAAGGTAAATTTAACTCCACACTCCTCCTCAAACCCGCAAGCGCCGGGCATGCTTAAAAGCCATTATTCACCGAGTGTTTCCATCCTACTTGGTAATGTGAAGACAAATCTTAAAAAATTCATTAATAAAAATGACATTGGAATTATCTCTTTTAACAGCCGCTTTGAAAACCTACCTGAAAAAAATCAATTGAAATTAGCGCCTGATAATCACTTAAATACCGCAGCTAAAAATCTTTTCTCAGCTCTGCGGTATATGGATACATTAAAAATCCGTACCCTTCTTATAGAAGAGGTTCCCGACTATGGTTTAGGCAAAGCTATTAACGACAGATTAAGAAGAGCGGCCACCAGATAGTATTGATTATCCAGCGCCTTTAACTGATTAAGGTCATTCAAAAAATCACTCCAATTAACCTTTACAATCACGATAAATTTTGGATATTAGTCAGCCTAAATCATAAGATCATGAAAACTGTTGATAGTATAAATTTCTCCGGCCTCAAGGCCTTAATACGTGTAGACTTTAATGTTCCTTTAAACGAGAGCTTTGAGATTACGGATGACACAAGGATCAAAGCAGCGGTACCTACAATAAAGAAAATTTTAGATGACGGCGGAGCTGTAATTTTAATGTCACATCTGGGTAGGCCGAAGGCTGGCCCCGAGGAAAAGTTTTCATTAAAACATTTAGTATCAGACCTAAGTCAACGGTTTAACACAGATGTAAAATTTTCTAATGACTGTGTAGGAAGTGATGCAGAGTCGACTTCAGCGTCTTTAAAAAGTGGTGAGGTACTCTTGTTAGAAAACCTACGCTTTCACACCGAAGAAACAAAAGGAGATATCGACTTCGCCAAGCAACTATCAAAGCATGGTGATGTTTATGTTAATGATGCTTTTGGCGCTGCTCACAGGGCACACGCCTCCACAAGTATTATAGCTCAGTTTTTTGATGAAAAGGTTTTTGGTTATGTAATGTCAGCTGAAATAGATAATGCCCAGAAAGTATTGGACAAAGCTGAAAAGCCCTTTACGGCAATTATGGGAGGAGCAAAAATTTCGGATAAAATTTTGATTATAGAACAACTGCTGAACAAAGTTGATAACCTTATTATTGGCGGTGGGATGTCCTACACTTTTTTTAAAGCGTTGGGCGGAAACATTGGATCTTCGCTTGTTGAGGAAGATAAGCTTGAATTAGCGAAGGAGCTAATTCAGAAGGCCAAAGAAAAGGGAGTGGAATTACATTTACCATTTGATTCCATAGCAGCGGATAAATTCGATAATAGCGCTAATACACAGGTAGTAGCTAACACAAGCATTCCAGAGGGCTGGATGGGACTTGATATAGGGCCTCAGGCAAGAGAGGTTTTTGCGAATGCCATTGAAGAGTCAAAAACCATTATATGGAATGGCCCAATGGGGGTTTTTGAGATGAGTTCTTTTGCAGAAGGAACCGAGTCCATTGCGAAAGCTGTTGTAAAAGCAACTGAAAAAGGAGGTTTTTCCTTAATAGGCGGTGGGGATTCTGCCGCAGCAGTTAATAATCTGGGTTATGGAGACGAGGTTTCTTACGTATCTACCGGAGGCGGCGCACTTCTTGAGTTTATGGAAGGGAAAGAACTTCCAGGAGTTAAGGCTATTCAGACGTGATCCATACCTATCTAAGGACAAGTTTAACGCTAAAACTACTTCTTGGCTGGTTCAATCTAACTATGTACAATCCTTCATGAAGAGTTGCTGTGGATAGCTTTATGACTGATTGATGAGCATTAATCTCACGATTTAAAAGTACTTTACCACTTAGGTCAATAACGGAAAGTAGACCTTTGTTTCCGTTATCTGGTAGCCTAACAGTTACCTCTTTTCCTTTAATTGAAGGATTGGGATGAATGGATAAGTTGATTTTATGGTCTTCGGTAAAACTCCTAGTTGACGTTATTGTACCCGAAAAATAATTGTCGGCTAGTTGGAAGGCGTCAATACCTATTTTTATACCTGCAATACGCCCTGGGACATCGTCCACGGGAGGGTGAATTCCTCCCCATATTCTTGATAGGCCAGATTGATCGGAGGCATCTTGATAGGTAGCCCATTGTAGTGTAATATCGACACTTGGGCCCTCTTCAAAGACCAAAAACTCATTAGCTTTAGCTTCAAACTCTCCCAGTCCTCCAGGGAAGTATTCATCTCCAGTAAGCAAAGTAAGAACTTCAGCCGCAGCCCTTGAGTAAGTAGAGTGGCCTGAAATATATCCCGCAAATGGTGGTGTTATGAATGTCGGTCTTTGGTAAGGCCACCAGTTTTCCGCAAGTATCCAACCGACGCCTGCTTTATCGAATTGAGGATCTTCGATAAACTCCGGTCCCTTCCAAGCTCTTAGTTTTACTTTTCCCACATTTTCATTGCTTTCACCTGCTAACGGATCAGCTTCTTCAACTAATTCAATATATCCTTCTAACAAAGGAATCCCTCGAGAATCATAAGATGAAAGACTATTATCTGAACTTTGACCTAAATCAGCCATCGCCCGTATGGCTGAAATAGGCCTTATATAATCGTACCACCCTTTAATACCCCAAGCAGTTACAGCTGCATCATGCATGGCTCCTCCTAGGGCTAAATAAGATCTAATATCCCATTCCAGATCACTTAAAATTTGGCCTGCACCTTTATACCTTTTCTCAAATAACGGATGGTCGTTAACATAGTTCATGATGGTAAACCAATGACCAGGTGGAGTTTCCGAGTCCGGGCCATCAGCCCAGAACTCCGCTAGAACTCTAGTATAATCTCCTCTTGGGACTATTTGAGGCTGATATAATTGTCCGGAGACGGGGTTCACAGTGCGGCCAGCGCTAGGGTCTCCCCCGTCAATCATATCATAGAAATTTCTCAATTCATTAGTATTATTTGGTAGTGAGGAAACATTACCAATTGAATTTGGTGAGATGTCCCACATTACTCCATCAGAAGGATCTAAATGGGCTGACCAAATCGAAACTAAAGAAAACCCCCATTGATATTCTTCCATATTCTCATCATCCGGTAAAAGGTAGGGTGGATAGCCAGGATCATGATATACGTAATATTCAAACCCATCGCGTTCGTTTATTACTAAATCTTCCCTTTTAAGAGCAAAAGGGATCACTTTACCCCATTCTGGACTTAGAAAATCCGGTGTAGTCACGGGTATAGGATTTCCACCTTGGTCAATAAACAAATCCAGTGAAAGTGGCTGCCATCGATTGTAGTCCAGAATTAAGGGATTACCAGGTAATGCAGGAGCCATGGAAGGATTGACTGGTGAATAAAAAATATTACCGTAGTCAATTTGCTCATTTGAGCCATCTTGTAATCCAAAATCAATCATACATTGTGCAATGTAATTCCCGAGCGCCGCAGGGTCGCCATTTTCATAGTCAGGGGTTATATGATCTACACTATAACCAAGTTCAGTCATTAAATTATCAAAAAGCTCCTGTGATTCTACCACTCCTGGAGAAAACTCAAACCTGTGAGTCAGTAATCTATAACATGCATAACTTATAGCCATGGTTTGAGCGGCTTGAATATCTGAAGGGGCCGATACGCCCTCAAAAAAACATGAGCCTATGGAATAATCTTTACCTAGCTTGTAGGTAGTCGCTACCGGATCATAGGCTGCCCAAGCATCATACATAACTACGCTGGTATGAAAGAGATTCCTAGCATGCACCGTGGGTCGTGCAAAATCATTCCTTATCGCCTCCAAAAGAACTTCATTCCATTTTCTAGCTATGGAATGCTGAGAAAAAGTCTGATTCGAGAAGTGAACAAAGCATAAAAATAATAGTATGCGCCTCATGTTTCATTTTATAATTCATTAATATATTAATACTAAAAGATAGAACCAACTACATTTTACTCAACTTCCATTTCTTATCGTATTTGAGTTCATGGCTGTCGACCATATCCCTAATAACTTCCAGAAAAGTATCTCTAGCACTTGGGTTAATTTGGTCCATGACTTCTTCTACAGTTAAAGGTTGACTACCTAAGATGTTATTGATCTGATGCCTGTATTTATGAAAATGTTCAGTTTGATTTTTCTTTTTTCGCTCGATGCAAATGTCGCATACGCCACATTCTGTGGTCATTTCTTCTCCGAAATATTGGAGTAATAGCCTGCTCCGGCATAACTCTTTGTGCTTAACATAGTTGATTACAGCAGCACTCTTTTGAGCGGCTAACACTTCTCGGCGCTTCAGTCTTACTTTATCTAAGGACAATTGTCCGACCCTTTCGCGTGGCTTCATAAAAATGATTTGAGGCTTATCACGTTGAGGCTCATAATCGACAATATTCAAGTCATGAAGTTTCGATAACAACACTTTAACTTGAATCACATCCACTTCCATAAACTTTGCTAACTGTACTTCCGATATAGTTAGAAAATGATTAAACACCTCCCCCCCATATAAGCGGAGAAGACCTTTTATAATATGATCGTAACCAGCATTGGCTACCTGAAATTTGTAGAGTTCAGTATTGTCTACAGCTATATGCAAATGAGAAGGATTATAATAACTTTCGTTGAACCCAATTAGACCTTCCTCTTCCAGCTTTTTTAATGCATAAAACACTTCAAGGTGATTAAGCTCAAATCGTTCCGAAAATTGACGTATGTCAAAATCAAAACTTTGTCCCATTCCGCTACCAGTAGCAAGTTTATAATAATTGGCCAGAGCCTGATAAACTTGCTTCAAGTAATTTATACCCGGATGTTGGAGCTTTACACGCTGTTTAAGATCGTCTACATGGGACTCATTAAAAATGACAACAGCATAGGCCTTTTTTTCATCGCGGCCCGCACGGCCTGCTTCCTGAAAATAGGATTCAATATCCTGATTCAGACCAAGATGAACCACCAGGCGTACGTTAGGCTTATCTATGCCCATTCCAAACGCATTTGTGGCAACCATTATTCTCACCTTATTGTTTTGCCATTTCTTTTGGCGTATATCGCGCTGACTATGATCTAACCCTGCATGGTAAAAACTGGCTGAAATACCATTTTTGTCAAGAGACACGGCTATATCTTTTGCCTCCTTCCTGGTACGCACATAAACAATGGCAGAACCTGCGACACCTTTAACCACTTCAATAAGTTTGCCATGAATATCTTCTACCTCCCGTACAGAATAAGACAGGTTTGATCTGGAAAAGCTTCTTTGAAAAACGTTTGATTTTACAAACCCTAGATTTTTCTGGATGTCATCTACAACTTCAGGTGTGGCTGTAGCGGTTAATGCTATTAAAGACGTACCGGCTAATAGGTTACGGATGTCAGCAATACGCAAATAGGAAGGTCTGAAATCATACCCCCAATGCGATATACAGTGGGCTTCATCAACAGCTATTAAGCTGACATGCATTTTGGTAACCCGAGCTTTAAAAATATCTGTTTCCAGACGTTCAGGTGACACATACAAAAACTTAATTCCCCCATATACGCAGTTATCCAATACAATATCAATTTCACGTTTGCGCATTCCTGAAAATAACGCCTCGGCTTTTATACCTTTATTGTTAAGGTTAGCAACCTGATCTTTCATAAGAGCAATCAGCGGGGTAACTACGATGCAGAGCCCTTCCATGGCAAGAGCAGGAACCTGAAAACAAATGGATTTGCCTCCTCCGGTAGGTAGAAGAGCCAGAACGTCCTCATGCCTAATGACAGCATCAATAATATCCTTCTGCAGTAAACGGAACTTATCGTACCCCCAATATTGCTTTAATATGGCATGTGCTTGATCCAACTTAAATTTTTAACTAACCTCTAGTTCATGTAATGATTTGCCTGCAGGATGGGTATTCCTTAAAAAAGTATTCTAAATTATATAAAGTAAATTGTACTCTGTTTTAGGGTAATCAATTCTCTATCATCACAAAAGCTCCCCAATAGTAGGGAGAAGTGTACTTAGCTTTAATTTCATCTTGAGCTTGTCGAAAGGCTTTACTTCTATCATTATACCGAATCCAATATTTATAAAATAAAGACATAAGCTCTTGAGTAGCAATGTCATCTACTTTCCATAAGCTCATGATCAAACCATTAGCGCCAGCTGCTAAAAAAGCTCGTTGTAAACCATAAACACCCTCACCAGCTTTTACATCACCTGTACCTGTTTCACAGGCGCTGAGTACCACTAGTTCGGTCTTATCAAGGTCAAGATTAAGCGCCTCATAAGCGGTTAAAATTCCGTTGTCACTACTTTCTAGACTTGGGTTATTATCATCAATCGTTTTTTCGGCATCCTTAAGAAGTATGCCTGACCTCAGCAAAGGGTTATTACGAGCGCTCTCAGCGCTTATGCCAAATACTTTATCACTCCTTATTTGCTCATCTTTTAAAAAGTATCCATGTGTAGCAATATGTAGAATTCTAGGACTATTGACAGCTTTAAGGTTGGTCTCCGTGGCTTTTATATCAGTATATTTAGCCGGCCGATATCCACCTGCTGTCAACTGTTTTGCCACGTTATCGAGCTCTACTTTGGTACCGGGCAGCGGGCTTATCGCTCCACCAAAAGGTGGATTACCTATCAAAACAGCTGATTTGCTAGTATTCTGCCTTTCTAAAACCTTGATATTTCTTGAGTTACTAACCAGCGTTGTCTCATAATTACTCAACACATAGTTTCCATCTTGCATGCTCAGGGTATTAATATTGATCTGATTGTAAATACCATCAGCGGATAAGTAAAGCTTTTTAATGCCTGCAAGCTTTGCATCTATTTCCAGCCAAAACTGCCTGTATGAATATTCATCTTTGAGCTTTTTATGAACAGCGTTATTGTAAAATTTATAATACCTTCCTTCTAATTCAGCGCCATTATCAATAACTACGTACTTAGGGGTTGTCGATTCCGGTTTGATTATAAGCGCTAGGTATTTTACTTCATCAGTGAACTTTTGATCAAACTTTCTTAGTCGTATTAAATCAACAATAGCTTCTCCTATTGTTAATTTGCTTTTGATTTCATTGAATCCTGCTGGTTTTAGTTCGTAACCTTGATTAAAAATATCGGAGCGCTGGGAAAGGGATTTTTCCATAGCATTAGTTGCTCTCTCAAGCGAATCCCGGTTAACTCTTTGATCAATTAACTCTTGCATTGAATAGGTATAATACCTGGCCAGGGTTTCTTTTTGATCAAGCCAGATATTGTAATCATTTATAAGTTCATTATCACTGCTACCCAGAATTTTATTCTTAATCTTACTTGTACTACTTAACAGCAGACCTTTCGTAGCCACATGATAACTATACACATCAGCAATTAGTGCAGGATAATCACTTCTGACCCCCACCGCAAAGGAGTAAAACCGTTCAAAACGGGGTCTCAATTTATCCCAGTAGCGTGTCTTTTCGGCCTCACTCATGGGCGGAAAAAAGCTAGTGATAAACTGCATAGATTTTTCCAAGCTAAGCTTGTAATGGGTTTCAGCTTTTTTAGGATCATTATTTTTCCAATATAAAATGGCCAGATCTTCTTCTGATTGACCGAAGGCTGGATGATTTTCTCCGAGGGTTTGTTTGCGAATATTTAATGCTTTGATCAACAGTGGCTCCGCATCGGTGTATTTTTCCTGAAATCGGTAAAAATTCCCTAAATCGCTAATGGCTGTAGCATATACAGGATGATTCTCACCAAACTTCTTTTTGTAAATCTCAATAGACTGCGTTAGTAAATCACTCACTTCTCCATACTTTCCCATCTCCATATATAGTGCCGCCTGACTGCTAAGAACGTGCGCGTAATCCGGATGAAATCGACCAAGACTTCGCTGTTTTAAGCGCACCAGCGCTTCAAATTCGGCGTCGGCCTTTTCCAGCTGTCCCATTTCCTGATAAAGCAATGCTCTATTAGTAAGAAACTTCTGGTGATTACCGCTTTTCTCGCTTTGAAGTGTTTCACTAATAGCAATAGAGCCATTCAACCTATCTTCAGCCTGGCCATAGCGGCCCATAGCCTGAAACAACATGGCTTCGTTATTTAGGGCAATCGCGTAGGCCATACTCTGCTTTCCATCTACCTTTTCGATGACAGAAATTGCCTCCTTAATCTTTTCCTCAGCTTTATTGTACTTCCCGGTCTCCTTATAGAGTACAGCTAAGTTATTTAATGAGGCTCCATAACCTGTACTTTCTATGCCCGTAGTGTTTGCTCTAAGCTCAAGTGAATTATTAATGAATTCTTCAGCCTTCAAATACCTGCCTGTTGTACTGTACAGAAGACCAAGGTTAGAAACCACTTTTGTATAGTTAAGTTCATCAGATAGTGAATCAGACTCGTAAAGTAACTTGGCATATAGGAATCGTGATTCTGCTAACGCATATTTACCCGAAGCGTAGAAAACTTCCCCCGCGTCCAAATTACCCCTGGCTTTTTCTTTGACCGTTTTTGGTGTATCTGAGCTTGGTAGATTCGACATTACCTTCAGAAAATTTTCTCCCTTTTCCTTATTATCGAATAACCCCGAATTATCATTCAAAGAGATAGCATAATTGAAACTGGTAGAATCAAATTTATTTCTGGCCTCTTCAATTTTACCCTTAAAAAAGTCCTTAGATTTTTTTTCTAACCCCGGAATATTTGAAACTTTATTTTTTAGGTTTTTGAGTTTGCCGAATTGAGCCTGTAATGGCAGTGTAAAAACCGTAAACAGCAGATAGATTAACAGGATTTTTTGCATTTCAAATACATTTGAAAGATCAAGTTAGCGAATATTCAAATTGCCAGCAACCTACTCATATCCAAATCATTATTTAGTAATTTGCATATTGCAATGAAGTTTATAAAGACCGTATTTTTGAAGATATACATGGTTTGGGTACTTCTGGTATTCTCCGTGTTCATGGTTATCCTATTACCCATAATAGTTATACCTATATTATTGGGTGAGAAGTATGGTAATATTGCGTATTTCGGATTGTGGCTGTGGAGCTGGATCTTTAGTTTACTTACCTTTATAAGGTATGAGATTTCAGGAACAGAAAATCTAAAAAAGGGTCAATCATATATCTACACCAGTAATCATACTTCTTTTTTAGACCTCCCCGGGATAAGAATTGCAATTCCAACTCAGTTCCGGCCATTGGCAAAAAAAGAATTATTAAAAATTCCTGTATTCGGTTTAATAGCTAGAGTAACGACAGTGGTTGTGGACCGCTCTAGTAATGAAAGTCGAAAGCAAAGTATACAGACACTCAAAAAACACATCCATTCAGGCATTTCTCTGTTAATATTTGCAGAGGGCACTCAGAATAGAACCAATCAGCCACTAACTCCCTTTTATGATGGGGCCTTTCGACTAGCTCAAGAAACACAAACACCGTTAATGCCTATGGTGGTTGTAAATGCAGGTAAATTGATGCCACCCAGTTCAATAGATATTCGACCCGGTAGAATAAAAGTAATCTTTGGAGAACCAATAGCAGTGAATGAAAATTCGGTGGTCAGTGAACTAAAGCAGACCACATATAATCAAATGCTGAAGCTACTTCAGGAAAACTAAAAATAGGAGCTATTAACATAGTTAGGGAAAATCTGAAAGTGCCTCACTTTTACCATAGCATAGATTTTATCTCTTAGCTCCTGAATATTAACACGATTTTCCGCTGAAATAAAAACCACCTGATCCTTCTCATTCATGTTTTCTAAAACGTAGTTTTTAAGATGTTCCGTCTCATCATTCAATAAATCAACTTTATTGAAAATGTATAACGTCGGTTTGTCTGACGATTCAAGGTCTTTAAGTGTTTCACGAACTACGGCAAGCTGATCTTCAAAAGTAACATGCGATATATCCACTACATGAAGCAATATATCTGCCTCACGCACCTCAGCTAAAGTAGATTTAAAAGATTCAATTAAATGATGCGGTAGCTTTCGAATAAATCCCACGGTGTCCGAAAGTAAAAAGGGTATGGCATTAATAACTACTTTTCTTACGGTGGCATCTACGGTAGCAAACAGCTTATCTTCAGCCTTTACATTACTTTTAGATAGAAGCCTCATTAATGTAGATTTACCTACGTTAGTATACCCTACCAGCGCTGCACGAACCACTTGAGATCTATTCTTACGCTGCACAGCGTTCTGTTTTTCAATCTTATCAAGTCGCTTCTTTAAAACTGAGATCTGATTACGGATCATTCGTCTATCTGTCTCGATTTCCTTTTCTCCAGCGCCTCCTCTTGTACCTGTTCCTCCTCGTTGTCTTTCAAGGTGAGTCCACATTCTGGTTAGCCTGGGCATTAAGTATTGGTATCGAGCAAGTTCAACTTGTGTTTTTGCTTGAGAGGTTTGAGCTCTTAATAGAAAAATATCCAAAATGAGTAGACTTCTGTCGTAAATCTTACACTTAAAAATTCGCTCAAGATTGCGCAGTTGGGAGGGGCTTAAGTCATCATCAAAAACCACAACTTCAATATTTGTAGTCTTACAATAGGATAGTATTTCATCCAGCTTACCCTGCCCAACAAATGTTTTCGAGTCAGGCCTTTCCAATCGCTGTACAAAGTGTTTTTCCACTTGAATTTTAGCGGTTCTTGCCAAAAAATCCAGCTCTTTTAGATGTTCATCGGCAATAGATTCATCACTTTGCTTATCCGCGACAGCCACTAGCACGCCTCGCTCGTTCTTCTTTATAGTAGTTAGCGATTCTATCATTTCATGTTTATCATTAGCCGTATTTATACAATTCTTTTTTTTATCCAGAAAAAGTACAATTTCTGACTTGGACAAAGGTTACTTTTATTTATATTGGCAAATTAAGTAGGAAATGTCAACAGTTCCTATCTAAGCCGTAGGCAGATCATAGTTGGTTTATGAAAATAGCGATTGTACTTAATACCTCCTGGAATATTTATAACTTCAGGATGGGTTTAATTAACGCCTTAAAAGATAAAAAGCACGAAATAATTGCTATAGCTCCGGAAGACAGCTATTCACATTTTCTTGAAGAAGCTGGCTGTAAATTCTGCAAAGTTAAGATGGACAGCAGAGGAGCAAACCCTGTAAAAGATTTTGCTTTGATATTTGAGCTTTTGTTCATCTACAAAAAAGTAAGACCTGATGTCATCCTTCATTATACAATAAAGCCAAATATATACGGAACAATAGCGGCTACATTATTGCGTATTCCGGTAATTAACAATGTTTGCGGCCTAGGTACAGTTTTCCTCAATGATAATCTCGTATCCAAAATTGCTGGCCTGTTATACAAAATTGCTTTTCGTTTTCCAAGGAAAGTGTTTTTTCAAAACGTTGACGACCTAAGACTTTTTTCAGAAAGGAGGCTTATAAAACCTAAAATTGGCGAAGTCATACCGGGTTCTGGAATTGACATTAACTACTTCAAACCAGGAAAATTCAAAAGAAATAAAAAATTTACTTTTCTACTTATCAGTAGGTTAATTCATGATAAAGGCATAATAGAATACATTAGCGCCATTAAAAAATTAAAAAAGTAGGTTTAGAAGCACGGTTTCAACTCCTAGGATCTAAGGATGTTGAGCACAAACGTGGAATAGAAGAAAGCATTATTGACGATTGGATTAAAAATAATACCGTAGAATATCTGGGCTCAACTGATGATGTTCGACCGTTTATAGATAGTGCAGATTGTATCGTATTACCCTCCTACCGAGAAGGCACGCCACGAACGCTCTTGGAAGCGGCCTGTTCAGCTAAGCCAATTGTCGCCACCGATGTTCCCGGATGTAATAATGTGGTTGAAGACAATTACAATGGCCTTCTTTGTCAATTGAAAGATTCTGACGACCTTGCTGCTAAGATGACACAAATGATCAGTTTGACAAATGAAAAAGTAGAGGAATTGGGGAGGAACGGAAGAAAAAAGATTGTAGCTGAGTTTGGTGAAGAAAAGGTGATAAACTCATATCTAAGTTCTATTGAAGATCTTGAAGCCCATCGAGCATCGTAATATTTGCATCATTCGCTGAATATTATTCTTTCTGTCCCGAAGTTTGCATAAAAAAAATAATCTTTGACGTTAAAGAGATTAAGAGTGCTTTTGAAACCTTGTTTACCTTCCTTCGCGTTCCTAATAGTAATTGCCAGCATACAGTCTTGTGGTAGCTACAAACAGAATATCATGTTTGTTCCCAGAGATAGTTTATCATTCAGTAAAATGGCCAGAACCGTAGAAGCGAATTATGTCATAAAATCTAATGATCGCTTGTCGCTAAGAGTGTATACTCAGAATGGAGAACGTATCATTGACCCGGAGTTTGAATTATCGGAAAATGTAAAAAATATAGAAAATGCCCGTCCACAATTGGATTATCAGGTTCTTAAGGATGGAAGAGTCAAATTACCGATGGTAGGTACGTTGCAATTAGCCGACCTGACCTTAAATGAAGCCGAAAAATATCTCCAAGAGAAGTATGCCACATATTACACAGAACCTTTTGTTAACCTTAGGTTTATTAATAAAAGAGTCATCGTGCTGGGTAACTCTAAGGGACAGGTTGTACCTCTTGAGAATGAGAACACCAAAATATCTGAGATACTAGCGCTAACGCAGGCTGTTGATAACGATGCTAAGGCCCAGAATATACGATTGATTCGTGACAATGAGATGTTTGAAATCGATTTTTCATCATTACAAGGTTACTTGAAGTCAGATCACATTGTTCAGTCCGGTGATATTATTTATGTGGAACCCATAAGAAGGCCATTTAATGAGTTTTTTAGAGATAATGGCCCAATCGTATCAATAGTTACAAGTGTATTATCGTTGATTGTAGTAATTATTAGCCTTAACTCTGATTGAATACGTATCAGAACCATAGAGAAGAGTTTGAAGGAATAGACTTTAGTAAGCTCAAAACCGTATTCAGTAAAAATATAGTTTGGGTGGTTTTGATTTTTGTATTGTGCGCAACCACAGTCTACCTGGTAATACGATGGACTAAGCCTTTATATGAGTCCGTTTCGGAGCTTAAGCTGGATGTTGAAGCTAATGCCACGGAACTAGGAATTACATCGCTTGCTGAAAACCAGAACTTAAATGTAATATCTGGTGAAATTGAACTACTTAGATCAAAACTATTCTTCAATAAAATAATTGAAAATTTTGATCTGAACATTTCTTATTTCATAGCGGGAGCTGTTTTGACGGATGAGAAATACAAAAACGCTCCTTTTAAAGTTGATTATCTCATAAAAGATAACAGGATTTATGATAGACGTATATATGTCCAACTGATTAATCAAGATGAATATAAAATCAGCTTCGATAACGAGAACCTATCTGAAGAGCAGCTACAAAAAATTGGAGAATTAGTCACACACGACTGGTTAAACTTTACTCTCACACTTACCGAAAACTACGTTGAAGGAGATGAAAACTACTTTTTCGTTATTAACAGTCATGGAAGCCTTCTAAACTATTTTGATGAAAATTTAGTAGTTGAGCCTTTAAACCTTAACGCCAACACTATTAAAATAGCGATAACTGACTTTAACAAATATAAGGCTAGAGATTTGGTCAATACCATTGACAGTGTCTATTTGGAATATTCGCAGGAAGAAAAAACAAAAGAAAACAAGCAAAAAATAGAATGGTTAAATGAGGAACTCAAGCAGATCGAAGGGCAACTAGAAGAGTACGAAAACTATTTCGAAAATTTCACCATTGAAAACAGAACAAGCGACCTAAATCAAGACCTTAAAAATGTTATTGGAATAATCAATGGTCTTGATTCACAAAAGGTCATGTTAGGTTCTAGAATTTCAGAAGTTGAATCACTTAAAGCAGATTTGAACAAAACACAGCGGATCGAGCTATATACTAGCCATTTACCGAGTTTTCTGAAAGATAATGTGCAAGCGTTGAACGAACTAGTACTTGAGCGTGAACGGCTAGGATTGTCTTACTCTGAAACCACTTTTGCACTAACAAAAAAGGACAAAGAAATCGATCAACTAAAATCGGGAATTCTGAAAAACTTAGACGACTTAAAAGACCGATACATTCACGAGATCTGGAATATAGAAGAGCGTAAAAGAGTGCTTCAATCGAACTTTGAAACGCTTCCTGGGAAAAGTACCGAATACAACAAGAAACAAAGGTTTTTCGAGCTTTATGAAGAGTTTTATCTTTCATTAATGCAGAGTAAGGCTGAGTTTCAAATTGCCGAAGCCGGAACTACAACGCAGTTCAAAATATTATCTGCGGCAACATTGCCCGGCGCACCAATCTCACCTAAAAGTTTGATCATAATAGGGATAGGCTTTGTTGCAGGACTCGTTTTAAATTTTGTGTTTATCAGTTTACAGTACTTAATACATAATAAGATAACGACTTTTCAAGAACTGGAAAATAGTACCTCAAGCCCTATTCTCGGATCAGTGCCTAAGGCCAAAGAGAAAATGGAAAATACCAGTCTGATCATTGATAAGAAACCAAAATCCGCCGTTAGCGAGGCGCTTAGGTCTATCCGAACTAACATTGAGTTTATTTTAACGAATGAAAGACAGCGAGTTATCTCCGTCACTTCAACGATTAGTGGTGAGGGGAAAACTTTTATAGCGGTGAACTTTGGTGGAATTGTAGCCCTCACAAAGAAAAAAGTAGTCATCGTTGATTTGGACATGAGAAAGCCAAGAGTGCATTTGGCTTTTAACGAAAATGAGAATCATAAAGGTGTGAGTACGGTGTTGATAAACAAGCATAAAGTTCAAGACTGTATTATGGAAACTGATGTTGAAAACTTGAACTTTATACCCGCGGGCCCTACTCCACCGAATCCTTCTGAACTCCTTTTGAATGGTGCATTTGATGATTTAATAAACGATCTTAAGACTCAATATGACCTGATCATACTTGATACACCTCCGGCGGGACTTGTAACTGATGGATTACTGGCCATGAAGAAGGCTGACTTGGCCATATATATAATCCGGGCAAACTATTCTAAAAAAATCTTTACCAAGACTCTGGATAGACTGGTGAACGTCAACAATTTTAAGAATATCTCAGTTGTACTCAACGCTGTTCCACGTAGTTCGGGAAATGGTTATGGTTACGGCTATTATGATGAAAAGAGTATAGCTAAAGAGTCAAATTAAAAGCGGTTGTTTGGGATATTTAAAAAGTCGGTAAGGCTAAATAATTACATAACTGATGTTCATTCACATCTTATACCTGGTGTTGACGACGGCGTACAATCTTTTGAAGAATCGCTAGAAATTTTAGCAGCTCTTAATAAATTAGGAACAAAAAAGGTAACTACCACCCCCCATATTATGGGTGATCTATACCAAAATAATGAAGCAGACCTGGTTAAGATTGGTAATACTTTAAGAGAAAAAATAGTTGAACAGGGTATAGACATTGAGCTTTCAATTGCAGCTGAATATTTTCTGGATGAATCTTTAATGGATAAGATCAATAAGACACCGAGTGCACTGCTGACGTTTGGAGATGGATTTCTTTTATTTGAAACAAGCTTCTACAACAGACCTTTGTATATCAACGATTTTATTTTCAGAGCTCAGTCAGCAGGGCTGAAACCTGTGCTGGCGCATCCTGAAAGATATAGTTATTTGTATAATGATTTCAGTGCAATTGAAGACCTCATAGAGAGGGGGGTTTTGTTACAGCTTAATATTATTTCACTAGCGAACTTTTATTCCAAACAGACAAAAAGGTTTGCCGAACAACTCATCGAAAAGAAACTGATCCATTTTATCGGAAGTGACTGTCATAATACTATTCAGTGTAATGCAATTAAAACAGCCATGATGAATAAATACTATACTATGGCTATTAACCTTCCACTTCTAAATTACGAGCTATGATTCTAATAACAGGAGCTAACGGCCTTATTGGTAGCTTTATGTGCAAAGCTCTTAAGAAGGCCAAAATTCGCTTTAGAGCTTTGGTTCGAGAAAATAGCGACCTTTCTCTGCTTCAAGGAATGGCTGACTATATTGTTTATGGTGATTTTTTAAGTCTCGAATTTCTTAAACAGCTTATTCCTAATTTCAATATTGTTATCCACTGTGCCGCAGTTGTGTCTTTTTCCAGAGCCAAAGACAAAGAAATGCATGATGTCAATGTAGTAGGCACAAGGCAACTTGTAGATACCGCTTTGGATAATGATATAGACTATTTTATACATTTAAGTTCCGTCGCCGCAATAGGTAGGAATGACCAGGGCAACCTCGTTGATGAGCATAATCATTGGATTACATCAAAATCAAACACTAGCTATGGAGAATCAAAATACTTTTCTGAATTGGAAGTTTGGCGTGGTATTCAAGAAGGGTTAAAGGCCGTTATTATTAACCCTTCGGTCGTCTTGGCACCCGGCGATTGGAACAAGGGAAGCCCTAAGCTCTTCAAATATGTGTGGGATGAAAACAAGTATTATGGCAGCGGAAAACTTAATTATGTAGATATAAGGGATGTAGTTTCAGCTATTATGCTGTTAATAGATAAAAGAATCACCAACGAGCGTTTCATATTAAGCGCTGGTGCAATTTCATTCAAGTTGTTCTTTGAAATCATAGCCAAAGCACTAAAAAAACGTACTCCTTATATAAAGGCGCCAAAGTCATTAAATAGCTTCGCTACAATACTTTTTCAAATCAAAAGTTTAATTACCAACTCCGAGCCATTGGTAACAAGAGAATCTATTCGGGTATCCAATAACACTACGGTTTTTGATAACCATAAAGTAAAGAACATGCTAAATTTTGAGTTCATCAGTTTGGAAAACACCGTAAAGTGGACGGTAGCAGAATTACTTAAAAAGAATAGCTAAGAATTAAGTTCTTACCTGTTTCACAGTGGATAATTTTTAGTAAATTCATTAAACTTTCGCAGCATCGAATGAAGGAAAATTTCAAGAAGAAAAAAGAAGAAAACGAACTAATAAAGCGCTTTGAAGATCATGTAAAAAATAAAGGTTCTCACTTTTTTGAACTTGACAGCTTCGAACAAATCATCGACTACTATATGGAAGATGGTAAGTTTAAAAAAGCGTTGGTTGCTGCAAATCTGGCTTCCAATCAATATCCATTCTCTCCTGAATTGCTTGTAGCTAAGGCGCAGATAATGTCTAATCTTGAAAAATATGACGAGGCTCTAGGGTTACTTGAACAAGCAGAGACCATTCAACCCGGTGATGCCGAAATTCATTTTTTAAAGGGTTCCATACTCTCTTTATTAGGTCGATATTCCGATGCGATTATATGCTATGAGAAAGCTCTCGTCTACACGGAAGAAAAGGATGAAGCTTACTACAGTATGGGGCTAGCTCAACAAAGCCTTGAACTTTTTGAAGATGCGATACTATCGTATAAAAAGGCGATTGAAGAAAATATTTATCATGAAGGCGCTTTATACGAACTGGCCTATTGCCTTGACTACACAGGACGATTAGAAAGCAGTATAGATTACTATCATAAGTTTATAGATGCCGACCCCTATTCACAGGCAGCCTGGTATAATTTGGGTATCGTGTATGGAAAACTTGAAAAGTATGAAGATGCACTTAAGGCCTATGAATACGCTATACTTATTGAGGAGAATTTCTCTTCGGCTTATTTCAATATTGGAAATACGTACTTGAAATTAGGTAATTACTCAGAAGCCATTAAGGCCTATACTAAAACCTTAGATATTGAAGGTGCAAGCCCAGAAGTGTACTGCCAACTAGGTTATGCATACGAAAAAATCCAACACTTTGATCTTGGTCTTAAGTACTTTCAAAAGGCAGTCAAATTAGATCAGATGTATGATGAAGCTTGGTTTGGTGCAGGCAGGTGTCTTGACGAGCAGGAAAAATGGTATCAGGCGCTGCACTTCTATAACAAAGCGCTTAAGCTTGACCATGAGAATCCTAATTATTGGAAGGCAATTGCTAAGGCAGAATTTAATATTGGAAATATCGTTTCGAGTGTAGACGCTTACCAAGAAGCCTCAATGCTCATCCCCGAGGATAAAGAAGTGTGGTTAAATTGGTCGCACATTTATTATGAACAAGGTGAATACGAAAAGGCTATTGACCTAATGACCCATGCCTTAGAGGAACGTCCCGATGATTCGGATTTCTTTTATCGCATGACGATTTATCTTATTTCAGCAGGCAGATATCAAGAGGCCTTTAATTATTTAGAAAATGCATTAATTTTGAATTTTGATGATCATAGTATTCTCTTTGATTTTTTTCCTCAGCTGGAAACTCAAAAGGCCTTGTACAAGATAATCGACCAATTTAGAAACAAAAATTCATAATGAATTATACACTTAATAATATACCTGAGCGTACTAAAAAGCCCAGGCAGTACGGATTTACAATGGCTATGGATAAGGGGCTCAGCATTCGCGAGGCGGAAGACTTTCTGAGTATCTGTAGCGATCATATCGATATTGTAAAGTTTGGCTGGGCGACTTCTTATGTTACGCCTAACCTAAAAGATAAAATAAAGGTATATCGAGATGCAGGCATTCCCGTTTATTTTGGAGGCACACTTTTTGAGTCGTTTATTGTTAGAAATCAGTTTGACGACTATCGCAAAATTCTTGACAAATATAATCTGGACTTCGCTGAGGTCTCCGATGGCTCGATAGAGCTTGACCACGATAAAAAATGTGATTACATAAGTAAACTTTCCGAACAAGTTACTGTGCTTTCAGAGGTAGGTTCTAAAGATGAAGAAAAAATAATTCCTCCATACCAGTGGATAAGTTTAATGCAAGCAGAGCTGGATGCCGGGGCCTGGAAAGTTATAGGCGAAGCTCGGGAAGGCGGTAACGTGGGACTCTTCAGATCCACCGGTGAAGTAAGATCAGGTCTTGTCCAGGAAATATTAACAAAAATCCCTTTTGAAAAAATAATTTGGGAAGCCCCTCAAAAGGCACAGCAAGTGTGGTTTATAAAACTGTTGGGATCGAATGTAAACCTCGGCAACATAGCTCCAAAGGAGGTTATTCCGTTAGAAACAATAAGATTGGGATTAAGAGGCGACACTTTTTCTCACTTCCTAACAAACAACGGACAGCAATAGATCTTCATGAGTAAACTAATACAACCACTACTTTTATTTTTGAAAGGTGTGGGTATGGGTACGGCGGATGTAGTGCCTGGAGTATCCGGAGGTACAATTGCCTTGATAACCGGCATATACGAGCGATTGCTTTCAGCTATCAAATCAGTAGATGCGGAAGCGCTAAAGTTCATATCAAAATTTCAAATCAAGCATTTCTGGAAGCATATTGATGGCAATTTTCTGCTGGTATTGCTGGCAGGAATAGCCACCAGCATAATTACTTTGGCCAAAGTAGTCACCTACTTGCTTGATACTTATCCTATCCAGTTATGGTCGTTCTTCTTCGGGCTGATCATCATTTCAGCTATTCTTGTTCTTAGAAACGTCAAATTCTGGAATTTAGGTAAGGTGTTGAGTTTAATAGTTGGCGTTATTATAGCCTATATGATAACTGAAGCTACACCGGCTGCTACGCCTGAAGGACTTTGGTTCATCTTTCTGAGTGGTGCCATTGCTATTTGCGCCATGATTTTACCTGGTATTTCGGGGAGTTTTATTCTATTGATTATGGGTAAATACGAGTTTATATTCAATGCCCTGAATAACCGTGACATTCCGGTAATTCTGACCTTCATGACCGGGTGTAT
>CALBPF010000262.1 GCA_937899105.1 uncultured Flammeovirgaceae bacterium | reverse complement strand
TGCTTGGCTATAAGCACTGCCGGTAATACA
Source organism: uncultured Flammeovirgaceae bacterium (assembly GCA_937899105.1). Taxonomy (GTDB): domain Bacteria; phylum Bacteroidota; class Bacteroidia; order Cytophagales; family Cyclobacteriaceae; genus Fulvivirga. The sequence goes on along the minus strand of CALBPF010000262.1, from coordinate 10,933 downwards.
ATAGCAATAAATTTCTGCTTTACTTCTTTGACGGATAGATGGCTTAATTCAGTGATATTACGATACAATATGGGTCTGACCATTGAGTCTTGAAGTGGTATAATTTGATCAGAATTTTGAAGAATAATCAGCTCTGGCTTAAGAATAACCTGTTTTTTATGGCAAGCGAACACTGTTAAAGGCAAAAACAGAATCTGCAAAATACTACGCTGGATCTTCATACCAAGTTAAAGCTCAACATTTTTTGATGGATTGGCAAAACAGGAATTGGCATATGGATCAGTCGAATATACAATGGTAAAGCTAATTATTAGTTGTGAATGCCATTGTTGAGATAAGCCAGATTGAAGCCACATTAGACAATGGCAAGATGTATGATCAGGTGTGATACTGTTTATTAATGGCATGTGATGCCATTAGAGTTAACATTAAAAACAAGGTTTTCTCGACCTATCTTCCGAACTTGTTTGGAGAAATTAGCCCGCCAACTCATGTCGTCATTCGATCATATAATTGTAGGTAGCGGCCAGGCTACTGGTATGCTGCTTGGACGACTTACTGTTTCTGAGCTAATGCCTTGCGTATTGGATGAGCTGGAGCAGGTCTGAGTTACCCTGTGAGATAAGAAAGAAATCAATATAAATGTCATTCTGCTAACCCGAGAATCTCATTATTAACGAGATTCTTGGTCTTCAACTTACAATTGCAGGTGTAGCCATTCTCAAGAATCCATCCCGTACTCCGTTTTTGGCTTCAAAATTTTTATTTCCAAGGGGTGGTATAATTCATTCGTTATCGGTTTCATACAAAAGCATGCTCGTGTATAGGGCTGGCGAGTATCAATGCTATGTGGAATCAAAATTTTTGAAATGAACAAGATTAAATTGTTATGTCTTTTGGCTGTTGTAATGTTTTTTGTCCTGGCTTGTGATGACGACCCAGAAATTGCGTTGAGTGATGAAGTAGATGAGCTGGAAGAGGTCTCCGAGCTTTCGCTGGATTCAGAAACCGGTATTGTTCATTCCTGGACAAATCAATTTCTTGAACTTGAACAATACGCCAGTGGAAGGCCTAATGGTGCAGCCCGCGCTATTGCCTATATTTATTTGGCGGCATATGAAACGGCAGTTCCGCAAATGCTTAATCTGGTTTCTCAGGATGACAGATTAAGAGGGTTGCGTATTAGAGGAAACCAGGCTAATCAGATCAATACTGAAGTGGCGTTGAACGCCTGCTTTGAAACCGTCTTGAGTCACTTTCTATCCAACCTTTCTGAAGACCAGGTAAATCAAATTGAAACGTTTGCTAGTCAAATAGAAGAAGAACTGTCGATAGATCTGGATGAAGAACTTGTAGAGAATTCTAGAGTTTGGGGTGAATATGTAGCGGATCAGGTCATTCGCTACAGCCAGTCTGATGATAAGGCCGAAGCTCAAATTTTAGATCCTCAACCGCTATCATATGAACCGCCGGTAGGTGATGGTTTCTGGACATATTCCGCAGATCCGGAGCGGGCGTTGTTTCCCTATTGGGAATCCGTTCGCACCTTTGTGATCTCTCCGGATGAAACCACCGCAGTTGATCCTATCGCTTACAGCGAAGACCCTGAAAGTGACTATTATGCTCAAATGGAGGAAATCTATGAAGCCAACAATGCGGCTAGGGAAGAAGATGGAGAACAATTGTGGATTGCTGAGTTCTGGAGCGATGATGTAGAGGGTTTGATGATTAGCCCTCCGGCAAGGCAGGTTTCTATAGCTAACCAGTTAGTGGAACAATACGAATTGGGATTGGATGAAACCCTGTCACTTTATGTAAAACTTGGATTTGCACTAAATGATGCCGCCGTATCTGCTTGGAAATATAAGTATGAGTATATGGTCATGCGACCGAATGTATTTATTCACGAGTTTATGGACCCTGATTTCCAGACGAACCTGTATCGTTTAATTTATTGGCCCAATCCCAGTTTCCCGGGTTACCCCTCGGGTCATTCTACCTTTGCCTCGGCTGCGGGTGGAATATTTATCGATTTTTTTGGAAACTCCACTAATTTCACTGACCGCACTCATGAAGACCGTGAGGAGTTCAGAGGAATGCCAAGGTCCTTCTCCAGTTTTGAGGAATTGGCAGAGGAAAATGCCTTTTCCAGGATACCTCTGGGGGTACACATGCGTATGGATTGTGCGGAAGGGTTAAGATTGGGTTATGAGATCGCCGATGCCGTTAACAGTCTTGATCTGAGTTCACCGGATGGTATTTGAATAATATTGCTAGGTTTTTGCATTTGATGCGGACCTCAGCCTTAGCATCTGGAAATTTTCCGATGAACAGCTTAGTCTTCAGCGTTACTAAAATCAGAATTTCGCTTATCAAGTTCAGGATCCCGGCTCAAGGCCGGGAGCGTTATAAGTTCGTAGCGTCATTGCTAACCGCCAGCTGGCGGTGTGACAATCTCCACATTCCATTCGCATTTCTAATTATATCACCAATTCTTAACATCATCTTCAAATAAATCTTTCCATTCCGAATTCATCGCTTCAATAAGCCCAATCTTCTTATTTCTTGAACCGGCTTTTATTTGCTTCTCTCTATTAATTGCTTCTTCAATCGAATGAAATAACTCATAATAAACCAGTTTTGAGCAGTTATACCGTGCTGTGAAACTCTTTGGATAAGCTTTTTCTATGTGTTGAATTGTTCTTGCAACGAGGTCTTCACAAAACCTGTATATAAGGTTGTATTATTAAGTATTGGTAATAATATAAACCGCTACCCTTTGGTCATGGTCAAAGTTATAAATAAGATCACGTCATTGCGAAGGAGGTACGACCGCGGCAATCCCCTAGTTCCGGAGACGAACCGAATCCGAGCCCGAGCGGAATTTGAAGATTGCCGCGCTTCATTACATTTTGCTCGCAATGACGATAAACTTATGGAGCTTGCTGCTCTTCTTATAAGTTGCTGGCAATAACGAAAATTAATTCGTCACCCTACTCTCAATCTCCTCAATTAACTTATCTACCGAAATCTGCTCGCCGTACAGCACTTCAGCGCGCAGCGCTTTAAGGCCAGTAACCCCTTGCAGGTCTTCTAATTCCAGGTCTTCAAACTGCTTTTTTATATGACCTCGTGCCGCCAGGAAGTGCAGATACTCGCGGTACTCCTTCGCGTCTTGTTCCTGAGAATAAACGATTACGATGGAACCAGGCTTGGTTATACGCTCATTCGTGCCCCTGATATGCGCCTTGTCCACCCGCTTTTTGATGATCTCATAACGTGCATTATAAGCCCCTTCTACATCAAAGCGCTTTTCATCCATGCGGAAATGAACAGATAGGGAAGTGTTATATACCAGGATCAACGAGGCTATTTCTATTGATGTGTGCAGCTCGCTTTGCATTCTGTGAAACTCATTTTCCATTTCACACATCACTACCAATTGCCAGATACGGAGATTTCTTAAATAAACCGTATCGAATTTCTCATCTTTCGTAATCGACTCACCAATGTATATGTTGTATTCCACACCATCCGTTTTGTAGCGTTCGAAGTAATGCGGAAACATACGTTGCGCATCCACTTGCCTTTGATCGAGGTAAGAAGCCAATCGCTGGTTGATCTGGTTTACGCTGGTATCGTATTTCTTGCGCTCTTCATATACCGTATGTAGGTTCGGATCCAGCATGGCGTTGTATTGGTCGACTAGTTTCCTTAGCTCCGGATCGATTTCCTTCAGGTGGTCAAATACCGGGTAAACATCTTGTTTAAGGAATCGTAATATTTTATGTTCGCTACCTGCCGATAATTCTTTCTTCAGGTGAGATTTATAATTTTCAAGACGGAAAATCAGCTCTTCATATACTGGCATCTGCGTCTTGCCGTAAGCGTATTTCAATACTTTTTCAATCCCATTGATCTGCTTTACCAAATCACGGCTTACCGCTTTATTCCGTTTGACAGACGACCCCTTGATGTCCATCTGGCCATATAAGGGGTATAGGTTATTGAAAATAATATCTTTAAATACCGGTTGCTCATTTTTGAGCTGCTTATGCATGAATTTTTCCGCCTCCTGCTCGAAACGCCATTTAACAGAATTGTGTATGGTAGTACACTCCTGCTGGATAATCGCCTCAATTCGGTTCTGGGCCTCTTCAAGATAGCGCTTCTGAGCCATGGCAATGATAGGAACTATCGCATCCATCTTTTCAAGGGTGCCATAGTTTAAATCATACCGGTTCTTTGAACCCAACTCCATAAAACCCAGCAACTCGTTCTCGTGAATCAGCGGGATAATGATATAACTCTGGAGTTTTAAATTCATCAACTTGCTGGACATACCGCTGTTAGACTGCTTGTGGAAAGCATCGACATCTGCAATAACCAAAGGCTCTTTCTTATGAAGCAGTTGCCCTGTTACATAGTCGCATACATCTGTGCTGCAGTTTAGCGACTCGTTGTTGTCCAGCAACAAACCCCGGACCTCTTCTTTATTTAGCGGCATGAGTTGATTGTCCTCTACGGTAAGCACGCCAATATTCAAATTGGCATTATTCAGCAGGCGTCTGATGCCATTCTGAATGTTCTCAAAAGCGTCGCTTGATTTTAAGAGCAGGTTCGAAGTTATGTCTCCCACAGATTGATCCAGCGTAACATCTACAAGATTCATGACATTTATTCCACGCATGATCCAGCTGTTAGGTGGGAATTTCTTCTTCCATAGCTTAATGTCCCCAAAGTTGTCGATAAGCTCTTCAAAGTCTTCATAGGTTATGTCTACCGCTTTGTCCGTAGGTATAAATTCGGACATGTCCGCGTTGATGAGAATTTTATACGTTCGCAGTAATCCCTGATCTTTATTCAGGATCTCCTGGGTCCAAGATCCGCCCGTGGGAACAGGAAAACCATAATAACTTCCCAGAATAAAATAGCAGCAGTAAAGGTAAAAAGTATCTTCGTCGACATTCTTCATGTCCAGGTTATACTCTTCACCGGAAGCCTTTACAATATTATCAAATCGAGTGGAAGTGAGGATAGGCTTAAAATAAAAGGGCGGGGTGATGGCTTTGATCTCATTGGTAGTGAGCGCATCAGGAAATAACATGCGCGCTATTTTCCAAATAGGACCCATTAACTTGTCTAGCTGATTCAGGTCGGCGATACCGTCTTTCAACTCAGGATGTTTTTCCACTTCCTTTAGTAATTGTTGGCCATATACCGCGGTATCTTTGTCTTTGTCCTTGGCCATTTGCTCTAATGTTTCTACCACTTTAAAGAAACTTATCTGCATTACAGCCGGGAACTCTACTTCTTTTCCGTTGTAAATCATGTCGTATTTATTTTGATGCTATGCTTAAGACAAATAAGTATACGGAAAAAGGACATATAAAGACAATTTTTTTAGAATAAAGAAACAAAGTCCACGGACTTGATCCGGGGCCCCGATCTAAGAAGGCCAATTCTGAGTTTGGGACCCGAATCAAACAATTAAATTTTCCATAACTTATTACATCGTCGTTAATAACTATTCTTACATAAAAAACAGCAACCAAGTTCCAGGCCCTCCCTATTAAACGTCATCCCAGGAATCTGTGCAGCTGATATCCGGGATCCCCCAGAACTGAAAGCAGAGTTAAATTAAGAGACCAGATCCCCGCGCCTGAAACGAGCCCGAAATAACAATCAAGTCCCCGTTTTACGTTGTATGTGATAGTGCGGTAGATGAGTAGGAGCTAGGTTGTCATTTGGGTTCGTCGTTGGTAGTATGGGGTCAAGCCCGGGAACAAGATTGTAATTTTTATCGTCATTGCTAGGCTTCTGGCCAAATCCTGGTTTTTATCGAAAGGGTTTTGAAGCCGATGCAATCTCCATGAATTGGAAACGCGAATGAAATTGGGAGATTGCCGCGCTCCGTTCCACTTCGCTCGCAATGACGATATTAAAACAATTTCTCTCCAAATAAACTAGACTTCTTTAGGAAGGAATTGGCAGATCAAAAATACCCTAGGTAGGGTATTGATATTGATGTCCTAACCATTGAAATTTAAACCAGCGCCAAATGAAGAGCTCAACTCGGAAGGGTAGGTTTTTATGGTTCGATGTTAAAATGCAGCTATGACTAAATATGATAAATTATAACAAAACAGAACATGGGAAAAGCAAGTAGAAAAGCAAGGCGTCAGGCAAGAAGAGCAAGAAGAAAAGAAAGACGGGCGCTGCTAAATACATTAATTAGTGAACTGCAAAATAAGGATATTTCTTTTGAGGTTTCTGACGAGGAAGGCGCAAATCCTCCATTTATCCAGATATTCCAGGAGGTATGGCCAATCCTCGATCCTGCTTTGAAATTTCTGATCTCATTAAGAATAACCAAAGAAAGAATTGATATCACGCTTGAAGACATTCATAAAGCCGGAGAACTGCTGGCCAAGGGCGGCGCCGAGCATGAAAATGAGTTCCGCGAAAAATTCCGCAGCGCCTGGGATGATATTGAGCCAAAATTGGAGTTGGTTCAACTGATCACACCTAAGAAGGTAGATAAAGTACTGGATGATATCGCTGAGATCGGGGATTGGATAGCAGGGGAATAAGAGTTAGTGAAGATGTCTGGGTTCGTCTTGGTGATTAAGGAATTTCCTGATATTTACGGGGATCCCAGATTTTCTTCACTCTATCGAAAATTCCGGGATGATGATCTGTGTTACACAAACTTCTCCAGAAATTGGACGTTTCAATATTCTATAAAGCAACGCCTATAATCAAATACACCCGGTTTTGAATATTATCGCTTACCGGATGAAATCACTCATGTCGGGGGGTTCGTTGTACTGTATCTGGAATGACCGTGGTTTAATTTTGGCTTTTTCAACTCTCCCCTAGTCCAAACTTGGTTTGAACTTTCCCCTCTGTAAGCTTAGACAGGGGACGTTGCGCCGTAAGGTTGAACAGGGGTAAGTTGATACTTCCGTTCTACAATGCGAATTCGAGTGTTTTCTGAAATTTATGTCCATTCCGATCAGGTTCTGGGGGATTACCTACCTATCGGAAAGTACGTGCAGGCAGGCTCGCAATAGCGAGGGGTTTGAAAAGCTAGCCCTTTATATCGAGTCCCTGGCTTGTCCTCGGCAAGGCACGACCAAGTTAGGCGCCGTGTAGGTTATTTTGGGCTCCGCATGCTGCTTAAGGCCTCGTTATACACCAAAAATACCCTAGGTAGGGTATTGTAAGCCACAATCATAACCAATATATTTTTGCTTTTGATTTCACTCAATCAGGTTTAACAAACAGAAACCATTGCACTATGACTAAGTCCACGTATGACTTTTCTTCTTTTTCTGAAAAAGAGTTAGTAGAGATGTCAAGAGATATTTTAAATATCTCCTTCAAATTTAATTTAAACCTTGCAATTGAGGGAAACGGCAGCTATTATCCAGATTTATGGCAGCAAGGTAAAGAATCAATCGAAGTTGCAGCTCAAATATTCGGACCACAGGGAATAGAATTTCCTTTCAATGACAAATACATATTGGATAGAACACTCCCTTATCTAAAAGACCTTAAACCCAAGAGGTTTTTTATATTACTATTTACGGTATACGATAATGAGTCTAGTGATTTTCAGTTTCGCAATTCTTTATCGCAGCACACCATAGAATTTAAAATATTTGATTTAACATGGATTCAAAAACAGTTAGATGACCAGCCTGAAATTGCGGAAAAGTGGTTTAAAAAAAGTACGGAAATAGAGCTCACTTCTTTTGCTTCTTTTGACCAGTGGCAAGTGAACCCTTCTTCGGGAAAAAGTCGATCTTTCTTTGCAGCAGGCCACCATTATAATGGGACAGACAATCAATTACCGAGATTTGTAAAAGACGGGATTTGGGAAAATGGGCATGATGATAAATTTAAGAAGGCGGTCAAATCCGTTGAAGTAGGAGATATCCTTTTTGCCAAATCATCATGGGCTAAATCGGGGCAAGGATTCTTAACCATCAATGGTGTTGGTGTAGTCACTAAGAATTTTGACGATGGGCATCTGCTCGGTGTAAACTGGCATGTGTTTGAAAATCGGATAGATTTGAGCGTGGGAGCGCAGTATAGAAATGCTTTCAATAAAATAAAGCCTAATTTTATAGATCCTATACTGGCTGGTATCTTGGATGAGCAACCGAATTTGCCAGGCATAATTGAGAACTTATCAAACAAAGGAACCGATCACAATGAAATAGTCCGTTTAATCCAATCCAACATTGAGTCAGGAGCCAACTTCTGGTGGATCAATGCAGGTGAAAAGTGGACAATTGATAGCTTGCAAGTAGGTGAAAAAAATAGCTACAGACCTCCAAGTAATTCAAAATCGAGTTCAACTTATACAAGTGGAGTTAATCTCGGTGATCTACTTATTGGCTTTCAGGCCGTACCATATAATACTGTCGTTGGATTATTACGAATAACTGCCATAGATGAAGATGGACGATATCATTTTGAGCTTTTATATAAATTTCAGCAAAGAACAACTCTAGATAAATTAAAAAGCTTACCACTTTTCAGCCAGTCGTCTTTGAGTAAAAGTCTACAAGGGAGCTTGCATACGTTAACTCCTGAACTTTTTGAAGAAATCCTCAACACTACCGAGCTTAGCTTGCCGGACGGATTAACTTCGAAAAAACTTAATCAATCCAAAATTGCCAGCCTATCGCATGATGCGATCGATGGTGAAGACTATTTAGGAATAGAAAAAGACGTAACGTCCTTCGCTAAGGTGATTGCCTCCAACAGTTTTACGCCACCTCTTGCTATTGCGTTATTTGGGCAATGGGGTACAGGAAAGAGTTTTTTCATGAAGAAGTTAATGAAACGAATTGACATGTTAGCTACCTCAGGAAATGACTTCTATAGAGCCGGAATTGCCCAGATCCATTTCAACGCATGGTCTTATCTGGACACCAACTTGTTTGCCAGCATAGTTGCTGAGGTTTTTGAAAAGTTGGATGAATATATTTCAGGAAACAAAAAGTCTGAGGTTCGAATAAAAAATATAGAAAATGAACTTACGGATAAGCTTAGTATAGCAGGAAAGCAGAGAGAACTGCTCCGGGAGAAAAAGGAAACGCAAATCAAAAATATCCGAGGGTTGCGCAAAAAGATCCTTGTGATTAAGAAAGAGTCTAAGGATAAAATTGAAGAGATAAAATCAAAAAACTCCAAAATGATTTTTGATGAAGTCGATAAAGATTTGAATATGAAGACTAAATTGAAAGATGCTGTTAGCCAACTCTCAATTAAGTCTGATGAACTTGGTGAAATTAACCCAGATAGCCTTCTTTCAGAGTTGAAATCCGGTCAAAATTTTATTCGTGAATCCTTAAAACTAGCAAGAAATGATAATTGGGGAATATTAGTTCTCATTTTATTGGGCATTGTTTCTGTTGGACTTAGTTTTATCCCTGCCATTTCCTCTTTAGACATAACCATTCCTCAGGTAATCACGATTATTGTAGCTCCAATTCCGATCCTTTGGAAATCTATAAAAGGCGCTATTGATCTTTTGACTCCTGTGATTACCAAGGTCAATTCCATTCGGGATCAACGGGAAAAGAGACTGAAAGAAATCGAATCTAAGTATGAGCAAGAAGTAGAAGCCGCCAAACTTGAGATTGAGATAAAGAACCAAGAAATTCTAAGCTTTCAGGAAGAGATTTATTCACTCGAATCTGACTACAGCAAGATCAATTATTTGTTAAAGCATAATCTAAAGCAACAAGCAGTATATTCTTTTATCAATGAAAGAAATAAGAGCGAAGAATACCAAAAGTATCTTGGTGTGGTTTCCACTATCCGAAAGGATTTTGAAATCCTAAGTGACCTTTTCGATCAGTCGAAAGATGATGGTAGAGAATTTCGTGATAATTTTGAACGACCGCTGGAACGCATTGTACTTTACATTGATGATCTGGATCGCTGCAAGGAGGATCAGGTTATTCAGGTGCTGGAGGCGGTGAATTTGCTGATGGCTTTTCCGCTTTTTATTGTGGTAGTAGGAGTGGATCCAAGATGGGTTAAAAATGCCCTTATCAAAGAGTATCATATGCAATTCGCAGGAGTTAAGAATAAGATGACAACGGGTATTGAACCAATAGAAGCCTCTAACTATCTGGAGAAGATTTTTCAGGTTCCGTTTCATTTGGAAGAAGCTCAGGACGAAAGTGTTAAGGAAATGATCAAGAACCTTGGCACATCATCAGCCATCGAAAATGTAACAACCGAAGTTGATGATAAGCCAAAGAAGCGGTCGGATGCTACTCCTAGATCAGAGACAACTAAACCAGAGGCAGTTCCCATAAAAGAAAAAGTAAGTAATATTCAAAAGAAAGTGCTTCCTAAGCAGGAATCAGAGTTATTATCCTTGTCCGATAGAGAGGTGGAGCTGTTACAGGAGATGTCTGGCATTATCGGTACTAATCCAAGAGCTATAAAACGGTTCGTAAACGTTTATCAGATAGTAAGGGCACATGAGGGACTTGGTACCACACCTGGCACAGATGAGGAGTATTTAGTATTGATGATTTTACTAGCACTGCCTATAGGTAATTACAAGTCACTTTATAAGCATACCATGAGGTTGTCTCCTGATGAGTTTCATACTTTTGGAGACTTCCTGAAGCATATCGATAAGTCTTATCAGGATGATCTGCAAGCAAAAAAACTCGAAGAATACATTGAAAGCACATCTAGTAAAGGTTTGATCCTTGGACTAAGGCTGGATGTGTTGATTAATCAAAATGAATTTATCAGACGTTTTACATTCTCGGAAATAGCCTAACTCTCACGAGGAGTATCCTCAAATAAACTTCTCTACTGACGACCTATAAAAAGGTGTCAGGATTGTAATTATCCCAAATTACGCAATAGGGAATTTGAGCGGTGTACT
>CALBPF010000261.1 GCA_937899105.1 uncultured Flammeovirgaceae bacterium | reverse complement strand
TCCTGCCTTTTTTGCGACTTAATACCCCTGTTTTTATATCGAACTCACGTTAATTTATATATCTACGATATTCAACGGCATCCTTTTTAATACTTTACCCATTCAAAGAACAATCTCCCTTAAAACTGATAATTCCTGAAATTGATTTAAAGAGAGTAGTTTTCCCTGATCCGTTTGCCCCTTGTATTAGATGCAAACCTGGCTCTATTTTGAGGTTTTTAATCGATAAGATTGTAGTTCTCAAGTATGCCTTGGAATAATTAGAGAGTAGTATCATACACATTTATTTGTGTATAATGGTGATCAAGGCAGACGATTCCTTGCATGGTAGCCTTAGCATAGTTACCGGTATTTTGACATAATAATTTTAAACCACTCTGTGTAGCTGGAGGGATTATGTTCGATATCCTCACGGAGTTTAGAGATAGGAATGAAACGCCAATCTTCTGCCTCTTCTTTGTTTAACTGTGGGGTACCATCGAATACAGCGGTGAACACATGATCGTATTCGTATTCTATTAAATTTTTATCTAGCTCGGCTCGGTAAATAAATTTGTACTTGAATGTGGGGTTGGCATCAATACCCATCTCTTCTAATAATCTTCGTCTTGCAGCTACTTCAGTCGGTTCGTTTATTCTAGGATGACTGCAACAGGTATTCGTCCAAAGACCACCTGAATGATACTTGCCGGAGGCGCGTTTTTGAAGCATTAACTCACCTTGTGAATTAAAGACCATAACTGAGAAAGCCCTATGCAAGACCCCTTTTTTATGAGCCTCCAGCTTTTCCATAGTGCCTAGCACCTCATCAGTTTCATCCACAAGAACTACATGTTCCATAAGCTTAGATGAGATTTAGCCTGTGTTTAAGATACGAATAACAAAGAATCGAAAATTTTCTTTGATTAGGGATTCTTATACGTTCTGATAAAACATGAGAAGGTGGTGTTTTCTTTATCTTTTTGAAAAGATTATAATAGTATCTGTAAGCAAGATAAACACCAAATTTAGCGCTTTGAGGAAGCCGCTTTATTCCCTCAAAACCCATCTTAAAATCTTTTTCAATGTCCTCTTCAATTGTGCTTTTGTTTTCCGCGTTGAATTCTGACATTTCCAGACCCGGGAAGTACGTTCTGCCCATATCTACGTAATCCGCTTCCAGATCTCTTAGGAAATTGATTTTCTGAAAAGCGGAACCTAGTTTCATAGCGTAGGGTTTCAGTGCATCATATTGCTTTTGCTCCCCTTTACAAAATACCTTTAAACACATAAGACCCACTACTTCAGCAGAACCTAGTATATATGTCTCAAACTTTTCCTGATCATACTGTTGATCTGAAAGATCCATTTCCATACTATACAAGAATTGGTCGATCAGTTCAAGATTAATGTTATAAGTATTTACCGCATATTGGAAACTGTTTAGAATAGGGTTTAAACTAATGCCCTCTTCAATTGCCCTGTATGTATCGTCAGTAAATCTTTTTAATAGGTCTGGTTTATTATAATCATGGAAAGTATCGACAATTTCATCTGCGAAACGCACAAAACCATATATAGCACAAATTGGATCTCTGAGCTCCTTTGAGAGACATCTAATCCCTAATGAAAAAGACGTGCTATAGCTTGTAGTAGCTAATTTGCTGCATTTCAGCGAAACTTTGTCGAACAGTTCTTTCATTTGATTACTTTCATAATTTCATCGGCTACTACCTGTCCTGAGATTAAGGATGGCGGTACGCCAGGACCAGGAACAGTGAGTTGACCGGTGTAAAATAAGTTTTTTACTTTCTTGTTTTGCATTGATGGCTTTAATAACGCAGTTTGTCTCAAAGTGTTTGCCAAGCCATATGCGTTGCCTTTGTAAGCGTTATAGTCGCCAACAAAATCGTTATGAGCATAGCTGCGTTTATAAACTACGTGTTCTTTAATTTTTTGACCGGTAAGGCGTTCCATCCGATCCATAACAAGGTCATAGTATTTTTCCCTTGTAACTTCGTCATCCTCTAAATCTGGCGCTGTCGGAATAAGAACAAATACATTTTCCATACCCTTGGGGGCGCCACTTGGATCGGTTTTCGTTGTACAACAAGTGTAAAAAAGCGGCTTAGACGGCCATTTTGGGTTTTCATATATTTCTTCGGCGTGCTTTTCGAACGATGCGTCAAAGAACAAGTTATGATGCTGAAGGGTATCTAGTTTTTTGTTTACACCCAGATAAAAAATAAGACTTCCGTGAGCCATGTCGCGCTTATCCCAATAAGCTTCATCATACTTTCTGAATTTCTCCGGTAGCAAATGCTGCTCAACATGGTGATAATCAGCGCCGCCAACAATAAAATCAAAAGTATGGACCGCGCCATTTACAATCAGGCCCTTAGCCTTGGTGGCATTCATGCTTATTTCCTGCACAGGAGAGTCGAATTTGAACTCGACTCCTAATTCCAGTGCTAGTCTGTACATGCCCTGGACAATTTCATTCATCCCCCCTTTTGGATACCATGTTCCAAGTGCAATATCCGCGTAGTTCATTAAGCTGTAAAGGGCAGGAGTTTTACTTGGCATCGCACCAAGAAAGAGTACAGGAAACTCTAGCAGTTGTATGAGTTGAGGGTGTTTAAAGTACTTTCTGATATAAGAGGATATGGATTTAAAAACATGAAGCTTAAAAACCCCTGTAATGAGTCGGGTATCTAAAAATTCTACAAGTGATCGGCCAGGTTTGTAGACCAAATCATTAATTCCGACGTCGTACTTGTATTCGGCTTCATCCAAAAATTTCTGCAATTGCTTGCTGCTGCCTGGTTCAAGCTCCTCAAACAACTGGAATAGGTCATCAAGATTAGCAGGAATATCGGTAGGTTTTCCATCCGAGAAAAATACACGGTAGGAGGGATCAAGACGTATCAGATCATAATAATCAGATACCTTTTTGCCGAATTTTTGGAAATATTGTTCGAACACATCAGGCATCCAATACCAGCTTGGACCCATATCAAAAGTAAAACCCCCGCTAGAGAACTTTCTAGCTCTACCACCGGGGGTACTATTTTTTTCAAATACAGTTACTGAACACCCCGCCTTTGCCAAGCTACTTGCAGCAGATATCCCTGCAAATCCCGAACCGATAACTGCTATCTTTTTTGACATGACTTACGCTTAGTAAGCATAAGCTACCAATTTTTTTTGTATTTCTTTTCTGGCATGGAATATTCTGTTCTTGACAGTACCAATCGGAATGCCTAAATGGTCGGCTATTTCATGATATTTGAAGCCTTCGGTATGCATTTGAAATGGTGTAAGAAGATCCTCTTTGATTTCATTTACACATTTCATAATGTCCTTATACTCGAAATTGCCATCAGGTGTATTAAAAGTGTGATTGTCGGGTACGTTTAAATAATATGACTCCTTAGTATCGTCTAATGTGGTCTTAGCGCGCTGGTTTTTACGATAATTATTAATGAATGTATTACGCATTATTGTATACAACCAGCCTTTAAGATTTGTGTTTTGCTGAAACTTATCTCTGTAAGTAAGTGCCTTAAGGATAGTGTCTTGGATCAGATCTTCCGACTCTTCCTGATCTTTAGTAAACCTTTTCGTGAATAACTCCAATGTATCTGTCAATGAAGCAATTTTGTGATTGAATTCGATAGCAGTCATTTGTTTATCTTTTTAGTTAAAAGGTTAAACAAATTTAAATATTCAGCGGTGTAACGCAAACATTTTGTTTAACTTTTTTTAAAAAATAGTAAACATTATGTTTAAACACCTATAAATCAGTGTGATAGTCGTTAAACAAAATACGCGTTGAATAGCCTATAGAATGGTAAATTCTTCTTTCAGGGCTGCCGCATCCTTGAAGAAGTGTAGGTTAGTATGTTCGGAAAAGCCCTTTTGAAGTACAGGTCGCCCGGTAATGTAGATATTAATCGCAGCAAACCTTTCGTTCAGCTCTGTCAAGAATCTGTTTAATTGCTTAAGTGATGGGCTGTAAGAAATAGAGGCTACCATGTAATCTGGTTGAAGACGCCCTACACTTTTTTCTAAATCAGCTAGTGGCACATACTGACCCAAGTAGTAAGTTTGAAAACCCATGTTCTTGAGCAGATAATGAAAAAACAATAAACCGATTTCATGCATTTCATTTTCCGGTAAAAATAATACTATTTTCTTAGCATCTTCCGCAGGCTTAATAGTAATTCCATCAATCGCCACTACTATCTTCTGTCTGATCAAATTCGTAATAAAGTGCTCTTGTATGGGGCTGATATTATTCGATAACCACAGTACACCTATTTTGGTAAGAAAAGGATACACTACTTCTAGTAAGGTTCGTTCAAATCCTAATTTAAGGATGTAGCCGGCCAAAAGCTTTTCAAATTTGAGTTCATCGAAATCAATCATGCTTAACGTTAGCTGATCAATGTAAATGCCTGTATCTGTTTTTTCCTCTGAAAGTGTCTTTACGTGCTCAACAAGATCAGAACGAGTGAGTGAGGCGATTTGAGAAATTTTGAATCCGTGGTTATTAAGTATGGATACATTTAAAATCTTCTTCAGGTCCTCATCCGAGTAGTAGCGTATGTTAGTGTTGGTCCTGGCGGGCTCAATTATACTATGACGCTTCTCCCAAATACGGATAGTATGTGCTTTTATACCTGACAACTTCTCTAATTCTTTGATCGAATAATTACCCATCTCTCCTTAAAGTTATTTGGTAAACACTATGGTTTTAGTATTGTTTGCAACTACAGCATATATATTTGATTTTATTCAAATTATTTCAATACAAAAAAGGTTTAGTTTCTTAAGCAGGTAAACAAATTCCAGTCTTAATGCATATGAGTGTGGTCTAATGGCTGTTTACCGTGCAATTCGCACATTGACTACATTTCTGTTGAGAATTCTATAACTAAAGTTTGTTCTAATCTTCTAAGTAAGAATATCACGATTGGATTCATTTGTTGAACATTTTTGAAATCTAGATGGCAAATTTCTAACTTCAATAAAAACTCAGGTACCCTACAACACAACATTACTCTTCATGATAAGCAGTTATCTTAAATCAGCTCTTCGGAATTTCTTCAAGTATCGCTTATTTACTTTACTTAATGTTTTTGGTCTATCACTGGGCTTGGCAGCGAGCCTTCTAATTCTTGTTTATGTTAAGTATGAGAAAAGCTATGATACCTTTCATAGTCAATCGCAAAATATCTATAGAATTCAGTACAACACTATACAAAACGGTATTAAAACCGTAGAATGTGCTGCGGCTGTTCCTGCTGTAGGCCCTGCGTTAAAAGACAACTTTCCTGAGGTCAAACAGTTTACTCGATTATTTCCTGTAAGTGGAGTTGTTTCATATGATAGTCCGGATAAAGGGTTTATTTCTTTTAGAGAAGAGAAAATGCAGGTCGCCGATCCTGCGGTTTTTGAGATTTTTGATTTTAAACTTATAAGAGGGAATCCGGAGGCTGCGCTTGAAGGATCAAACAAAGTTGTACTTTCTGAAGAGGCAACAAGAAAATATTTTGGAGATACCGATCCCATCGGGGAATCTATACAATGGGACGGAGACTCCGAGTTTGAGATTACAGGAGTTTTTGAGGCTGTACCGAAAAATTCACACGTCAAATTTGATTTTCTTTTTTCTTACCAGACCTTGAACGATCAAACAGACAATAGCTCGGAAACCTCTTGGGGTTGGTATGATTTTAATACTTATGTTTTATTAGAAGAAGGCGCTGATATTGTAGAACTTCAGACTAAATGGGATAATTACCTGGCTAAAGAGCGCGAAGAATCATGGACCAAATACAACTACAGTCAGGAATTTATTTTAAGGCCACTATTAGACATACATTTATACTCAGACTTGCTCCAGGAATCCGAACCTAATGAGCAAGGCGATGGTGATTCGGTTTATTTCCTGACCATCATTGCTTTCTTCATTTTGATCATTGCCTGGGTGAATTACATCAATTTGTCAACAGCTCGCTCTTTTGACAGGGCTAATGAGGTTGGAGTTAGAAAAGTAATGGGCGCTCAAAAAGGACAATTAATGTACCAATTCTTATCCGAGTCCTTTTTAATAAACCTTTTCGCAGTGTTGGTCGCACTTATTGTTGTTCGTACCTTCTGGCCTTATTTTACCGACATCACGGGCAGAATGATTCCATTGAGCTACTTTCTGGATCTTCAATTCTTTTTTACAGTCGTGGTTTTGTTTGTTTTAGGTACCATACTCTCAGGTTTTTACCCGGCGGTAGTTCTTTCTTCTTTTAAGCCAGTGACCGTACTTAAAGGAAAATCCAATAAAAATAGTTCAGGAAATGTAACGAGAAAATCTTTGGTTGTTTTTCAATTTGTTGCTTCAGTTTTCCTGATTAGCGGAACAGCTATGGTATATCAGCAACTGACTTTTATGCGAAGTAGAGATCTTGGTATAGACATTAAAAAAACATTGGTAATAGAGGCCCCTGGAATAGTAGACTCTCTATATGATCAAAATCTAGCTGGTTTTAAAGTGGAAGCAAGCAGAATATCGTCTGTTAAGGCAATAACAGCCTCAACCAACGTTCCAGGTGATGAAATTTTTTGGACACGTGGTATAAAACGATTTCAAGGTGGGCCAGAAAGTAACATTACAGTGTACAATGTGGGTATAGATACGGAGTACATTCCTATTTTCGACTTGAAATTGCTGGCCGGAAGAAACTTTAGTAAAGACTTCACTAACGATGATGAGCGTGTAATATTGAATGAATCATTGGCCAAAGCGCTGGAGTATAAAGCCCCTGAAGATGCAATTGGGCAGAAAGTAAGGCTAGGAGGTGATACCGTAGAAATAGCTGGAGTTTTGGCTGATTATCATCAAATGTCACTAAAAAGTGAGGTAGCCCCTTTGGTTTTTAGGCTCACAACTTTTAATTCATTTTATTCATTTAAAATAGAAACGAATAATTATCAGGAGTTACTTGCCGAAATTCAAAAGCCCTGGGATGAGTTCTTTCCAGGAAATCCGGTCGATTACTTTTTCCTGGATTCATTTTTTAGTAAACAATATGAAAGCGATGAACAATTTGGAACTGTTTTTAGATCTTTTTCGCTATTGGCCCTTTTTGTATCGGGTTTGGGTCTTTTTGGTTTAGCTTCTTTTCTAACACTTATGCGAACCAAAGAAATTGGTATACGGAAGGTCCTGGGCTCGTCAGTGTCGTCCATTGTTGTTTTGCTGTCCAAAGACTTTCTTGTACTAGTGGTCATTGCAAATATTATTGCCTGGCCTTTATCCTGGTACGTTATGGACAGATGGCTATCCACATTTGCCTACAGGATAGATATTAGTCCTCTTATATTTCTAATTTCAGGATTTGGTGTTCTAATCATAGCTTTTTTGTCCGTTGGTTTTCAGACCTTAAAAGCAGCGTTAATTAGCCCAGCCCTTACTTTAAAACATGAGTAGAGGTTCGAAAACGGCTCCTGTTAAATTAATTAGTTTAATAGGGGTACTCAGTATTTTTACCGAAAGCCCTACGCGTTTCACGTAAATTAAAGATTACGCAATCAAGCTTAAAACCCTAGAGGGATCTCCTGTCATCTTTGTATTAAGTTAGAAACCAAACACTTATACTCAATGATGACTAAGAATTCAATTAAAGTAATCGCGGTTTTATTTTTACTGTCGGTACAATTATTTGCACAAAACGAAGCGGAGAAAGTGAAGTCTCTCTTCGTTTACAATTTCACTAGATATATTGAATGGCCCCAGACAGACGGTACATTCTACATTGGTGTATTAGGTAGTGATCAAAATCTCCTTGCAGCTTTCCGCGAGATGGCTTCCAAAAAATCAACACCATCCATGAAGATTATTGTAAAGCAATTCTCAAACCCTACCGAGGCTGAAGGCTATAACCTGGTCTACATTCCTGAAAGCAATAGTCGTTCTTTGAAACAAATATCAGGACGTACAAAAACCCTTGTGGTTACTGAAAAAGCTGGTATGACAAAGTATGGTAGTGATATAAACTTCGTACAGCATGGAGGTAAAATACGTTTTGAAATGAACAAAGGATCAATAGACAAAACTGAGCTCAAAGTTTCAAGCCAATTGATGAGCCTCGCCATTATGGTTTAATTCTTTTTGTTTGATAGAAACCTTATAATCATGAAAAATATATTAGGAATAGCTATTAGCTTCTTATTGATTTCGCTTGCTATACCAGGCTTGGCGCAACATGAGTTTGAAGATATCATGAATATGGAATTGGAAGATTTGATGAATATCGACATCTATTCAGTTTCGAAAAAGTCAGAGTCGTTATATGAAACTCCATTATCGAGTTCTACGCTAACAGCTGAAGATATTTATAACTCAGGCGCTACCAGTATTCCGGAAGCATTAAGGTTAGTTCCTGGCGTTATCGTAAGAGAAATGACTAATGGCTCTTATGATGTTCATTTACGTGGATTTGACAACCTTACCCGCTTTGGTGATGGATCGTCTGCTTCTAATCAAATTACTTTGGTAATGGTAGATGGCCGCCCTGTATTCAATAATAATCTCGGGGGGACCTACTGGGAGGCTATACCTGTTGATCTTATTGATATTGAAAGAATAGAAGTAGTTCGTGGTCCGGCAGCTGCTTTATATGGGCCAAATGCTGTGGCAGGTGTCATTAATATTATTACTAAAGATGTAAATAAAGAAGGTATAATAGCCCAGGCCAACCTTTCTGCAGGCACGGACAATACGCAGGTGGGCGGATTGAGACTGGGCTATAAATTTAGTGATAAGTTAACCGCACAAATTTCTGGTAATGTCCAATTGAGAGACCGCCAGGATGATCAAAATTTTGACTATTCTCAAAATGCTTATGTAGACTCAAATGATCGTTTCGAGTCAGCTGTCAATAGAAAAGGAGTCAATTTAATGCTCGACTACCGTATTTCTGAAGACTTTAATATTGGTCTCCAAAGCGGGTTTCAAAGAGCTGAGGTTACAAGATCATACAGAGAGAATGCACCTGTGGTACTATCAGAATTAGAACATGATTCGGAATATATAAGCTTTACTGTAAACAAAAAAGGTCTTGCAGGCAGACTGTCTTACACTTCTGGTTTTGATAACCTTAATAAAGATACAGGGCAGACGTTGTTGCAGTATGACTATCATAATATTGATGCCTCTCTAGAATATACTGTTGAGTTATCAGAAGCCTTATCGTTACGTCCCGGTTTGAGCTATCAAAGCTCCACGTATAATGATGAAGATTACTTCGATCTGAGCGACGGTACCGTAGGAGTCCTTGGTGAGGAGCGGAGTATTGATAACTATGCAGGCTCTCTCATGGCCGATATCAAAATAAACGACCAGTGGCGTTTTGTGGCAGGTGGCCGTGTAGATAAATTCAGCACGCCTGATGAGTCATACTTCTCGTACGAACTGGCTACTACTTACACTATAAATGATAAAAATATAGTACGTGTGCTTACCTCCCGATCAAACAGTGGATCTTTTATCGCACCTAATTTTTTGAATTTGAATGTTGTCCCTGTTTTCTATTATCAGGGAGACCAAAATCTGGAGCTATTTCAAGTTCAACTATTTGAAATAGGGTATAGGGCAAAACCTGTAAACAATCTTGAGTTAAATATTGAACTCTTCAGACAGAGTGGAAAGAATACAAATGCTTTGTTGGCCATGCAGCCTCAAGCTCCATTTATGGCCGATGCTGAATATTTTGAGTATGTAAACCTACCTTTAGAAGCTGTTCAAAATGGAGTGACAATATCAGCTAACTACGTTCCGTTGAAAAGTATTCAATTCAAACCGTTCGTTACTTTCCAAACGACAGAAATAAGTGATGCACCGGCTCAGCTAACAGAACTTGGGTTGACTGATTTATCAGATGTGGATGCAGATCAAACGCCTTCTGTTTACGGGGGATTTTATTTGAATGTTAAGCCCGTAGAGAAGTTCACAATTAACGTAAGTCCCTATTACATAGGAGCTCAACAGCAATACAACTTCTATGATTTTTTAAATCCTGCCAATACTTTGGGTGAGATAGATGCCAGATTAATACTGAATGCTAAAGTTAACTTTGCGGTTAACAAGCATCTGGATATTTATCTAAATGGTAGAAATCTATTGGACCAGGGGAATACTGAGTTTTATGGCGCTGATCGCACAGGAATGCTACTCTTAGCAGGCCTTAAAGTAAATTTTTAGTTGCGCATAGAAGTTGATTTATCGAAAGTCGCCCTTGGAGTATTCCTCGGGCGACTTTCTTTTTAATTTGGCTCCAGAATCAAATCGATTCTTTCTATAGCATCCTCCAGGTGGTACTTGGACATTGAATCGGAAGTTCGTCCTACTCCTGCTCTAACCTGACTTCTTAAGGCTTTTAATTCCGCTCGAACAAGCGGTCTGATATCAGATTGGCTTACATCAACTGATGTATTACCACGGCTGCTTCCCTGCTCTTCCGTCATAAAATGCTGCATTCGTTCAATATAGGCCTGTTGTAAGTTCCGGCGATAAGTATCTATTTTTTGCCCACGTTTTAATTCCGACCACAGGCCATTGCGTAGATCTCGCATCATTTCAATGGGAGTGTAGGTAGCACTACCCAGTTTCGCTTCTGCTGCAATTAAGCGTGCTATTCTTCCCTCATCGAGCAGTTGATTTAATGCTCTCACTTGCGCTCTTCTAATATTCTCCACGATGTCGGCGCCATCAATGCGATCTAATACTTCACTGTCAAACATCCAGGTAGGAGTAGAGAAGGTCTCTTTTAACAGGTACTGCATAGCTCTTTTTTGGACCGACTCAGGCACGAACTCATATACCTTACCTTCTTGGTCGTAGGTCTTATGTGTTTCATAAATACCTCCAATGTTTGATTTTACATGACCGTTATAGCGGTTCCATTGGCCTAGTACCTGTCCAAAGAGCTCCGCAAGATCATCATAATTCTTGCCATCTTCATTTGTCCATTTAACCAGATTAGGGATGATTCGCTTAAGATTGGCAACACCGTAAGTACTCGCTTTCATAGCATCATCACCCAGGTCTTCCGTCTGGGCTCTTGGATCAATGGGATTGAACGTCTGACGGCCATACCAGTGTTTTTGATCGTTCGCCCTTTCTTTAATCCATGAATGAAGCGTAGCGCTTTCTTCATCAGGAGAGTCAGCATTCAACAAGGGTGTGTAGCCCCATTTAACAGCCCACTTATCATAGGTTCCTATTTCTGGGTACAACGCAGCGCCATCGCCGGGTTGAGCCACGTAGTTGAAACGAGCATAATCCATGATCGACGGGGCCGTACCCATTCGCTTTGTGAACTCAGGAGAACGTAGAGAATCTACAGGATACGAATAACTTGCGCCCATATTGTGTGGAAAGCCTAAAGTATGCCCCACTTCATGTGCAGAGACGAAACGAATTAACCTACCCATAACCTCATCTTTAAATTTTACGCCGCGTGCTTCTTTATTTACCGCTGCGGTTTGTACAAAATACCAGTTACGCAGTAAGTTCATTACATTATGATACCAGATGATATCACTCTCTATAATTTCACCAGATCGAGGATCATGTACATGGGGGCCTTGAGCATTTTGAATGGGATTTGCCGTGTATCTAATCACGGAGTAGCGCACATCTTCAGGGCTCCAGTCAGGGTCTTCCTCTTTTGATGGAGGGTCCTTAGCTATAATCGCGTTTTTGAAGCCCGCTTCTTCAAAGGCTATCTGCCAGTCTTCAACGCCTTGTTTAATATACTTTCTCCACTTTTGGGGTGTTGCCGGGTCAATGTAGTAGATAATTGGTTTTACTGGTTCTACTAATTCACCTTTTTTAAATGCCTCAACATTACTTGGCTCCAGTCTCCATCTGGTAATGTACCTACGCCGGGTAGCTTTTTGCTCATCTAAGCCATAGTCAATTTGTGAAACACTAAAGAAACCCACCCTCCTGTCATACATTCTAGGCGTCATTGGCTCCTTTGGAAGAAGAACCATAGATTGATTCATTTCAATAGAAAGTGTACCGGTATTTTGATTCGATGGTAGCTTACTAGCATTGTATGTCAGTATATGTCTAACCTCCGTGTTTAACGGAAAGCTCTTTGTTCGGATAATTAAGCTTCTTTTTTTATCCAGATTCTTGACGCCGAAACTTTTGCGTTGAGCATCCCTGAGTGGCCCTATCATAGGTACGTCGGATGTAAAAAGCTCATTCACCTCTACTACGTAAGATGAAGAATCCATTCCAAAGGCCTTTATATCGAAGGTTTTGACTACAGGTTCAAAATTATTATTCTTAACAGATTCGTAAATGGGCTTATCTTCACTCGCTACACTATTGAATGAGACATATCTGAGTAGTAATTGGGTGTCTTTTTTTTGCCAGCGCCATACCTGCTGTCCGCGGGCTTTCATACCTGCCCCTCCGAAATTGAAGCCATCTATGGTTCCGCTTATCCGGCTAACCACAAGTATCTCACGCTCCAACAATGAATCGGGAATTTCAAAATAGTATTTATCATTTACTTTATGAACAGTAAATAAACCGGCATCTGAATCGGCGTCTTTCGTGATGACATTATTGTAAGCTTTGATACCGTTTTTGCTTTCAGGCTTTTTTTTTGGAATCTCGGTGGACGTGGTTTTTTTACCTTTTTTCTTTTTTTGGCTCCACAGACTTTCTGGCGAGGCCACCGTTAGAACTAATAATAGTAGTAATATTCTCATCCTGCAATGTTTAATATCGTGCGAAGTTGCGATACTAACATGTGTTAGCAGGATAGTATTTTATGCGCTGCGGTATGCTGTGATAAAAAAGAAAAAAAATGTTTAAACGGATAACTTTGAGTTTACTGATTTACAACGACTGCTATGCGATCTCCTTTTGGGCTCACTGCTATTCTGGTAATGCCTTTCAATTCAAAATCATCTAAATCAGCCATCTTAATCCATTTTTTATCTCTTTCGGGCGAATATTTATAAAGTGTATTCTCCTTTCCCATTATGATATCGCCATCAGGCGTCCATGCCATGTCTTCAGCGCCTTCCACTGTTTCTATAATAGGTTCGGAACTTCCTGAAATAGGATCGATTTCTTTGATTTGCCAGGGAGTAGTTTCTTTGCTGATGTAGCTCACCCTCTCTTTTCCAGGTATTTTATGCAGAGAACGACCAATGTTTTTATCGAGGATTAGATTACTTTCTATTTCCAAGTCATAAACCCGTAAAGTGGCCGGTTCACCTAATACAAAAGCAACTATTGTTTTTTGATCAAACCAGCAGTGGTAGCCTATTTTTAAATCTGGGACTAGAACAGTTGGCTCGCTAAAATCATTCGGATACTTGTAAAGTAATTGGGTTCCATCTTTTTCTAAACGAATAGCAGAAAAGCCTGAATTGTCGGGCAAAGGAGTAGGGGAATATTCACTACCATCAGTACTTGAAAGCCATGACCATGAGAACTCTCTGAACTCTACTTCTGCTACATCCGTCTGTCCGTTCTTTGTTGAAACATAGTACATGCTTTTTCCGTCATGCAGAAAGTGCGGTTGGTTATCATAACCAGGGTTTTCATACGTAACATTCCATGGATTGTTTATGGAATATGAATTACCACTCTTTTGCAGATTAAATATATAAACTTCAGTTTCCCGTTGAGCATAAACCAAATTTGATATTAAGGCTAAAATCAGGGTAAGTATAATTTTCATGATTCCTATTTTTTTGGAGTGTACTGATTCGCCCTTAAATTTTGGGCGGCTAGCTTTGCCGTTTCATCAATTCGATTATATCTCGTTTCCGGTCGCTTTGCGTTCAATATCCATTCCAATATACCGCGTTTGACTGACTTTGGGAAACTATCAAAGTTTGATTCAGATGCCGGGTATTTATCGAACTGATTTTTCAAGTCTTTCGGAATCTTCAAATTCTCTACCTCATCCAGAGCTGTCCAAGTCCCGGTAAGTTTGGCCAATTTCACCATTTCCATTCCTGATGGGGCCACTCTTCCTTCTTCTAAAAGGCGTATTATCTTATCCTTATTTACTTTACTCCAGTTACTTTTCGGATTACGTTTCGAGAAAAATTGAAAGTAGCTTTCGTCATCTCTCTTATTTGGTTTACTGTCAATCCAGCCAAAGCATAGCGCTTCATCTACCGCATCATTATAGGTTACACTCTGACTGTCACTGGACTTTTTGTAAATAATCAACCAAAGACTTTTTTCCGATGCATGATTGCGCTGCAACCAGTTTCGCCAATCGGTTATACTCTTGGCATGAAAAGTTGGTACACCATCTTCTCTCATTCTTCAAAATCAATAATTCTGATGGTTTTTACAACTCATCTTTAATATTCTACAATTCAGCAAGTCTATTTTTATTGAACCGAATGTCCACCTCATATTAGCATCAGAAATCAAACAAAAACTTGTAAGATCATGAAAAAGTTAATTATCATTTTGGAATTATTAGTAGCAGGTAAAATAGCATGCGCACAAGAAACTGTTTCCATTACGCTTGAAGTGGAGGGTATCCTCAATTCAAAGGGTGAGATGATAGTGAGTGTGTTCGACTCTAAAGCTTCTTACCTCAAGCAAGCTGTTAAGGCGCTTAAGGTTGACCTGGCCAATCATGAAGGGAATACTTTCGTTATTGAAGGCTTGGAAAAAGGCGAATATGCTATTTCTGTTTTACACGATGAAAATGGAAATGGTGAGCTTGACTTTGGCGGTATGGGACCTGTGGAAGGGTATGGCTTTTCAAACAATCCAAACGCCGCCTTTGGGCCGGCAGAATATTCTGCCGCGAAGTTGAATATTGAGTCGGATGCAGTGCTTACTATCAAATTGAACTAATGGAGGCGATTACCAATACATTGCTAATTACCCATATTGCTGCCGGTACAATTGCTTTGTTAGTCGCGCCGATAGTCATGATAGTTAAAAAGGGAGGTAGAAGCCATGCGATCTGGGGACTTATATTTTTCTGGGCTATGACTGTAATTTTTGTAACTGCCTTATTTCTCTCTTCGGTCAAATGGATGCCTTTTCTTTTGATGATTGCGGTGTTTAGCTATTATTCAGTATTTAGTGGATACCGATGGAAATTTCTTAAAAAGCTTTATAACGGTTCACAAAACCCAAAATGGTTTGACTGGTTGGCCATGCTTGTAAATTTTGCCTTCAATTCAAGTTTCTTAGCTTGGGGAGCTTACCTTATCGTGAACGGCACAACCGGAGCTTTCCCATTTCTTGCTTTGAGCTTTGGCTTCATTGGTGTTAGAATGTCTATCAAGAACTATAGATTATTCAAAAGCAAGCATCATATTAAAACATGGCTCTTCGAACACATTGGTGGGATGGTAGGCGGATTTATAGCTACGGTAACCGCATTCTCAGCTCAAATGATGGATTTCATGCCTGCCTGGCTTCAATGGAGTTGGCCATCAATTGTTGGTATTCCTTTAATCAGCTATTGGATTGCTACCTATCGTAAGAAGTACAAGGTTAAGGTTGCATAGTTGATCATTAGTCTAAATTCAATAATTTCAGAACGTGAAATTTATAGCAAGAGAAAGACCATTTTGGATTCGTCAAGTAAGGGACGTTTTCTTATTAGGATTGATTGGCATACCCTTTGGTTACCTGATCTGTTCTACCTGTCGGAATGATTTTGACTTATTGAAATATTCGATTTTGGCGTCTTCAACACTTTGGATTAGCCTTTCCAAAGGCAATGGATTAGTGAATTACGTCATTAGTTTATATGTAAGCTGGTTAAAAGAACCCGTCAAGCGGCTGGCGGTAAGCTTAGTGGGGCATACGGTGTTTACCGTACTTATGGTCTTAATTTTAAAGTATGCTTTTCAGGAGCTATTAGATACTGACATCGGTGATTTTCTAACGGTAAGTGTAATGTCAGTAGGTATCTCATTGCTAATCACCTTTACTATACATACCCGTAGCTTTTTATTTTCCTGGCGTAGTCTGGCGATTGAGAGCGAGCGAATTAAGAAAGAAGCCATATCAGCAAAATATGAAGCTTTAAAAAATCAGGTAAATCCTCACTTTCTTTTCAATAGCTTGAATGCTCTTACAAATCTAGTGTACGAGGATGCCGACCTTTCGGCCAAATTCATAAAAAAATTATCAGAAGTATATAGATACGTATTAGAGACACGAGAAAAGGAAGTAGTTTCTCTTGAAGAAGAATTAGACTTTGTAAAGTCGTTCATCTTCCTGCAAAAAATCAGGCATGAGGGCAGTTTGGTTTTTATTATCGAAAAATTCGACCAGAGAAATGTTAACGTTGTTCCACTTTCGGTTCAAATGTTGGTCGAAAATGCGTTAAAGCATAATGTAGTATCTGATGATGAACCTCTGATCATAAGAATTTACAGAGAAGGCGATTTTTTAACTATTGAGAACAACCTTCAGAAGAAGAATATACTAAAGGAAGAGTCCTCTGGAGTGGGTCTGGCTAATATAAAAGCCAGATATGAGATGTTGTCTTCTGGCGAGGTTGAGGTAAATGAGGAAAATCATTTGTTCACTGTTAAACTGCCACTTATTTAAATTTCAGGAGTTATGAAGGTACTTATCATCGAAGACGAAAAACCCGCCGCTAAGCGATTAGAAAAGCTAATATTCATACAAAGCGAACAGGCCGAAGTATTGGCAAAGTTAGATACCGTAAAATCTGCTATTAAATGGTTTAATAGCAACGCTCAGCCTGATTTGGTTTTTATGGACATTCAGCTGGCAGATGGTCTCAGCTTTGAGATATTTGAGCATACGAAAATCTTGGCGCCTATTATTTTCACCACAGCCTATGACGAATATGCGCTTAAGGCTTTTAAAGTGAATAGCGTTGATTATTTGCTTAAACCAATTGATGAGGCGGACCTATATGCTGCCTTTGAAAAGTTAAAACGACTTCGGTCAGTTGAAACCAAATATGATAAGGATCAGACCCATTCCATTGAGCAGATCACCAAGGTTGTAAAGATGCTTAGCCGCCAATACAAAAACAGATTTATCATTAAAATAGGAGAGCATATTAAAGCAATTAGCATAAATGATATTCTTTACTTCTTCAGCCGGGATAAGGCAACATATTGTATGACTGACGAAGGTAAAACCTATTTGTTAGACTATCCTGTTCAGGAACTAACCAACATGTTAGACCCCGAAAGGTTTTTTCAGATTAGTCGCAAACACATTGTATCCCTTCGCGCGATTGAAGACATAATAAGTTTTTCAAATAGTAGATTGAAAATATTTCTGAAAAATTCAGATAATGATGATATAATTGTTAGCCGGGAGCGGGTACAAGATTTTAAGCATTGGTTGGATATTTAATATACTCTGGCTACTTCTCCACGACCGTATTCTTTTTTCACAACATTCTTAGTAGGCCCTTTGTGCTTCACTGATCCACCCCCATACACAGTGGCTTCCAGATTTTCACTCACATTAATTTCACATGAGCCATCTCCACTTAGCGTTACGTTAGCTGATTCAAGTTCACAGTTGAAAGCCAACAAAGAGCCGGACCCACTTATGTTAACTGAGTTTTCTGTAGCGTAGCCCTTTAATTCAATATCACCGCCCCCCGAAATTTGTGTTTTTACCTTTTACATCAATGTTGAGCGAACCGGAACCCGTAACACCAAGATTCAACACCGGAGAGGCTATCGAATTTTCACCTATAATTTTACCGTTGCCATTAACCCTCAATTCTTTAACGTCTTTCATGGAAATCCTCAGGTTCAGCGTGGGTGATATTTTAATATCATCTATTTTGGCCCAGAGGCTCTTGTTATTAGTACTTGGTTTCCGCTTTATGTTAATGTGCAGTACGCCATTTTCCACTTTAAACTCGCTTATTTCAAAAATTTCAGTTAGCGCCTCTACTTTTACTTCCTGCTTATTGGTTTGCTTGATGTATACCGTGTAAGCGGAATTCACATACACACTATGAAAATCGGGGAGTTCGAGGGTTTTGGAAGTTAACTCCGGCCCTGCATAAAGGACGCTAAAAAAGGAAGAAACAAGAATTAATAAAGCTGAAATTTTGAAGGCTTTCATGGCGCTAAACGAGTTAAATTAAATTCCTCAAGTTACGGTGTGCCATTGACAGCTCCAAATTTGAAATCTACCAATGGACCCATAACTCGTTTATTTCTTTTTCCAGTCGTCGGATGAAGATACCCCAAGGCTACCATCACTATATTCCATTATAAAATCAAGAATAACTTCTCTTCTACAACCTTGAAATTTTGTATTACTGGTACTACTTAAAAGGACTGGATAGGATTGCCCATATTCTCTGATAAAAGAAACGATTTCGTCAGATTCGTTCACTATAAAGCCCCATTCGATGGCTATAACATCGGCCTTACAGTCTTCCGAGGCGAAGCCAAAAACATCGTACTTGTACTCGCCCGTTCCATCTTTATTAAGCTTTAAATACCCCTTCTTTTTTCCGCTGTAAATACCGTAAAACTTATCTTTAGCAGTAAAAGTGGTGCGTACTTGTTTACCATTATATAGAATGTTGCGCACGTCGTTTGTTGCAAAGAAAAGTGCAAAATTGAAAAGTAGTACAGCTTTTGTCATTTAGAAAGGTAGATCGTCTTCTTCATTATCAGTTATCCAACCCGGTTCCTCAAGTCCTTCCATACTTGCGCTATCTGGGGATGGTTGATTGGGCGTCGATGCGTGTGAAGAGGCAGCCTCTAATCTCCATGCTTGGAGAGAATTGAAATATTTTACTTCGCCTTTTGGGTCTGTCCATTTACGGCCCTTTAAATTAAAATGAACGTCTAATTCATCTCCAACTTTATAGTTATTCAACAGGTCGCACTTGTCTTGTATCAGTTCGAACTTAATAAATTCAGGATACTGAGGATTATCCGTATACTCAATCACAAATTCTCTTTTTTTGAATGTGTTGGATATTTGCTGTGTATCGCTGATTTCAATTATTCTTCCTTTGATATCCATTATCTCTTCCTTTTTTTAAAAATTGCCGTAAACACGACTACAAAAATAATAGCTCCAACAACTATAGCTAATAATGATGAAGGGTTAATTTGATCAACCGCATGCATTTTAATTAGGCTACTTTGAGTTTACTGTATTTGGATTTGCTGAATTGCTCCTCGGCATAAGACCTAGTAATAATCAATTTGTTAGCTGTATCATCGGATGGCATTTCAAACATGGCGTCATTAACAATTGCTTCGCATATTGATCTCAATCCACGCGCGCCCAGCTTGTATTCTACGGCTTTTTCAACAATAAAATTAATTGCCCCTTCTTTGAATTCGACCTGTATTTCCTCCATTTCGAAAAGCTTCGTATACTGCTTGATCAAAGCATTTTTTGGTTTAATAAGGATTTCCTTCAATGTAGCTGCGTCCAGTGGATTTAAATAGGTCAGAACCGGAAGTCTACCAATAAGTTCAGGTATAAGGCCGAAGCTTTTAAGGTCTTGAGCAGTAACGTATTGAAGGAGGTTGTCATTTTCAATATCAATGGGCGCCATTGTATCACCTCCCGATGCAAAACCAAGAGGCCGAGTATTAATACGTTTGGCGATATGTCTTGAAATACCATCAAATGCACCACCACAGATAAAAAGTATATTTTCTGTATTTACTGAAATCATTTTTTGATCTGGGTGTTTCCTGCCACCTTGGGGGGGAACGTTTACCATAGTGCCCTCCAACAATTTCAAAAGCGCCTGTTGAACACCTTCACCACTCACATCTCGTGTTATAGATGGGTTGTCCGATTTACGTGCGATCTTATCAAGTTCATCGATGTAAACAATACCGCGTTGTGCGGCATCAGTATCATAGTCAGCGGCCTGTAATAACCTAGTAAGGATACTTTCTACATCTTCTCCTACATATCCGGCTTCTGTGAGAACCGTTGCATCTGCAATGCAAAAGGGTACTTGAAGTATCTTGGCCATGGTGCGAGCCAGGTACGTTTTACCCGTACCGGTTTCACCTACCATAATAATATTTGACTTTTCTATATTAATGTCATCCTCAGATTTTTCTTGCATCAACCGTTTATAATGGTTGTATACGGCAACAGACATTACTTTTTTGGCTTCATCCTGACCAATTACGAACTCATCCAAGAATTTTTTCATTTCCTTAGGCTTCACCAAATTAAAATTTGGCGCACCATTTTCTGCAGGAGTTGTTTTTTTCTCTTCTGACAGGATTTGACTCGCCTGAGTGATACATTTATCACAGATATGGGCATGAATACCCGATATCATCAGGTCTACGTCTTTCTTATTTCGTCCGCAAAACGAACAGGTTACTTCGGCCATTATTTTATTTTTTTATCAGAACCTCATCTATGAGGCCATATTTCTTTGCTTCATCTGCACGCATCCAGTAGTCACGATCTGAATCCTCTTCTATTTTTTCATATTTCTGCCCTGTGTGCTTTGATAAAATTGAATACAAGTCTTTACGTAGCTCCTGCATTTGTTTTAACGTGATCTCCATATCTCTGGATTGACCTTGCATGCCACCACTGGGCTGGTGGATCATAATCCTGGCATGGGGTAGCGCAGCTCTTTTGCCGGCAGCTCCGCTTGCCATGAGTACGGCGCCCATGGATGCTGCCATACCCGTACAAATCGTAGCTACATCAGGTCCTACATATTGCATAGTATCATACATACCTAAACCTGCATAAACGGAACCACCTGGGCTGTTGATATAAAGTAAAATATCTTTTTTTGCGTCTACCGACTCAAGGAATAACAGTTGCGCAGTTATGATATTGGCAATACCTTCCTCAACTTGCATTCCTAAGAATATAATTCTATCCATAATAAGCCTGGAAAACACGTCAATTTCTGCAAAACGAGTTGGTCTTTCTTCGATCACCGATCGAGTCATATTTTGTACTGAATTTGCGTAAGCGTCGAAGGTAGTGCCACTAATTCCTTGGTCTTTAACAGCAAACTTTCTAAATTCTTCTTTATTGATCATCGCTATTTTTTTCCTGTTTTTGTTCTACTCAATAATAACAAGTTTTTGACAAAAAGGGTCCGGACCGAACGAAAAAAGCCTTATCCAAAAATGTTTGGATAAGGCTTTTACTATTACTAATCAAAGTCTATTTAACAAGCTTTTTAAATTCATCCAAGCTTACCTTTTTCTCGGTAATTGAAATATTTTCTTTTAAATGTTTAAGAATTCGCTCGTCACGTACTTCTCCATAAAGTTTAAGGTAGTTTTGCCCATTTTCTGCTTTTAGATAATTATCGGCAAAATCATCAAGGTGGTCCTTAAGTTGTTCAGCAGCCCCGGGGCCTCCCAACTGCTGAAGTATTAATGACTTCGCCTTGTCAATTACTTCATCATTGTCGACTTTTATCTCGGCGTCTGTGGCAATTTTATTTTTGATAAGATCCCATTTGAGCGATTTCACATATTCGTCAAATTCTTTTTCAATGTCTTCTAGAGTCACCTTACCCTCATTACTAATCAAAAGCCATTTCTTTAAAAACTCATTTGGGATCTCAATTTTTGTTTTATCCACCAGGTGATCTTTGATAGTCTTATCCAGAAAGTAGCTTGTTTCGCGAAAATAATTATCCTCTACTGTTCCTTTCACCTTGGCCATGAAGTCCGCTTCACTCTTAATCACATCTTTGCCGAAAACTTTATCAAATAATTCCTGATTTAACTCTGCCGGCTCGGTGTGATTGATATTCTTTAGAGTGAAAGTATATTTACCTTGTATTTCATTAGCTTTTTCAAGCCCCACGTTAAGAACATGCGAAATGGTCTGCTCATCTTTAAAGGCCTTTTTGATGTCCAATTCAATTGAATCGCCAGATTTTAAAGCCAGAAAATTCTTTTGCTCTTTTTTTGCCAGATCGTCAAATTGTATCACACCTTGATTATGCAAGTCACCATCATTCTCTTTAATCTCGCCATAAAAGGCATCGCCTTCTTGAGCCTGTTCAGGATTTGTAACCGTACCGAATTGTTTTTTGATGTTGTCTAAAGTCTCCTGCTCAGTCTTTTTATCTAACTCTATTTTATAAGATTTAACCTTTTGCTTGCTTGAAACGTCGTAGGTAAAATCTGAAACCATTCCTATATCGTAATCAAACTCAAACTCTTTCTGCGCCTCCCAATCTATCTGATTGGCTTTCTCCTGATCAGGAAGTGGTTCGCCAATAAGTTGAATATTTTGCTCTTTGATGTAATCGCTTAACGACCTTGATAAAATGCTGTTTATTTCCTCGGCTACAATGGACTTTCCATACATTTTTTTGATAAGCGACGCAGGAACTTTTCCAGGTCTGAAGCCTTTTATATTGGCTTTCTTAGCATATTCCTTTACTTTTTCTTCTACATTAGGTTGATAATCATTCTCCTTTAACTTAACTTTAATTAAAGCTTCAGTGGAAGTTTTTTTGTCTAATGTAATATCCAAAACGATAAAATTTTAATGATTAATTAGTAAAAAACCCTTCATCCCGATTGCTTGTAAATCATAGGGCTATCGTGATGAAGGGTTATTTTTGGTGCGGATGGAGGGACTCGAACCCCCATGGATCGCTCCGCTAGATCCTAAGTCTAGTGCGTCTACCAATTTCGCCACATCCGCGGTTTTAAAATTGGAGTGCAAATGTAAATAGTTTTTGGATTAACACAAATAATTTTATCCTGTGAATTTTAAGAAAAAGTGTTGTGGCTGATTTGATGATAGATGTTGACGTTCAGGAGGAAAACAAAGAGATAGTAAGACGCTATCGCCAACTGCTAAGAAGAGCAAAACCATTACTTAAAGGCAATGATTCAAAATTCATAAGAAAAGCCTTTAATGTAGCCCTTGAAGCTCATAAAGGTACACGCAGAAAATCAGGGGAACCGTATATATTCCATCCACTTGCTGTAGCCAAGATTTGCGTTGACGAAATTGGCCTGGGAACTACATCTATAATTGCGGCATTACTTCACGATGTTGTGGAGGACACAGATTGGACAATTAGAGATATAGAGCGTGTTTTCGGAAAAAAAATAGCTCGAATTATTGATGGTCTTACTAAGATTTCAGGGGTATTCGAGCATGGAAGTTCTCAGCAAGCTGAGAACTTCCGAAAGATGTTATTAACACTTTCAGAAGATGTGAGAGTTATTTTGGTAAAGCTGGCAGACCGCCTTCATAATATGCGTACCCTGGAAAGCATGCCTGTAAATAAGCAGTACAAAATTGCTTCCGAAACCATTTTTCTTTATGCACCATTAGCACATCGTCTAGGTCTGTACGGTATAAAATCCGAAATGGAGGATTTATACTTAAGATATACCGAGCCTGAAATGTATGCTGAGATAGTAAGAAAAATTGATGCAGCTAAAGAAACCCGAGCTCGATTTATAAAAAGTTTCAATCGCCCAATTCAGCGTGAGCTGCAGGCACATGGTTTCAGATTTGAAATTAAAGGACGCCCAAAATCGGTCCATTCTATTTGGAACAAGATGAAAAATCAGAACATTCCTTTTGAGGAAGTCTATGACCTTTTTGCTGTTCGAATTATTTTGGACTCTGAGCTTGAACAGGAAAAGGCCGATTGCTGGCAGGTATATAGTATTGTCACAGATTTTTACAAACCAAATCCTGATCGACTGCGGGATTGGATCAGTACCCCCCGTGCAAATGGATATGAGTCTTTGCACACCACTGTCATGGCGAAAAATGGTCAATGGGTTGAAGTTCAGATTCGTACACGAAGAATGGACGAAATTGCCGAAAAAGGATATGCGGCGCATTGGAAATATAAAGATTACCACTCGCAGGAATCCGGACTCGAGCAATGGATTACCAAGGTTCGCGATATGCTTGAACAAAATGATTCTTCCGCATTGGAATTTGTTGATGACTTCCGGGGGAATCTATTCAACGAGGAGGTATTTGTTTTTACTCCAAAAGGTGAATTAAAAACCTTACCCAACGGGGCTACAGCTCTCGATTTTGCTTTTGACATACATACGCAAGTGGGCGCTAAGTGTATTGGCGCTAAGATCAACCAAAAGCTGGTGCCGCTAAATTATAAGCTTAAGAATGGTGACCAAGTTGAAATACTTACCTCGAGTAAACAGAGCCCAAATGAAGATTGGCTAAGATTTGTTGTTACCTCAAAAGCACGATCAAAAATAAAAGATGGCTTAAAGGAGGATAAGAAACACCACGCAGATGAAGGAAAAGAAATTATATATCGCAAATTAAAACAGCTTAAGCTGGACCCCTCAAACGAAACATTCGATAGAATGCGGGAATATTTCAGCGTGAATAACCAATTCGAATTATTTTTCAAGTTTGGGAAAGGTATCCTTGAAGCTAAGCAGATTAAAGAATTTAAAGATTATAAGCCAACCACTACTATCAAGTCTAGGGCTACCTCTAAAATACCGGATGTAAAGAGTATTGAATCAGAGCTTGTTAAGGTTAAATCGCATGATGTACTTCTAATCGGGGAAGATATGGACGTAATAGATTACAAACTATCCAAGTGTTGTAATCCAATTCCCGGCGATAATGTATTTGGCTTTGTAACTGTTAATGAGGGTATTAAGGTGCATAGGGTAACCTGCCCGAATGCTCCTGAACTATTGGCAAATCACGGGCATCGTGTTGTTAAAGCAAAATGGGCGTCCCAACATCAATCGTCATTTCTTTCTACACTTAAAATCATTGGTACGGATAGAGTAGGTTTGATTAATGATGTGACTTCTATAATTTCGGAAGAACTGAAAGTAAATATGAGGTCAATGTCTATAGATACGGACAGTGGTATTTTTGAAGGTCAAATAACACTATATGTGAACGATACAGCACACCTTGACATACTTACCAAACAACTGGAAAAAGTTGACGGAGTTGTTAAAGTATCGCGTGTTGAATCAAACGAATAGTTAATCAGGGAGCTTTTCTTATAAATTATATATTTGCAATCCTATATTAAAACTGCATGGCACTGAACGAGAAGGTTTTTGATGAGGTAAAAAAGATATTTACAGCATATTTGGAGAATAAGGGCTTACGGAAGACACCCGAGCGCTACGCTATATTAGAGGAAATATATACGCGAGAGGGTCATTTTGATGTAGAGTCTCTCTATATCAGCATGAAGAATAAGAACTATCGGGTTAGTAGGGCCACTGTTTATAATACATTAGACTTGTTGGTAGAATGCGACTTAGTAAGTAAGCATCAATTTGGACGTAACTTGGCCCAATATGAGAAGTCGTATGGGTATAAACAACATGATCATTTAATCTGTACTGAGTGTCATAAAGTAGTTGAGTTTTGCGACCCTCGAATACATAATATCCAGACCATGGTGGGGGAGTTGCTCAACTTTGATATTCTTCATCACTCCTTAAATTTGTACGGCATCTGTCGTGATTGTCAAATCAAACTCGAAACAAAAAAATAAAAATGGAATTCAGTCATAAACTTAACGACCAGATTTTAGAACTCAACCTAAGTGGTGATCTTATTGGGGAGAGTAGCGGTCTTGATATTATAGAGTTGGTAAACAACTATATTAAAGATAATATAATGTTATGCATGATTGATATATCCGGGCTTAGATATATAAATAGTAGTGGGATTGGAGTTCTCATTACAGTGCTCACCAAATTTAGAAATAAAGGTGGGGAAGTATGCCTGCTTAATCCATCTGAAAATGTCAAAAAGCTTCTCATTATAACCAAACTAAATGCAATATTTAATATTGCCCAGGGCAAGTCAGAAGCAGTTGAAGTGCTTAAAAATAGTTTATAATGGCTATCGATTTATTATTGGGTCTTCAATGGGGAGACGAAGGGAAAGGTAAAATAGTTGATTTTTTGGCGCCTAAATACAATTTGGTGGCTAGATTTCAAGGAGGCCCTAATGCGGGGCATACTCTTGAGTTTGATGGTATCAAGCACGTGCTGCATCAAATACCTTCAGGGATTTTTAGAGATACGATAAAAAATGTTATCGGGAACGGAGTTGTATTGGATCCTGTAATTTTTAAACAAGAAATAGAGGCATTAGATAAGTTTGATCTTAATGTACATGCCAATCTATTCGTTTCAAAAAAAACGCAACTCATTCTCCCAACACACCGATTATTGGATGCAGCTTATGAGAAGGCAAAAGGAGTAGAAAAAATTGGGTCAACCTTAAAAGGTATTGGCCCGACATATCAAGATAAAATTGCGCGTACAGGACTTAGAGTTGGAGATTTGCTTTCTCAGCGATTTAAAGATAAATACCAACGTCTTCGTAATAAACACCTTGGTATCCTCAAAGAGTACGACCTTTCTTACAACATTGAGGAGTTGGAAACGAAATTTTTTGAAAGCATTGATTTTTTACGATCATTCAAACTTATAGAAAGCGAATATTATGTGAATGAAGCCATAGACTCTGGTCAGAAAGTACTAGCTGAAGGAGCCCAAGGCTCTTTATTGGACGTGGATTTTGGAAGCTACCCTTTCGTTACGAGTTCAAATACTACCTCTTCAGGAGCTTGCAGTGGATTAGGTATACCCCCAAATAAAGTAGGTGAGGTCTATGGTATTTTTAAGGCCTATTGCACAAGGGTAGGTAGTGGACCATTTCCTACAGAGCTGTTCGATGCAGATGGAGATCGACTCCAGAAGGAAGGACATGAATTTGGCGCTACTACAGGTCGACCCCGTAGGTGTGGCTGGCTGGATTTACCTGCTTTAAAATATGCTGTTATGATAAACGGTGTTACACAACTGTTTATGATGAAAGCGGATGTGCTGAGTACCTTTGAAAAAGTTAAAGTGTGTATAGGCTACAAAAGAGAAGATGGAACTGAAACTGATATTTTCCCATATGAGGTGGTTGCCGAGAGGCTTGATCCCATTTATAAAACAATGAATGGATGGCATGCTTCGCTTAGCGGAATTTCAGAGTATGACCAGTTACCAAGTGAGCTAAAAGACTACGTTTCATTTTTGACCGAAGAATTAAATGTACCTATTAATATAGTTTCTACAGGGCCTGATCGAACGGAAACTATTTGGAGAACAGAGGTAGCGGTTTAAATTTTTAAATTTTCTTCTCAATAAATCTTGGGAATGGTTTAGGTCTTTGTATCTTCGCGTCCCG
>CALBPF010000260.1 GCA_937899105.1 uncultured Flammeovirgaceae bacterium | reverse complement strand
CAAAGTCTATAACGAAATTCCCGATTACGAGCAGGATTATAGCTAATATAAGTACTAGGGCAAGCATAAAAGTAAGTGCAGTGGCTACTAATCGCATCTTTATAAAACCCCTTTTTTCTATGGTTTTGTAGCACGCATTAAAAGCCTTCATTAAAGAGAGCATACCATTTGTAGCCAAAAAGAGAGAGAATAAAGCGCCAAAGGTTAACAGCCCTCCACGTTGGTTGCTTATAATGTCCTCTATGGTATTGCTGGCCACCTTATACATGGTTTCGGGCATAAATTCACCTATGAACTCAATGATTCTATCCTGGCTTACGCTGGGAATCCACTCGTGGATATAGGGTGTAAGGGTGAATAGGAATATGATGGCCGGAAAGATCGCTAATGTAAAGTTATAGGCCACAGATTCTGCGCGTTCTATGATTTCATCCTTGGTGATCTTCTGAATAAAAACTCGAATGATTTCATAGAGGCTCAGGTCTTCATACCTGCTAAACTTAACAGCCTTTAGAAGCGCTATCAGACTTTTATATACCTCAGACTGAAGTATGTAGTCAACTATCTTCTTTTTCATGAGCCAAAGAAAGGTGTTAATAAATGTTCCATATTCTTCGGCATTGCACAAGGCCGTTTTGTG
Source organism: uncultured Flammeovirgaceae bacterium (assembly GCA_937899105.1). Lineage (GTDB taxonomy): Bacteria > Bacteroidota > Bacteroidia > Cytophagales > Cyclobacteriaceae > Fulvivirga. The sequence continues at coordinate 26,688 of CALBPF010000260.1, read as the reverse complement.
GTCATGTTCACAAAAACCAGTTTTGTTTCACCGGTATGTATCAAGCTCCCCGACTCATTGTGGATTTCAAATTCGAAGGTTATTCTAACCTCTGGCTTTTGCTTGATACTGGTTGTAATGGTGAGAAGCTCATCATATAGCGCCGGGGCAATATATTTAGAATGATTTTCCAAAACCGGCATCATCACGCCGCTTTCCTCTAACTCTCGATAAGTAAGCCCCAGAGTCCTCAGCGCTTCTACCCGTCCTGTCTCATAATAAGCAGCATAATTACCGTAGTAGACATAGCCCATTTGGTCTGTATCAGCATACCTTACCCTAACCTGGTGTTTATGTTGATACATTACTTTCCGTTCATCCTCGCTTTACGTTGTTCAATAGAAAGCTGCCGCTGATACCGTCTGGCATTGTTTAAATGGTCGCGCATGTTACTGGCAAAATTATGGTACCCTGAAAAATCCTCTTTCGCACACATATACAGATAGTTATGATCATCATGATTTAATACGGCATCGATAGAATGAATGGTTGGCATATTGATAGGGCCGGGAGGTAGGCCCCGGTTGAGGTACGTATTATAGGGTGAATCTATTTCTTTATGAACATTCAGCACTCTTTTTAAAGTAAAATCGCCGGAAGCAAATACTAAAGTCGGGTCGGCCTGCAGCGCAATTCCTTTATCCAGTCTGTTTTTATATAAACCTGCTATAATCTTACTCTCTTCTTTTTTGATGCTTTCCGCCTGAACGATAGAGGCTAAAACAGAAACTTCCTTTAGGTCTAAATTTATCTTCCTGGCTTTTTCCTTTCTTCCCCCACCCCAGAAGCGCTTATACTCAGCCAGCATGCGTTCGACCAGTTGTTCACCTGAAATATTATAGTATACCTTATATGTGTCAGGAATAAACATGCTTATAATGTTTTGGGAATTGAATCCCATCTCGTTACTAGAGATAAACTCATCCAGAGCAGTATTAAATTGCGCTTCTGATAAAGCAATGCTTGAAGTTATTTTCCCGCCTAGATCAGCGATCAACCTAACGTTATTAAAAGTGATATTTACAGGTTGTTGTTGACCTATTCGCAGCATACGTATTGCATCTACATTGGTCATGTCTTTTTTGAGCAGATATCTTCCGGGCTTGATTGAAGTGTCATAATCCATAATTCGTGCTAAAAAGCTGAATGACACCAAATCCTGTACGTAATCATTGCTATACAACTTATCCTGCAGCGATTTGAAGGTTTCTGCGGGCTCGATAATTAAAACAGCATCTTCCTTATCCACCAATATATTGGCAGAATACACAATCTGATATCCATAGAAAGCGAAGGAGGACAATAACATCGTAAAAACCAACAGCGTAACAAGTAGAACTTTTCTATTTCCCATTCCAATATCGTCCAGAGACAAAGTTAGCTCATAGACAGCAAATTGTTTGAATATCGAAACCCTTGTATCCTAATTAAATTAAGCCATCCCTCATTGCAATTGATATACTATCTTCCAACTCAATTTTTTCTATAGTTTTGGGCTATGCCTGCCGAATTGATCAAGTTATATGACGAAAATCCACAGCGCTCCAAAATTGAGCAGGTCGTGGATATCCTTAAAAAAGGAGGGGTAGTCATCTATCCTACGGATACCATATATGGTATTGGCTGTGATCTGTTCAATAGAATAGCCGTAGACCGCGTTTGCCGAATCAAAAATATTAAGCCTAATAATTTTAACCTTTCGTTCATTTGTAGCGACATCAGCCAAATTGCAGAATACGTAAAACGTATTGCCTATAGCACCTTTAAACTTCTGTAGTATAGCCTCCCAGGGCCTTTTACCTTCATTTTGGAATCAAGCAGTCGGATACCTAAGATCCTGAATGTCAACAAAAAAACAGTAGGCGTAAGGATACCTAATAATAATATCCCACTACAGCTAGTTGAGCTTCTGGGGAACCCAATGATCACATCTTCCATTAAGGATGACGATGAAATACTGGAATATACAACGGATCCTGAGGTTATATTCGATGACTTAAGAAACGAAGTTGACATTGTTATCGATGGTGGGACAGGTGGAAACGTACCCTCGACCGTAATTGACTGCTCCTCTGGCGAGGTGGAAATCATCCGTGAAGGATTAGGAGATATAAATGAGTTCCTATAATACCAAAAGACTTTTAATAGAACTGCATTACTTTCCATGTATTGAGTACTTTACGTGTTTACATGAGTATGATGTCATTTTAATAGAAGCCCAGGAAAACTACATAAAGCAAAGTTTTCGTAATCGGTGCTACATAAAGGATGCAAATGGAAAACTCCAGCTTACTGTTCCGGTAATAGGTGGTAGAAAAAAAATATCAGTTAAAGATATTCAAATTGACCACGACCAAAACTGGAACCAGATACACCTAAGGGCTTTGAGATCTGCCTATGGTAAAGCGCCTTTTTTTGAATACTATTTTGACTATTTTGAAAAGGCGTTCCAAAAAAGAGAAAAATTTCTCTTCGATTTTAACAGGAATTTACTGACAGTCTGTCTGCAAGTACTTGGAATAAATAAAAACATCTTAATCACAAAAACGTACACAAAGGGCTCTCAGAAGAATTATTCAGACCTGAGAAACCAAATCAGTGCAAAATCAGATTTCGCTAACCGGACTTTTTATCAGGCTGTGGAGTACTATCAAGTATTTGGCAAAGACTTTGCACCTAACCTGAGCGTTGTGGATTTAATTATGAATGAAGGGCCAAATTCGGCTGCTATAATTCAACAGTCGGCCTACTAAAATGAACAATTAAAATAGGTTTACCGTTGATTTAATCTATAATAATTACCAGCTCGGTTGATGGTAATTCTTTTTAATAAATCAGTAGATTTACAATAGACATATACAATTGCTACAGCATGGAAGCAAAATTTTCAAACAGAGTTAAGGAGGTCATTTCCCTAAGTCGGGAAGAGGCTCTAAGACTCGGCCACGATTACATAGGCACGGAACACTTGTTATTAGGTATGATTCGCGAAGGAGAGGGTGTAGCTGTTAGCCTATTAAAAAAGTTAGGCATATCACTGGATGAGTTGCGCGGTTCAGTAGAGAAAGTATCTAAGGGTACCGCTTCTCATGACGTGAAGAATTTAGCCAATATACCCTTAACAAGACAGTCGGAAAAGGTACTGAAGATAACATACCTTGAAGCAAAAATTTTTAAAAGCCAATTAATTGGCACGGAGCATTTACTGCTCTCCATATTAAGAGATGAAGACAATATAGCGACGCAGATTTTGGAGAAATTCGATGTAAATTATGATGTTGTAAAAGAGCTTTTGGAATATCAAACAGAAAATCCGATGGCTTCCTCAGATACGGACGACCCGGATGAGGACTCATCCAAGTTATTTGGAAGCAGCTCCGGCAGTACCGGTGGTGGTAAGGAGAAGAAAGGATCTGAAAAATCAAGAACCCCGGTGCTGGATAACTTTGGCCGCGATCTTACTAAACTCGCAGAAGATGACAAGCTCGATCCTATTGTCGGGCGGGATAAGGAGATTGAGCGAGTGGCTCAGATCTTAAGTAGAAGAAAAAAGAATAATCCTATCCTTATTGGAGAGCCCGGAGTTGGAAAAACGGCGATCGCAGAAGGCCTAGCGCTTCGAATTATACAGAAAAAAGTAAGTCGTGTTTTATTCGGTAAGCGAGTGGTAACGCTTGACTTAGCTTCACTTGTGGCGGGCACCAAATACAGAGGGCAGTTTGAGGAGCGCATGAAGGCCGTAATGAACGAGCTAGAAAAGTCTCCGGAGGTCATATTATTTATTGACGAACTTCATACAATCGTTGGCGCAGGTGGAGCATCAGGTTCCCTGGATGCCTCCAATATGTTCAAACCGGCGCTCGCCAGAGGAGAGATCCAATGCATAGGAGCAACTACACTTGACGAGTACAGACAGTATATAGAAAAGGACGGCGCACTAGCTAGACGTTTTCAAATGGTGATGGTGGATGCCACTTCACCTGAAGAAACGGTTCAGATACTTGATAACATAAAAGAAAAGTATGAAGAGCATCATCACGTGAATTACACTGCGGAAGCAGTTGAAGCCTGTGTTAAGCTTTCAGATAGATATATCAGTGACCGCTTCTTACCCGACAAAGCAATTGATGTTTTAGACGAAGCTGGTGCACGAGTTCATATCAACAATATTCATGTCCCCGATGAAATAGTAAAGCTGGAAGCGGCTATCGAAGACATTAAGGAGGAGAAAAATCAGGTAGTTAAGAGCCAAAAATATGAAGAGGCTGCGCAGCTCAGGGATAAAGAGAAAAAATTACTTGAGCAACTTGAAATAGCAAAGGTAAACTGGGAAGAAGAAACAAAGAGCAGACGATATACCGTTGACGAGGATAACGTAGCGGATGTTATCGCCATGATGACAGGTATCCCTACCAAACGAATAGCTCAGAAAGAAAGCAATAAGCTTTTGGGTATGAATGAAGAGCTTAGCGGAAGAGTTATCGGTCAGGATGAGGCTATTACCAAATTAACCAAGGCGATACAACGAACACGCGTTGGCTTAAAAGACCCTAAAAAGCCAATTGGTTCTTTTATATTCTTAGGTCCGACAGGAGTTGGTAAAACAGAGCTTGCCAAAGTACTTTCTACTTACCTCTTTGATAAGGACGACTCGCTGGTGCGTATTGATATGAGTGAGTACATGGAAAAATTCTCCGTGTCCAGGCTTGTAGGTGCACCTCCGGGATATGTAGGTTATGAAGAGGGGGGTCAGCTTACGGAGAAAGTAAGAAGAAAGCCATACAGTGTTGTGCTGCTTGACGAAATTGAGAAAGCACATCCTGATGTCTTTAACCTGTTACTCCAGGTATTGGATGATGGTATCCTGACAGATGGTTTGGGCCGTAGGGTCGACTTCAGAAACACTATAATTATCATGACCTCCAATATCGGAGTCCGCGATTTAAAAGATTTCGGCGCTGGTATTGGTTTCTCTACGCTTGCAAAGCAAAATAATGAGGAGGAAGTCATGAAGTCAACTATTCAAAGTGCACTCAAAAAGGCTTTTAGTCCTGAGTTCCTAAATAGACTTGATGATGTTATAGTATTCAACACACTACATAGGGAGCACATCCATAAAATTATTGATATCTCACTTGGAAAGCTTTTTGAAAGGATTAATTCTTTGGGTTATCAAATTGAGCTGACTGAGAAAGCTAAAGATTTCTTATCAGAAAAAGGTTACGATCCCCAGTATGGCGCTCGGCCACTCAATAGAGCTATCCAGAAATATTTAGAAGATCCTGTGGCAGAAGAAATTCTTAAAGGAGAAGGTGATGAAGGTTCAATAATAGTAGCTGATCATGATGGAAAGAGTGAAGAGCTCAAACTTAAAATGAAAAAACCCGGAAAGAAAGCTCAGAAGAAGGAAGAAGATTAAGAAAATTCCGATATCTCCACACTACCCACGAGGTTTTGAAGCAAACTTGAAATGAGATTACCATCGCTTTTTTGTATCCTCTTGCTCTCTTCCTGTAGCTCTGAAATTGCAAAGCAATGGACGAAACCGTCTTACACGGGAAGCGCCTATTCAAAAATAGTAGTTGCGGCCATTACCGACAATATCGAAGCTCGAAATGAGTTTGAAAGCAGAGGAGCAAGGCTATTAAATAAAAGGAGCATCAATGCTATAGCTGGAATGACCATATTTCCTAAGCATATGTCTGAGGAAGATAAAAAGGAGGAAAGTATCATAAAGGTAATTAATGATAATAAAGTCGATGGCGCTCTTACTGTAGCCTTGATTGACGAAAAAGAGGCTATGGTATATTCAGGTGGGTCTGATATAACTGTTCGCTCGACATATGGCACCTATGGGAACTATATTGCACAGCAATACGAAACGGTTTATGATCCCGGAGAGTTGGTAACTACTAAAACATACGTTATTGAAGCTGTCTTCCATGACCTGAGAACAGATAAAAGGAAAGAACAATCTATTGTTTGGAGAGCACAATCGGAACAAACCGATCCGACCTCTCTTGCGGAAGCTGCAGAAGACTTTATGAGCAAGGTGGTTTACAGCGCGCTTAAGAACGAGATTATAAAAAAATCGCGATAAACGTTTATCAAGAGGACTTAAGCCGTATTTTTTCTTTTAGGCCACGCAATTTGGGATTTAGTTTTTCCGCGACTTCAAAATCCTTGAAAGCCCTTATTGTATTACCTAGTTGAAGATGGCTTTTCCCTCTTCGCACATAAACATCAGCCTTCTTTATTCCTAAATTAATGGCTTTATCAAAATCTCTCACTGCACTTTTATGCACTCCCAGCCGTTGATAGATAATTCCTCTATTAAAATGCGCCTTTAAAAAACCGTCGGTTTTTTCAATTACATAGTTCATATCATTTAAGGCTCCTGTGTTATCTCCAATCTGAGATCTGATTATAGCCCTATGATAATAAGCATTTACATGTTTGGGCTTGATGTTGATTGCCTGATTTATATCCCATAAAGCCTTATAGTAATTAACCTCTTTAATATAAACTCTGCCACGTCCATAGAACGCCTCGAAATTATCCTTACGCTTTATTTTCAGGGCTTCAGAATAGTCAATGATGGCGCCCTTCAGGTAATAATCATTGTGTTCGTAGCACCTGGCACGCCCCAGGTGGCTCGCTGTAGTATTTTTGATATCCAGGCTTTGAGAATAAAGCTCAATGGCCTTATCATATTTACCTAACTCCTCCTTTGATCTCGCTAGATTATACAAAATTCTCCAGTTTCCACGCTCAATTTTAGCAGCTCTCTCAAAATGAATTTCAGCATTTTTATAATCCCCTTCTTTGAAATACTTTTCACCTAACTCATAGTGATCCATGCAGGATGTTAAGAAGACAAGCAGTAAAAAAAGACTTAGTCGGATCTTCATAACTATAAATTTAGTTATAAATCCTTTCTTATGTCTGCTTTCTTAATATTTCGTATAAAAGTTCTTGATCCAAGAGGCCGGAAAATGCCTCGTATGATATCCCCTTTCTGGTGGTATACTCCGTCAGCAAACTTTTGATTGTTTTAATGATCTCCTTCTTATCCCATGGCTTAGCTATGTATCTATCAATGCCTCCCAGGTTAATAGCCTCAATCGTATCCTGATGGGTTGCCTGGCCTGTGAGCAGCACTTTCCTGGTATATGGAAAGCGTGAATCTTCTTCAATTTTACTTAACAGCGCTACTCCGCTCATTCCTGGCATAACCTGATCGGATATTACGATTGCAACAAAGTCTCCACGTTTGTCAATTTCGCCTACAAGCTCAAGCGCCTCGGATGCTGAATCACAGACCTCCACATTAAGTTTATCATCAAAAATGGCTAAGTCCTGTTCTAATGCATTCAAAACTTCCTGTTGATCGTCAATACAAATAATATAAAGTTGATCCATGGTTTTTCATTTATTGATTATAGGAATATAGATCTTAAAATGGGTATGGCCGGCTTCGCTTTCTAATTCTATCTTCCCATTGTGTTCGCTAATAATTCGCTTGGAAATTGTAAGTCCCAGGCCAAGACCAAAGGATAAACCTCCAACCTTAGTGGTAAAGTTTGGCTGAAATATCTTTTCACTAAGTTCCGGCGGAATACTTGGTCCATTATCTGTAATTGTTACAAGAATTGATTTTTCGTTGTGAGAAGTTGCTACCTGAACTTTAGGAGCGTCCGTGCCGCTATTGATCAGACTTTCAACAGCATTTTTTATCAAATTAATCCATACTTGTATTAATTCACCTGAACATACTTCTGTGAATGGCAAATCCGGATCAAACTGCTCTTCAACTCCCACATTTTTAGTCATGCTCCTTAAAATTGCCAAAGCTTCCTGAACAGTTTTATTAATATCAGTATCAGTCGTCCAGTTTTGATTTGCTACGCCCACACTCTTTACAGATTTTATGACATGGCTTGAGTGAGTAGTTGCAATATGCATGTCATGCAGTGAATAACCCAACTCCCAAAAAGAAGCTATGCGCTGTGCCCTTTCCCTACTTCCCTGGCTCGTTCTTTTTATTTCACTGGGCGACACCCCGGCACGCGCAAGTATCTTTACCGTAGGCTTATCTAAAAACTTCAGCTTTTCCAGCTCTGCCCTGGCCGCTCTTGCTTCCGAACTTGTAATTGGTTGCCCTTCATTTAGGCCCTTGTTGAAATAAGCAATTAGGTTTTGGTCTTCAGCCTTTTCCAGGTTTTCAATAATGCGTTCCTCAACCTGATTTAAATTGCTGTTCAGCGAACCAATTGCATTATTGAGTTCATGTGCAATGCCAGCTGCCATTTGACCGAGGGTGACCATCTTCTCTACCTGGATGAGTTTTTGTAATGACTTTTCACGGTCATGTGCCATTTCTCCGGCAAAATGCTGTCGATCTCTAAGCTCGCGAACTACTACGCCAAACAAGAATGTTAAAAACTCTCTGGCTTCCTGCTGGGGTAATTCAAAAGGGTTATCATTATAATAAAAAACGACAGCGTCCTCCTCAGCAACTACCTGCGAGTAACTTTTTCGGTCATTAGAGAAATAGCTATATACACCTACGAAAGAATCTTCATCTGCCTCAAAGACAGGCTCTTCAAGCTCTTTATCAGGTAAGTAGCCGCATACTTTGCCTTGGGCAACATAAAAGAGCCTGTCGTTTACCTCATACTGCTCCAGGAGTACCTCTCCAGGCTTGAGACTTATACGTTTCTCACTATTTGAGAAGTAGGTCTTTACAATATGTTCATGGCTGTGGCCTTCCTGATAGATACTCATTTGAAAAATCCTGAAGATTGAAGAATGAACAATAAGGCATAACTCAGTATTAATCCTATTATGGCCATAACAATACCTGGTTTGGCCATGTGCCGTGTTTCAAACAACCCCGTACCAAACGCCAAGGCATTTGGTGGTGTACTAATAGGGAGCGCCATACCCATGGAACAGGCTATCGTGGTAGCTAACACAATCATTTGGGAACCGCCGTATTCACTTATTGAGCTTATGGAAGTACCTAATACTGCTACAAGAGGTAACAACAGGTTGGCTGTTGCAGTATTAGACATGAAATTTGCCATCACCGCTGCCACCACAGAAACGGCTAATACAATGACCAGTGGTGAAAGGCCTTCAAATGGGATTGACCCAATAACCCTACTGGCCAGGCCACTTTTATCTAAAGCCAACCCTAAAGCTATACCCCCGGAAACTAACCAAAGTACGTCCCAACTCACGCGTTGTAAATCAGTTTTGCTGATGATGCCCGTTGCTGAAAAAACAGCTACGGGCAGCATGGCAACCACGTAGGAGTTCATACCATGAATAAAATCTGTAAGCCATAGCAATATCGTACCGGCAAATGTGGCATACACAATATACGCCTTTGTGTTTTTTAAGAATTTACCTTTTATATCCAGATTGATGGTACGTGTCTGAGTAGGATAAATACTTAATAGCGCTAGCCAGCCAATGCCTAACAACACAATTACAAAGGGTACGGCAAACATCATCCACTCCCCAAAACTGATCATATCAGCCCCCGCTAAATACTTAAGTGCAACTGCGTTTGGAGGGGTTCCAATAGGCGTTCCTATGCCTCCGACATTAGCAGCCAAGGGGATAGCCAGAGCAAAGGCTATTTTACCTTTATCGTTAGCTTCAAACACAGCGAGTACAGGAGCCAGAATAGAAAGCATCATTGCTGTGGTAGCCGTATTACTCATGAACATTGAAAAAATTGCTGTTATAGACATTAAGCCGAGCATAACATACTTTGGCTTAACGCCGAATGGTGCAAGTAAAACACGTGCCATGTTCTGGTCCAGGCGATACTTGGTGGCAGCCATAGCCAGGAAAAATCCCCCCAGAAACAATATAATTATTGGTGATGCAAATGTGTGTAAGATATCTTTGTACCCTACCGCTTGCCCGTAAAACTCATTCGTTTCATGCCTTAAAAAGATCAATCCTTTCTCCGACAGTAATATCAATTCAAGAAAAATAATTAATAAAGAAGTGGTGTAAACGGGTATGGGTTCAACGATCCAGAAAATCGCTGCAAAAAAAAAGATAGCAACTACTCGTTGCTCAATTTCAGTAATACCTTCTAATGGTATCCAAGTTCTTGGGAGCAGTAGAATAACGACAGGTACTACACTGCAAAGGACGAGCTTTAAACTGTTGTTCATGGTTCCAGATCAAATACGACACAAAATAAACACAGAACCATTCATTAACGAACCTAGCAAGCATGACCATAGTCAGGAAATGGAATGACATGACCCATCTAGTATGACCCACTAAATTTTCTAATGAACCATTCTGTAGAAACAAGTATTAGTATTAGAACGAAAATCCATTGTAAGTTAATAAATGGAAGATATTTTTCATTGCTATGAATCACTGCCTGCGCCTTTTCATTACCAAGCGTAGCATCTAACTTATCAAATTCTGTAGGTAAAAAGAATTCGCCTCCCGAACCATCGGAAATCTTTCTAAGCAGGTTGAAATCTGCTGTTAAATTGAGCTTTTCCAATTGTATCTCCTTGACCAGAAATTCTCCCATTGCCCTGACTGTTTCACCTTCCATACTCGTGCTCGCCTGGTACTTGTAAACCCCTTCATCCAAGCCATTTATGGCATAGCGTGTATTACTCTGGGTGGGAACATAACTGTAACTTGTCTCTTTACCAGATTCATTTGTCAGCTTCAAATCAATTTTATCGCCATAAACACGCTCGTAAAGATCATTATATACCTCAGTTTCAAAGACTACGGGCTCACTGGTACGGAACTCGGACTTCAATGGATAAGCTTTAAACTTGCGCTTATCTTCCTTTGATGAGAGATATTGAACCAGCTTACTGATAAGTTCATTGAAAAGTTCATTATTGTCATTTCTCGCATAATCCGCCAACTTCCAACGCCATATGTCACTCCCTAAAATGAGGCCGCTCCTAACACCATCGTTATCCACAACGGTGACAAGCGGTTTGTTGGTGTTCAACGATCCAACACGTTGATTTAATAACACCGAAACATCGTTTTTAATATTGATTTTGCCAAATGGAACGGTCAAGGGTGGAAAATCATCAAAGGATCGCTGAAGCTTTTCTGTTAATGAAAAACTGGTAAACGCCTGATTATAATTAGCAGTCACCTGATCATACTCCCCTCGAATAACATCCAGCTGCATGAGCCTGTTGGCTACATTAAGCTGACTTACATCTGTCAGCCCTCCATATATCCATAACAGGGAAGAATTACTCCCTAGAAACCGTTGCACAAACGAAGCTCCAGTTCTTCTAACGTCGGGCAGTTGGTGAAGAATGATAAGATCAAATTTTTCTTTGGTATTGGCCAATCGATCCCGTTGATCCGGAAGGCTCAAAACAAACTGATCAAAAGAGTAGTTCTTATTGCTTTCAATTGCTGAACGCAATGCTTTTATATCCGGATGTGGCGCGGGAGCTACTAATGCTATCCTTTCCTTCCCTTCAATGACTTCAATGTAGGCCTTTTTTGAATTATTGTCCGGGTTAAATTCACCTTCCTTAATCTCAAGAGCCACAGTGTAGGACTGATACCCTGACTCTTTCGCTTCAAGTTCGAGTTCTACCTCCGTAATTTGTGCTTCGTCAGACAGCCGCACAGTTTTAGAAACAAGACGGTCGCCACCTTTAAATACACTTAACCCTACCATCTGATTTGAATATCCTTTCTGTTTGATCTGCACAATCATAGGAAACTTACTGCCTTGATAGGAGACTTGATTATATAATAAAGCATTTAAAATAATATCAGATTTAGGTACCGTATCCCCAATACCGACTGAATAAATCTTGCTCGATTGACTTGAGTAAGTGGGTAGAAGCCCCTGATTGTGTATACCATCGGAGAGTAGTAGAATACCACCGAGATTGCGGCCTTCATAATCTGCATTGATCTCGTCAATAAAATCATTAAGATCTGAAGTTTGCACATCAAAACTTAACCCTTCAAAGTCAGGTAGTCTTTTGTTACTTATTGTTCTATGTTCAATGGCAAAGTCAGCTTCCTCAAGCTTAGCAGTGGTTTCTTTCAGATCAGTAAGAACTTGCTGTAAGTCAATACTATCAGCGCCTTCTGTTATTGACTGGGAGTTGTCAATGGCGATAACGAATGTGGCTTTCTCTATTTCATTTTGTTGCTGTCTCCAAATGGGTGAAACCAATAAAATAGCAATTAACGTAGCCGATATCCATTTAAGAGCAAATAGACCTCTATTCTTGGCTGGCCCCCAAGGTCCTACTTTTTTGTAAGTGAAAAAGGCATAACCGAAACCAAGGGCAATGCACAGTACTAAGAAAAGTGGTGAATGTTCAAAAATCAGCGCAGGTCTCTCCATCAATCAGCTATAACGTGACTCTGACGATAAAGATATGGAGATTGTTGTTAGATATTGATTTATGGTTGAGAGTAATTAATGTAATTTAAAAGTATAAAAAGGCAGCATGACAGACCTCATTGTTCATCATACAATTTCTGACCTCTACAGAGCCCTTAACCTGCCTATCGATCAGGAGACTGATTTTACCATCCATTTTCTACCTGATATTCACCCTGAGGTTCCTTTCACTTCACCAACCTTTAGAGCTAATTACTATTCCTTTGTATTTGTAAAAGACGGGCGTGGCACATATACCACAGACAATAAGGTATTTAAAACCGAGCCAGGCACAATATATTTTACTAACCCGGGGCATATAAAAGCATTCCACCTGGAAGAACTGAATGATGTATTTATTATAACACTAACTGAAGCCTTCTTAAAAGAGCAGGTACATCAGAAGGTGTTTGATGAATTTCCTTTTCTATTGGCTGAAACAGTACCCCCGAGTACTTTACCTAGTCTTGAGTTTAAAGAATTTGAACAGCTTTATTTGCAAATAGCAAAAGAATTCAAAAAAAACAGCCCGTTAAAGTATAAGATCATTAGCAACCTATTTGTGGTCATCTTGCTTAAGATCAAAGAAAAATTCTGGAAAGGCTATAATCCTATAGAAGAAGGTGACCGAAGCTCAGAGATAGTCAAGCTGTTTAAACACAATTTAGAAAAGCATTATCGCCGGTTGCTTTCGGGTGAAGAGGAATATATTTTTCAAGTACAGGACTATGCCAACCTCCAGAAATTGCACCCTAACTACCTGAGCACAGTAATTAAGAGCAAAACCGGTAAATCAGTAAATTCCTGGATAGCCGAGAAAACAATAAGCGAGGCGCAAGCTATGCTAAAGAATAGCAACTTGACCGCTAAGGAAATTGGCTTTACACTAGGTTTTTCGGAAGCTACGCACTTCAGCAGTTACTTCAAACGCCATACCGGAGTTACCCCTAACAACTATAGAAAAAGCTTGTAATACCCCTTTTTTGACGACTCTGCTCCGGACATCTTTGGAATTTGTCATAGCGCCTTAGATATCCGTCATTTCTATGCCTTCATATGTTTATTCATTTGTAGTGTAATCAAAAACAAATACAAAATTCACTACAATGGAAAAGTTAATAAACGAAAAAATCGCGCTTATCACGGGTGGTAGCCGCGGACTTGGAAAAAATGAGGCCTTACAATTAGCGGACTTCGGAAGTGATATCATCATTACATACCGTAGTAAAAAAGACGAAGCCGAAAAAGTGGTAGAAGAAATTGAAGCTAAGGGCCAAAAGGCGGTTGCCATTCAACTGGATGTGGCGGAAAACTCTTCATTTGATACCTTTTTTGACAAAGTATCATCAGTTTTAGCAGAAAAATGGAATACAGATAAGTTTCATTTTCTTGTCAACAATGCCGGTATAGATTCGCACGGTATGATAGCTGAATTTAAAGAGGAGGCGTTTGATGCACTGTACAACGTACACCTGAAGGGAACCTTCTTCCTTACTCAAAAAGCTCTGCCGTTTTTACAAGATGGTGGTAGAATTATCAACACCAGCACCGGGTTAGCCCGATTCTCACTGCCAGGATACGCCGCTTACGCCTCTATGAAAGGCGCCGTTGAAGTATTTACAAAATATCTGGCTAAAGAATTAGGCGCATGTGGCATTACAGCTAATGTAGTCGCTCCGGGAGCTATTGAAACAGATTTCACCGCACCGGCTTTCAATGCTAACCCACAGATTAAAGGGATAATAGCGAGTCAGACTGCTCTTGGCAGAGTAGGGTTACCGGATGATATTGGTGGTGTAGTAGCATTCCTATGTACTGATCAAGCCAGGTGGATCAACGCACAAAGACTGGAAGCCTCAGGGGGTATGTTTTTGTGATAAAGCGCGGCATAGGTTCCTCAAGACACCCTACTATAGCAGGCGTTTTCGCAAGGAACCCATTAAAGCCAGGCTGCCAGGTATCAAAACAAAAAACCAAATCGGAAATAGAACAAGGTGTCCTCATCAGAGGCGCCTATTTCCGCTGATATAACTGCCGCATTGAATGGCGCAAACCACAAACCTCCGCCAGCGCCTCGATGCCAGGTATCAGAGTCCTCGCCATCAACCCATACTCTTCCCACATCGTGAAAACCCATTATGCCGACTGAAGCCGGAAAAAGATAGGTACGAACACTGAATAGTTTTAATCGAAGCTCAAAATTATTGTAGAGCGCCTGTTCTCCCCAAAAACGTGTAATCCTGTATCCGCGTAAGTTACTTCTGCCCCCCAACGTTTGAGACAAGAAGAAAGGATAGTCATCGTTCACATTTCCAAAGTTCATACCATAACCTATCCTACTTGCGAAGGTAAGTCTGGCCGGCAATTTAAAACTATGATAGAATGCAAAGCTGGTGTTGAACTGATGGAAGTCATCCGAATCGTCATTAATGCCATACAGGGTATTGATCTTGTTAGTCCAGACAATACCGGTATTGGGCATGAACTTGTTTTTTCGGGTATCCACATCTAAACGGACACCACCACCAAGATAACTGAAGGTCGTATTTTCAAGGCTTGGATCGGTGTTGGCAACAAATTCCTGTACAAATCGATCATCGTCTGAAAAGTCCTCTAGCTTCCAACTAAAGTAGTCATGCGTTATTCCAAGTTTAGCAAAAGCTCCAAGCTGACGGAAAAAACCAACTTCATAAGATATCTCCTCAAAGCGCAGTCTATAATAATTTATAGCATTACTCACCGAGGTAGTTTCGTCAATGTCCTGATCAAAAACACTCTCATTTCCTAAACCGAAAAAGAAATTGGTGAAATTGGGAAAGCGTAAATTGGTGGTCGCTTCCAGGTCCCAAGACTTAACTACATCTGTAAAAACACCGTGGTATTTAAAATTATACGAAGATGTATTGGCTGCATAACTTGCCAAAACCGTATGCCTCGATTTGAAAGGGGCTTTTCTAAATCCATGATTGGTATAACTGAAGCCTCCACCAATGAAAATACCATCATCAGGGTTAAAGGCTCCTGTCAATAGCGGCATCAGCACGTTGTACTTAAACTCTTTTCTGTTGTAAGAATTAACCTCAGGATCCTCTGAAAGTCGATTCTTACTTTCGGAATTAAACTTGATCTCATTGCCTTCCTTGGTATCATAGAATATTGTTTTTTTTCCCGGGCCGCTAACCTTCGAGTCGTCATCCAATTCATCATCCCCTGATCCACCAATAACTCTAATCTTAATACTTTTAGCAGTTTCTCCTTCTATTTCAAACTCGTCCTCGCCACCTAATCCGTATAGGCGAATCTCTTTAGTCTCACCGTATTTAAAGACACGCTCATATATTTTGCCTTTTTTATCTCCGTTTTTTTTCATTTTACGCACGACCACATGAACATCGCCATTTGACTCACGAGTCGCTTTAAAATGTTCATGTTTATTGCTGCCGAGTACATCCACAGCTTTAGCCAGAAATTCATAATGGTCGACCGCATATTGTTTTAGCTTGTCTCTCCTTGATTTTAGCTTTCTTATAATTTCATCACCATGTAACTTGTAAACATCTTCCGGCCATTGATTTATAGCATTTTCAATAACGCTGTCTGTAAGGTCCGACTGGAGTTGTTCTGACACTTTTATCCAGTCTTCACGTGAAAGCCCGGTTAAAAAGGTTCGATCAAAGTAGCGTGCATTAAACATTAGTCCGCTGGGCCAACGAACATCGTCATCAAAACCTTCAAATTTCGGCAACCCCCATTTTCTACTCCAGATAGAAGGAAAAAAACCGGTATTGACAAAGAATACCTGATCCCGGTCTCTGGGTATAGGACGATACATCTTACCCTTACCGTCGTCGAAGGAAGCCCAGCGCCATTGATCATCATGACGATCCCAGTCGCCAATGACCAGATCAAACAACCTTGACTTAAGTACCCACTGCTGATCTACGGAATTATCATTGTCTTTAGCCAGCTTCTCAATTACCTTGGCAGTATTCACGATTTTATCAGAGTTGCCAAAAAATGAAGCATCGGACCAGTCTTTCGCAGGGCGTTCTTCATAAAGAGCGAGCGTATTGGCAAAGTCTGCCTGATGCTCACCAAATCTTGGATCATCGGGGATAAAGACTATTTTAGGATTTGTATGATAGACTTTAGCTGCCTCCGCCAAGGATGGAACTACAAAGGCTCCATAGGGATGCGATGCAGAAATTTGATCCTGAACAAGATCTACTGCAAAGGTATTTTGAAACATGGCAGGTACTGCCCCTTCGGCGTACTTCTCTATAGACCTTAATACGTATTGCTTACCATCCTCAGCCTGAAGTCGTAACGACTTTGTTTGCATACCTCCCCCTCGCTGTACGATTTTAAGACCGCCATGCTCTGCTCCAATATCAAAAACGGGAGCTTTTCGCTCCATTTCCCAAACATCTCTATAGTTAGCCCCTAAGAGCTTCTTTTTCATATTTCCAGCTTTGTATTGGTCACTGGCATTAATCGATACCGAGCTATCGGAAAGATCAACATTAGATACGAATTCTGCTTCTGTCACTAGTGGAATGAACGGCTTGTTCATGAGTTCTTTAGCAAAAGCCTGGCTCCCGTCAGATCGCAAAATCTCAAGTTCAACTTTACCTCCACTGTAAAAAATTACCTTTGCTAGGCCATAGGTCATTTCGGCAAACTCAGCATACCCCTTTTTTTTAACGTAGGATTTCTTCGCGCCCGATCCACTGACAATATAGTGGGTATCATTTTTGAACGAATATTGCAATGAATGATCATGCCCTGCCACGTGTATAATGTTATCGTATTTTTCAAACACACTTACCAGGGCATTGCTCATGGCCTTATACTTCGGGTGGGTATTGTCTTGAACACTGCCAATAATCTTGCGGTAAAGGGCATAAATACTCCCTAAGATGGGTGGTTTCAAATGCTCCGAAGCCTTGATAACACCACCGTGGTCACCGTAAGTATAAATAGGATGATGCGCAGCAACAATTACTTTTTTATGTGCGTTGCTGCTGATCATATCATCCAATGATTGTAATAACTCAATAGGGTCTGCAGAATCACAACCGCCGTTCTCATCGTCTGGTTTATCCCAATTATGCAGAAACCACTGTGTGTCAATAATGATTAGGGTTATCTCTTCATTGAGTGAAATCTCTACAGGACCCGGGCACCCGCTATCAGGCAAAAATACATTGGCTGAATCCATCAAATTCTCAACATATTCTTCCTGACGTTTCACCTGCTCCCAACCGTAAATTCTTCCGTTGGCCCAATCATGGTTCCCCGCAATAAAATAGAAATCACCATCTAAGTTTTTAACTACTTCGACATGAGCTTGAATAACAGCTTCCGCCTCTGCCCGTTCTTTGTCACCTTCTAGCGGTAGCCCCTTTGGATATATATTATCACCAAGATATACCAGGCCCCTTCCTCCCCTCGTCTGCTCTAATTGCTTTCTAGCCAGTTCAAAGGTGGCCTTCTGCCCCTCTGAGCGCTTACCCGCATCACCGATTAAAAAGAGCGTATAGATCGGTTCCTGACCATAAGAGATATTACAGAAAAAAGCGAGTATGGCAAGTAGTGCTATTTTATTCATTGAGTAATTTATATAACAAATTCTATAGTCTTAAGTAGTCTAGTCTAACAAGTTTCGCTCGTGCCCCGTCGCCTTCGTTTGATATGTACAATGTACCGTTGGGTGAAAAGCATATGCCTTCGGGCTGCTTGTAAATGAGTCTATTCAGCTTCACTAACTCCTTAATTTCAAAATCCGGGGATAATACAAGAAGGGCACGGTCTGCTGTGACAATGTAAATATCATTAGTCATTGGATGTTCGGCAACACCTGAAGGATCAAAATCCTGTAGCGTGTTAAAATGTTCTCTGTGCTTAATAAACTTTTGGAGATCTTTCACTTTAAATGAAAATGCAGGATTTGGAACTAATTCATTTAAATCGCTATCAAAGAAGTAGGCTACTTTGCCTTTAGCTTTATTATCTGGTAGGGCTCCATCTGCCTTGCAATAAAGGGTTAATTTTCCTTGCAAAAGGCCAAGGCCCTCTACATCATTCTTTATGGAAAGCGGAGTATTTACCGTTGTAGCTTCAACAGCGCTATCCGGAATAAATGAAGTAAGCTTACCATTGCTGGCAACTACGTAAATTCGTTTATTTAGAATTTCCACTCCTTCATAATCTCCACCTTTACCAAACTTCAACTCTTTTTTGATCTCCCCGCTTTCATTGTCTATAAAGTATACTTTCCCGCTCTCATCCTGAACGCATAATAGTGTTTTTTCATCATAGTAGCTTAGACCGGAAATCTCCTCAAGATCGTAGTGCAGCGCCATAGTTTTAGAGGGAGAATTGATCTCATAAGGTACCTTACTTAAATCATAATCGGTAAAAGGCTCATCTGATTTCGAACGGGTACATTGAACTAAGACTGCCAGGACTGAGAAAAGTATTAATAACCGCATATTTAAAGATATAATAACTAGCGGAATGAAATGACAGGCTTCATAACATTATTATCTGCGAATAATATTTAATGGTCCGTATGGTAAACAAAAATTGCATTTTAGATCAAGAACCTTAAGTCAAAAATAATCACAGAATAAAGATTCTTGCCGAGCGGTATATATTATTTTTCTGACTCTCTGGTAATACCAGAGGCTACAGAACTCCGTTATAAAATGGTTGAAAAGAAAGGTCGGTAGTTTTCTGAGACTATCAACCGGGAAAGATCTTGCTCACATGCATGTGGCCGGAGATGACTATGTTTATAGAACATTCGGGGCGAATAAGGCAATTATGAAATAACTGAAGAGCGGGCTTCGTATACTAATTCTGGTTAAACACGATTTAATTATCTTTAGTCTTTATACTTTAATTGACTATGTATCAGAACCTAACACCTGAAGAATGGCAAGCCCAAGTATCGAAAGATTCAAACGCCTTAATTATTGATGTGCGCACGGTTGGTGAATTCCAACAAAGTCCTACCGAGTGCCGTTCACATGCCAGATATTTGAAAAAGAACTACAAAATATTAATAAACTATTACTTACACTGCCGAGTGGGCGGACGAAGCGCCATAGCCTCATATCTTCTTCAATCTAAATGGCAATCTTAATGCTCTGACTCCCCCAGTTGAAAAATGACCTCAATGTTTTCAGGCACTTACAAAATATCTTTAATCGCACTATTCATAGTAAATTTGATTACAGTCTCTTCAATGGGGCAAATTATACGAATCAACTCTACTGTTATTTCTAATGAAACCAGAGAAGTAATACCTTTTGCAAGCATACAAATTTTAAACACTTTTGAAGGAACTTCAGCAAACAGCCTTGGGGATTTTTCAATTCGAGTCAATGAAAATGACTCTTTAAAAATATCATGCCTTGGCTTTGTCACGCAAGTTATTGCGGCAGATAAAATTAAAGACAAAATATTCCTGGAAACCGATACTAAGGTACTCCAGAATATTACAATAGTAGCTAAGCGCATCAATGCTGCCAGCATTGTAAAAAAGGCATTCAAGGAAATAAACAATAACTTCATTTCTGAGCCCGTGACTATGAGCACATTTTACCGTCATTACTGTAAAGATGACTCAGTTTATGGCAGACTGATTGAAGCGGCTGTAGATGTATACAAAGAAGAAGGTTATGGGAAACCAAAATCTATGTATAAAAAGAAAGACCGATATGCCCTGGTACAATCGCGCAGAAGCTTTGACAAAACATTTTCAAAGAACAATCATGTTCCAATCGCCTTTTCAACTACTCTGAATGCGGATGTCGCGGCTTACCAAAACAGGAAAAAGAACCCATGGCCATTTATGATGATTACAGCCTCGGGCAAATACATGAAATCCAATCTGAAAAATTATGAGTTTGAATTAGAGCGGATAACTTCCATCGATAATAAAGAGGTATATGTCATCAGCTACAAATCAAAGCCTTGGAAAAAGTCTGGAAAACTTAAATCCATAGGATGGAATTTAATTCACTCTGGAAAGTTTTTTATAACAGCCAATACCTATGCCTTTGTAAAAATTGAAAGCCGCTTGGCTGGGGAAGCAAGAGAGGTTAACGACGACATATTTTACACCGCTGCTAAAGGGAAATACTATTTATCTCATATTATCCATGATTCTTACTTCGAAGCAAAAGTGCAAGACACTGTAAGAATACATAACGCCCATATTGAACTGTTGGTAAATGACATTTCCATAGGAGAGGTTCCAAATTTTAAGCATGAAAAGATCACCGAAGATGTGCTAGCCAAAAATACTTATGATCCAGGTTTCTGGAAGACTTACACAGTCATTAGTGAAAATCCATTAGAGCAAAGAATTAAAAAGCAGCTTGAGGGTGAGTATAAGCTGGAAGAGCAGTTTAAGACCAAATCTGCCGAAGATCTAATGGCGCTGAAAAAACCCAAGATGGATCATGAACTTCTCAAGGATATTCTAACCGAAAGTCGTGACACTATTGTGTACATAGATTTTTGGGCAAGTTGGTGCAAGCCATGTATTGGTGAGTTCAGAAAGTCAGAAAAAATCATTGATGAATATGCGGATAAGATTCGTTTTTTATATGTATCGATAGATAAGGAAATTGAAAAATGGAAAAATACGAAACAGTTATACGGGTTGGAAAAGAGAGAGCATTTAAGAATAAGTATTGATTCTGAGATTGCCCGCAAATACGAATTAAAATTTATTCCGCGTTACATGATGATCTATCCTGACGGCACCGTTCTGGAGAATGCACCACGACCTAGTTCCGGAAAATTTAAGAGTTTAGTGAAACCACTATTAAGCGATACTAATTAGCGGATTTCTTTCCTTGATCAGCTCTTTTTAATTGGCAACTCCGAATATATCTTTGTGAATGCCTTTAGAAAACGACCTACTTTTACGAACCATAAGAAAAGAAAAAACCGAAAGAACACCGGTATGGCTAATGCGCCAGGCGGGCAGAATTTTACCTGAATACCGCTCAGTAAGAAACTCCCTTAGCGGGTTTAAGGAACTTGTGGAGACTCCTGAGCTGGCAGCTGAAGTTACTATCCAACCCGTTGATATTTTGAATGTGGACGCCGCCATTATTTTTTCCGATATTCTGGTCATCCCTGAGGCAATGGGATTGAGCTATGAAATGGTCGAAAAGAAAGGCCCATGGTTTCCTGAGACAATCAAAACAAAGGCAGATCTTACTCATTTACATGTAGCTGAAGCTGAGGATGTTTCGTACACCATCAGGGCGATTGAGGTAACTAAAAAAGAACTGAACGGCCGAGTTCCCATTATAGGGTTTGCCGGCGCCCCCTGGACTATCTTTGCCTATATGGTAGAGGGGTCGGGAAGTAAAACTTTTTCTAAGGCCAGAGCCCTGCTGTACACGGACCCCGTCTTAACTCATAAGTTGCTCCAAATGATTACCGAGAGTACTGTCAACTATTTGATGGGACAGGTAAATGCCGGGGTAAATGTAGTACAGGTTTTTGATTCCTGGGCGGGTATACTTTCACCTTACCAATATGAAGAGTTTAGCTTGCCTTACATTTCTCAAATTTGTGATGCCATTCAAGAAGTACCTAAAACCGTTTTTGCAAAGGATGCTTACTTTGCAAGAGCATCTTTCAACAAGTTAGATTGTCATACGGTAGGTCTCGACTGGTGTATGGACGTTCAGGAATCAAGGGAATTGATCCCTGATAAAGTTTTGCAGGGCAATTTTGACCCATGCGCACTATACGGTAGTGAAGAAGAAATAGCCCATAATGTAAAAACCATGCTCAAAGCTTTTGGCCCATTTCATCATATAGCTAATCTGGGACACGGCGTATATCCGGATACCGATCCGGAAAAAGTGAAGTTTTTTGTGCAAACCGTCAAGGAAATGAGTCAAAACCTTAGATAAAGTGACTCTGTCCAAATACGAGAAGCAGCAGTTTATAATTATTCTGATCTGTTTTGCTGTAAGTATAATGCTGATTGGTATCCTTGTTGATTTCCGTTATTTCAATGCCATAGATATTCAGCTTTACAATACGTATTATGTCTATCTACCCTCACACCTCATTCTTTTGTACTTGATCATAGCTTCGCCCACATTATTTTTAGTTAATGCAAGGATCCGCTTTAGAGAAACCAAAGGCTCAGTCATTTTCATGATCCACTTATTTTGGCTTATCTATCTGCTCATTTAGCATTTAACTCCAGATAATCGATCTTCAATATACATTCCGCATCGTTATAGAAGCTTGCGGTCATGAAATTGTGATCACTACGACCGGCACCAGGGGGAATCACCTGCCTTGGCTCATAGGCAAACTGATGTAGCAGAATATCATTTAAGTAGAGCCAAACAAAACCTCCAATTTTTACAAGTTTGAAATGGTAATGAGTGGATTCAGCAATCTTGACCTTATAGAAGTCAGGGCTTAAGTAAGAATAATCATTAAGCAGATTAATTAATTTAAGCTTTCCGGATTTATAGTCTAATAATAACCCATTCCATCTTAGTAATGGGTTATATATTCTTCCCTGTCCATTATAATTCAGGCTAATCTCAAAATCTCTGGAATCATCCAGTTTTACAGTATCCATGAAGAAATTGTTTTTAACAACGGTTTCCATAACCGGTATTCTTGCCGATACTTCAGCCAGGTGGGGAACTCTGTACCATTTCGGATCGCGAACGTTTTCGTTGAAAAGTTCGTCCAGATAATACTGATACCACAGATCACTCTGCACATTAGCCGCACATTGAGCCATGTTATCACTCATTATGCTTTTACATTCTCCATTGCGTAAAGTGGTATTAGTATGCCCTCTTTTCAAAACAGCATGACCTATTTCGTGCGCCAGCAAAACGACCCTCTTACGTTCAGATAAATACTCCCATGCTTCAGTGTCTATTTTTATAGTATTCCCCTTTGAGGAACCGATCCGCAGGCCATCCAAATCATCAAAAATGATATTCAACTGATCTAGTTCGCGGCTTATGTCATAACCTCTTTTTGCTGCCTCATCACTAACTGCATGGACATAATTGATCAAATCGGGATCTGTAGCACCACTTTTTTGGCATGATAAGCTCCAAATAGCTAAAACGGGTAGGAGAAGTAGTCTGACCATCCAACAACCATACACAATGATTATGCCGATCTTACCATCTTTTTTTCTATATTGAGAAATAATCCTAGACTTATGAAAAAGATACTTCCGTTTTTAATCTGCACTTTTTTTGCTTCGTACGCCTTTCCACAAGATGATAAAGCGGTTCCCTACAAAGAATTGCAAGGGCATTTACCGAATAAAATAGCTGGTTTTACAGCCACTGATGAACCCGATGGGCAGTCGATGTCTATTAATGGTATGTCTTATTCTATGGCATCCCAAGGTTATTTAAATGGTACTGTTGAAATGACCGTTAGTATTATGGATTATCAAGGAGCAAGTACACTATACACTGCTGCAGCTATGGCCTGGACCATGAACATGGAATACGAAGACGACGAGAAAAAAGTATCCGGATTTCAAGAGGGCGATTTCCAAGGCCTAATCGAAGTAGGTAAGAAGTACAAAGGGGTCAACCTAACCTGTGGGTTTAAAGAAAGGTATTTAATTCAAATAGAACTTCAGGACTCAGATGATGATGACCTTGTCAAAAAGGTTTTAAAAGATCTCGGATTAGACGATCTTCCCTAACTATTCGTCTTTTAGTGATCTTACAGGATTTACAATGGCAGCCTTAATTGATTGATAACTGACAGTAATTAAGGCTATTCCTAAGGCCGCGGTACCCGCCAACACGAATGTCCAAATTGACATCTCTGTTCTGTAGGCAAAACTGGTAAGCCATTGATCCATGAAATACCAAGATATAGGTATAGCCAAAACAGTGGAAATCAGAATCAATTTGGTAAAATCATAGGACAGCAAACCTACTACACTGAATACTGAAGCCCCCATAACCTTACGAACTCCAATTTCCTTGGTTCTGAGGCCCGCCATATAGGCAGCCAAGCCAAAGAGTCCGACACAAGCAATAATTATTGCCAGAAAAGCAAACATACTGAATACATTACCTGAATTACTTTCAGCTTTGTACTGTTGATTTAACTCCTGGTCAAGAAAAGTAAATTTAAAGGGTTCCTGAGGCGCCATGGTTTTCCAAAGTGACTCTGTATCATTGATCACACCTGACAAATCACCATCAACACGTATAGATATAAAATTTGCAAATTGATTAACCCCCTCGGTACTTAGAAGTACAAAAGGACTTATCTCTTCCCTTAAAGACATATAATGAAAGTCCTTTACCACCCCTACAACTTCATACTCCCTAAACGATGTAGGATCACCCTGAACCGCCTGACTCAATTTGAGTCCAATCGGATTATCGACATTGAGTAATTCAGCTGTCTTTTGATTAATGACAACGGAAAGGGAATCATTAAAATCTTCGGAAAAGCTTCTTCCTGCAACAAGTTGTATATTCATAGCGTCTAAATAGTTATCATCCACATTCATACTATTTACGGTCACTACTTCGCCTCCTCCCGGAGGTAGGAACTGTTGCCCAAAGTATTGGCTGACGGGTATCATCCCTGAGGCGCCCACAGCCCGTACATCCGGGATGTTCCGCGCCTCCTGCATAAATGTTTCCAACTGCTCATTTAAAACACCAGCGCGCTCAATTACCATCATCTTATCTTTCTGATAGCCCATATCCTTACTCTGGATAAAAGTGATTTGATCCTGAACGATTAATGTACTCGCGATCAAAACAATGGATATGGCAAACTGAAAAACAACCAATGCGTTTCTAAGGCTACCCGAGCTCTTCTTAGTTTGCATATTACCTTTAAGCACTTCCACAGGTGTAAAAGCAGAAAGAAAAAATGCAGGGTAAACACCAGCTAAAACGCCCACTAACAAAGCGAATACTACCATCAATGGCAAGGCAAATGAGTTCAACTGTAGCTCAAGAGACTTATCAGTAATTGAGTTGAAATAGGGTAAAGTCAGATAAACAACACCCACGGCAATGATCCCTGCCAATACGCTCAATATTGTCGACTCGGTTAAAAACTGACCCATCAAGCGTTGGCGAGGTGAGCCCAGCGTTTTCCTTATGCCCACTTCTTTGGCTCTTTCCGTAGACCGGGCCGTGGCAAGGGTAGTGAAGTTGATGCAGGCAATAATCATTATTAAAACGGCAATGGAAATAAAAATATAAACATCGTTAATATCTCCGCCTGATTTAAAGCTACCCTGATACTTTATAGGATAGAGGTGGATATCGCGAAGTGGAATTAAATTGTAGTTGTAACCATTACCGGCAGCAATGTACTCCGCATAAGAAGTATTCAGACTTTGCTCAATTTGCGGTGCAGCATAGGTTTCTACCATCTTTGGAAATTTTGCAAACAAATTATCAGAATCGGCTTGTGAGTTAAGTTCTATATAAGTCTGGGTGGAGAAACTTACAAAATTCTCGTTTTGAATGAATTGAATACTATTAAGCGCCGCTACAAAATCAAACTGCAGGTGTGAATTGTCCGGAACATTTTCGCAAACTGCTCGAACTGTAAAATCACCAAAATCCGTCTTTAAAGTTTTGTTAATTGGATCAGCGTTACCAAAATACTTTACAGCCATACGTTCGGTAATTACCATATCTTGATTACCGGAGAGAATTTTATCCCCGGCGCCCTTCAATATTTTGAAAGAAAAAAAATCAAAAAAGTTAGAATCGGCGGCAATGAAACTTGTTTGCTCAAAAGCTTTTTCCTCATTGCTATCATCTATATAGCGCACCATTACCGGGTTATTCCCGCCTCCAAAAATTCTGGTAGCGCCTTTTACTTCAGGAAAGTCTTGAACCATGACTGCGGCAAAAGAGTGTGGAATAATAGCATAATTCGTTACATGATCAGGATATATGCGTTCAAGGTTGACCTTAAAGATCTTATCACCTCTTTCATGAAAGTTATCATAGGAAAGTTCATCTTCCACATGAATAACAATTAAAAGGCAACTCGCCATTCCTATGGCTAGGCCCAGAGCATTTATAAAAGTATAGACCTTATTTTTTAGCAGGCTTCTTAGGCCAATCTTTAGGTAAGAGGATAACATGGCAGTACGTTGGTTGGTACCAAAGTATACTACACTT
>CALBPF010000259.1 GCA_937899105.1 uncultured Flammeovirgaceae bacterium | reverse complement strand
ACATTCTTGTTTCGAATGCTAGCCCGCCCGATCCACAACAGACCTGGCGCCTAACGTCCAACTATCATCCGTTAGCTGGACTTTTTCAAATTTCTACTAAAGTATCTCATCCCGCCAGCCTTTGCAAACAGCTCTTTTAGCTTATGGATGATAGTGTTTGTTGTATGCTTTTTTATCCTAGAGTCTTAGTAATGTAATTCTTTAAAACTCGGTTAATGCACTCACTTATTAGTTCTGTTAAGGGGATTTTGTTTGACGCAATTCCAATATTATTCTCCACTAGATGTATGACATCTCCTCTATTTATGTTAATTTCTTGTCCAGATAAAAATTCCGGAACCATCTTGTGAACAGAATCATTAGCGGAAGTATATGGTCTCAAACTGTGAGTATATGCATTTCTGCATGAATAAACTGTTGACGCAATCATTTTCACTTTCTTATCTCTATCAAATGATTTCCATTTGTTAAAGCAGACTACAGGTTCAAAATTTGTTGTGCTGCTTTGTTCTTGTTCCAAGTAAAACCCTAACATTGGCATATATTCCATTTTCTTTGATTTCCAGCACCAACAAAGTGATAGCAGCCAGTCTTGATCTTTTCTATTTAAGCCTTTCATGAAAAAGTACTTGTATTGTGTATTTACACCATATGTTTTATTGTAACATTCAAAAAAACTTTTTGCAACCTCTGAATTAGTTGAACCGTCTGGTTGAGTTATATCAAAACCCTCTTTTTTCTTTTTATTCAGCCAATCAAGAAAATGAATATGTTCCTCATCTGAATGAAACTTTGAAGAGAGTTCAATACACGTAATTATCAAATGCAGTTTTAAGGCACTTTCTTCATAAGATCCGACCGAAAAATTTACATGGTTGAAGAGTTCTCCGGTTCCAATATTCTCAGCAAGCTTGAGCCTGCGTAGTATGAGGTTAACCAAATTGAAAGCATTATCGGAAAGACCATCCTTTAATTTATTTACACTATAAGATAATTCTGAATCAGAAATAAAATTCTCAATAATATTCCTATTAACTGGTGCAATAAAATTTCCCGAATTAGCCATTTGATTTCTAAGAATACGACTTGAGCTGCTACAATTGCATACAACGTCAAGATATGGCACGTGCCTCTGGACTTTTTAAATATCTACTAAAGTATCGGTTTACTTTTCAGTTTCAAGTAACTCAGTAGAGGCATATGCTATATCGTTTGTTAGTGGCTTTAATTACGGCCACTTCTTGGAGGTCCCTGCCTTCTCTGCATCTTCTTGAATTTCTCCAGCTGTTCCTTGGTCAATGTCGCTTCAAGTTCCTTCCACATTTTGTGCATGGTGTTGCGCGCACTCTCTTGGTTTTTCATATCATCTTCATATTTTTCATGAATTTCCTCCCATTTTTTTACCTGCGCATCTGATAGATCCAGTTCTTTTGTCGCTTTTTCGATCATTTCCTTTGAAGACGGCATTTCTGGACGGTCACCTCTTTGACCTCCACCATTTGGACCCAGTGACCAAGCAAGCGTGACCAATGAAATGAATGATATAGTTAGAATAATTTTTTTCATGTTGAAAGTTTAAAGTGATTTTGATTTTTTTAAAGTTTTGATATCAGCTATCAGCTGGTCGATAGCTGTTTTGTTTAGTCCGTTGTAGATACCGCGAATGCGTCTTGAACCGTCTACGAGGACGAAGTTTTCGGTATGAATGAAATCATCAGGGTCTTTTTCTAACCCTAAATCTTCCTCAACGAAATAATGATTTCTTCCCAGATCGTAGATCTTTTTCCTTTCACCGGTCAGCAAATGCCATTTACCTGCCATCACGCCCTTCGCCTCAGCATAGTTTTTGAGTAACGGGACGCTATCTTGTTCCGGGGTGACCGAATGAGACAGTAATAATACGTTTTCATCCTCGGAGAAAGCATCCTGAACCAGTAGCATATTGGATGTCATCTTTGGACAAATACCTGGGCAAAAAGTGAAGAAAAAGTCTGTTACAAAAACTTTCCCCGCTACGTCTTTTTCGCTGATCGAATCTCCCAATTGATTTATTAAGGAAAAGGAAGGAATACGATGGAAATCAGCAGGCACTTCATCTTCAGATTCGAACCAGACAGGTGTAAAGGTCGCCTCATTATAATAAGGTAACTGATCTACGCGACTGGATCGCTCCTTAGGCAATGGGTTACATCCTAAGATGGCAACCCCCAGAACCAATAACAAATATTTAGTCATTTAACACGATGTTTTCGTTGGTCAATTCATAACAGAGGCTTGCTCTTTTAAGGCCGAATATGCGACCGTTTTTTGCTTCGTAGTTAACATAGAGCTTGCCATTCTCCCGCCAGGCCTGCTGGATACCCTCTTCTAGACCGTTTACTAGTTGCATGGATTTAAATAATTTCCCACTAGAGTACCATTCCTTCTGCTCTCCATCTGCAACGCCATGATCGTAGTTGGACAGAGATCTTAACTTCCCATTTTGCCACCATGATTTTACCTTTCCGTCCAGAAAACCTTCCAAATAGCTTGCTTGATAGCTTAGGAGCCCTGACTCGAACCACTTTTGTCGCTTTCCATTTCTTTGTCCATTCAAAAAGCTGATTTTTTCCGCTATCTGACCATTTCCATAATGTGATATGGAGACTCCGGTAAATGGCTTATTGCGTTGGTACACCAACCCAGTCTTTCTGTTAGTCTCAAGAGAATCCCTTGAGACGACAAGTAGTTCTGTAGGCATTCCAGTTGCAGCAGCTCTTGAATGGTGCGCTTCTGTTTGGCATCCAAGCAGTATTACAAACATGAATCCTATGATCGAGAATCTATCGTATCGCATTGGCTGAACCTTGATAATCACCTGGGAACAAAATGTAATACTGATTCAGGTAGAGCTCATTTTGAATGTGGTAATGGTATTCGCCTTCGGGATTATGCGGCGTAGGTCCAAAATGACCCCCGGAAGCATCTAGATCTGTAGGATAGCTACCATCGTGATCTCGTCTGCCATACAGGAAAAAGCCGTCAGCCATAATCCCTATCAATTCACTATCGTCTTCTGACCAAGCCTTGGGCTCTAGTTGATTATGGGAGCTTTGAGGGCCTGT
>CALBPF010000258.1 GCA_937899105.1 uncultured Flammeovirgaceae bacterium | reverse complement strand
AACCTCTGAGTTTAGCTGGAACTTGATTGATAATTCAAGTAAAAAATCCTCATTACACTATCTTGGAAATTTTATTCATTTCTTCGAAAAAGAAATGAATAGCCATTCAAAATAACTGAGAAAGGTTTTGCTCTCCTATGGCCATTGGAATCAAAGACCTCCTTCCCCGCCAGCCTGTTGGGTGCTAAGTAAGTCCCCTTTAGGGGATAAGGGGTGGGTTTTGATCTTGAACTATTACACAGAGCCCATGTTTCTATCAATTCACTACCTCAAATTTTCTGTTCAGCACTTCCCCCGTTTCTGTAACTAACGTGAGCGTGTGCTTGCCAACATCAGGCTGTAGCTGGACTTGATGATTGTTTTTTGTGGTGGTTAGGAACTGGTCGTCCAAGTGCCAATAAAGCCGAGCGCTTGGAGTACTGTAAGCTGCTTCAAACACCAAAGACTGTTTTTGGCCATTGAACCCTCTGGGAATGAAGAGTTTAGCATTAGGTTGGGGGTAAATAATGCCCAGGTTGGTCGAGCTCGCTAAACAATCGTCCTTAAAGCGTGGTAATTTTTGATAGTAGGGATTCTTCGAAGCATAATACCATTCCATAATGGGTGGAAGCACAAACCACGATTTTGAAACCATGTTATTGACGGAGTAACAATCACTATTCACTCTGTACGTCTCTTTCTCATCCAGAAAGACCTTTTAGTGATAGGGACAAAGTGGCGTCTCTAAACCTTTGGAGACTGTACTGGTCAACACTTTGTCGTTACAAAGTTGGGTGGCCTTGTAACCCGATTGTATACACGTTTCCACCGAAACGAGATCCAATTCAGGAGCCTTGAACCAATCGTTCCCCTCCAGTTTTCGAAAAATATCAAACATCAATGGAGCTGCAGTAGATGCGCCAGTCAGCCCGGGTCTGCCTTCCCCATCTGCATTACCTACCCATACACCCACAACATAGTCCGGAGTAACCCCTATGGTCCAGGCGTCCTTATGTCCAAAGCTTGTTCCTGTTTTCCACGCTATGCTCTTTGATGAGGAAAACGATCGCCAGTCGGTCCCCTCAATAGGTCTATCCATTACCTTCAGCGCCTCCAGCGTAAGCCAACTTGCACCGGCCCTATCCGGGTTAGGTGTTATGGGATCAGTCTGGTCATTCCGGAGATGGATACTTACCGGATCAACGACATCTTCATGAAAAGCTAACACATCAAGGGCTATCTTTCTGTAGTTTTCAACTAAATCCCATAACGTGACTTCGGCCCCGCCGAGAATAAGCGTGAGCCCATAGTCGTCAGAACTTCTGTTGATGGTGGTGAAATTCATTGCTTTCAGCTCCTCCAGAAATATTTCTACACCATATTTCTGAAGCATCCGTACAGCCGGCACATTAAGTGAACGGGCCAGGGCGGCATTTGCATAAACAGCTCCATCAAACTGTTCATTGAAGTTTTTAGGCGCATATCCTGAAACATAAGTTGGAATATCAGGCAAAAGTGTACCGGGTAAGAGTTGGCCTGAGTGAATCATGCTGCGATATAAAAAAGGCTTGAGCGTACTCCCTGAGCTTCTTGCCGAGCGAATAATATCAACGGCATTTTCATTACTACTGCCTGCGTCAATCGTGTTCCCTACATAAGCTCGTACGGTGCCCGTTTTCGTTTCTACCACCAGCGCAGCTGCATTAAAGATTTGATTTTGCCTGAGTAGGTGGTAATAACCTTGTACTACAGAAGAAGTTACTTGCTGTAGGCGGCCATCGATCGTACTTTTTACCAGCGCTCCATTTCCATTTCTTGATTGAAAGTAAGCTAACACATGTGGAGCTACCTGGGGCAAGGCCTGAGGGGTTCCGGGCAATGGTTCAGCTTTAGCCAGATCACCATCTATATCGTCCAGGTATTCCTCAGCTACTAGCTTATTAATTAAGCGATCCCTTTTTTCATTTAAGAGCTTCTGGTTTTTTCCAGGAAAAATCAATGAAGGGGCATTGGGTAGTACCGCCAAAGCCGCCGTTTCACCCCAGGAAAGCAAATGTGCAGGCCGTTTAAAATACCTCCAGGAGGCTGCTTCCAGGCCTACTACATTACCGCCAAAAGGGGCGTGAGCAGCATAGAGGGTCAGTATTTCTTGTTTCGAATAGCGTAATTCCAATCTTAAGGCCAGAACGCATTCATACAGCTTTTCAAGATAGGTACGGGGTTGCCCTTGCCTGGAAAGACGGATCACTTGCATGGAAAGAGTACTTCCTCCTCGTACTACCTTACCGGCCTTCAGGTTTTGCGTTAAGGCCTTTAACAATGACACTGGATTTACACCCGGATGGTAGTAAAAATGAGCATCTTCAAATTCCAGAATGCATTGTTCGAACTTCTTCGGGATTGAATCCGCTACAGGAAATCGCCATTGTTGGTCAGATGCCGTGGTAGCCCCTAATAGCTTCCCGTTCTTATCATTCAGAACTATGCTGTAAGGCTTGGTAAACAAAGTATCAGGAAGGCAGAAGTAGAACCATACCAGGATTGGGAGGGTGAAGATGAGGAGGTATTTGAGTTTTCGGTGTTTCATTCTAACAGGGAGATTCCTGCCTGCGCAGGAATGACGAACGTTATAAGGAAAGACGACATAAACAAGGGACATCATCCCTGCCTGCGCAGGGATCCCATAATAAGCATCTGAATCTAATTAAACCCTCAATTTCATCGGACAGATCCTTCATTTCTGGATTAATCGACTTGATTAAGTTGTCTTTCCATTCTCTTTTCCATTTCTTCATTTGCTTTTCCTTTTCTATAGCAGGTAAGATATCATCATATAGTTCATAAAAAATCAAATGGTGGCAATTGTATTTCTTGGTAAAGGAACTTCCTTCGTTATTCCTATGCTGATACACCCTGGATTCTAAATCAGAAGTAACACCTATATACAACACGCTCCGACTTTTATTCGACATTATGTATACGTAGCCACCTTTTGTCACTTCTACTTTTTCGTTATCCTATTTTTCTTTCGTCATTCCTGCGCAGGCAGGAATCTTGTTGTTATCTAGGACACAATTAATATTTAAAGAGTGCCCTCTTCACCATGGGATTCCTGACTTCCGCTACGCTTCATCAGGAATGACG
>CALBPF010000257.1 GCA_937899105.1 uncultured Flammeovirgaceae bacterium | reverse complement strand
CGTAAAAATACGATATTACAATCTCCAATCCTAGAAAACTTATTAATTCGTTATTAGTTACTTCCAATTCTTAGCAAAACGAGTGTACACGCTTCCTCTGTTTCTATTCCTGCTCTACTGGCCAATTGCTGAAATTCAAAATTCTCGGTCCCTGGGTTGAAAATAATTCGCTTAGGATTGAGTCCAATGATATAGTTGTACCACTCTGGCTGGTTCTGAGGACCTAAGTAAAGGGTTACGGTATCTATACTACCTATGCTAGGTTTTTGTCTCAGGTCCACAATATCAGTACCTACTACTTGCCCCTTTTTAATACCGATGGGTACTATTTCATGGCCGTGATCCACTAACATTTGGGCGGCTATAAATGCATATCGACTTGGGTTAGGGGTCGCTCCAAGAATAGCTGTTCTCTTCATTTCTTCTTTAGCTTTTTATCAAAATACTGTTCTGCAAAGGCCGTAGCACACCGTTCACCATCCATAGCCGCTGATACTATGCCTCCAGCGTAGCCTGCTCCCTCCCCGCATGGGTATAACCTCCGCAAACCAACATGCTCCAGTGTCTCTTTGTTCCGGGGTATCCTTACCGGCGATGACGTACGGCTCTCCACCCCTACGATCTGCGCCTCATTCGTGAAATACCCTTTCATCTTTCTTCCAAAAGCTTTAAAAGCATCTCTTAGTCTTGATTCGATGAAGTTTGGAAGTACTTCTCCCATTTGAACGGAATGCAGCCCAGGCTGATATGAGGTGGGATTCACTTGCGCAGATAGCTTGCCGTCTACAAAATCAACCAGTCTCTGGGCCGGAGCTACCTGGCTTTCGCCGGCTACAGTACAAGCCTTTTTTTCTACTACGGACTGAAAGTGCATCGCAGCCAATTCTTCATAATGGAGGTACTCTTCTACATCTTCAAGCTCCACGGCGGCCACAATACCAGAGTTGGCATATTTAGAATTTCTTCTTGACGGGCTCATACCGTTGACTACTACCTCGCCAGGTGACGTTGCGGCGGGAACGATAAATCCACCCGGGCACATACAAAAAGAAAATACGCCACGTTGTTTCCCTTCATAAAAGGTCTGGTGGACTAAAGCATAGGAGGACGGAGGCAAATAGTCTCCTCTACCCTTTCCTCGGCAATGGTACTGAATGTTATCAATAATTTCCTGGGGATGTTCAATTCTCACACCTAAAGCAAACGGTTTGGCTTCTATTTCCACCTTTCTATGTTTCAAAAGGTGAAAAATATCCCGGGCAGAGTGTCCCGTAGCAAGAATTACTGCATCGGCATGTACTTGTTCACCGCTTAATAGTGCAACACCTTTTATTTCGTTTCTATCAATGATCAGGTCTGTCACCTTGGTATCAAACAACACCTCCCCGCCTGCTTCGATAATACTTTCTCTTAGGGCGGTTACAATTCCTGGTAATTTATTCGTTCCAATATGCGGGTGAGCTTCATATAGGATGTCTTCTTTGGCTCCGTGTGCTACAAGTATTTCTAATACTCTAAGTATATCTCCGCGTTTCTTTGACCGCGTATAGAGTTTGCCGTCAGAATAGGTTCCGGCGCCACCCTCGCCAAAGCAATAATTAGATTCGGAATTAACTATATGATGTTTATTTATAGCTGCCAGGTCCCGGCGCCTGGCCCGTACGTCTTTACCTCTTTCAATTACTATGGGCTTGATACCAAGTTCAATAAGCCTCAGGGCAGCGAATAATCCGGCTGGACCGGCACCTACAATAACCACCCTGGGAGCGTCTTGTACAATGTCATAATCTTTTCGATAATGAAGTAAATCGGGAGGGGTACCATCATATATACTGACTTGCACACTCACCTTTACAGGACGCCTTCTGGCATCTATGGAACGCTTTTTTATTCTGTAGGTGGAGTGCCGGCTGATCTTAAGCCTGACTAATTCATCAAAGACGGAATCATCATACGCCTCTTCCGGGTTGAGTACCAGAGATAAAGTTTTTTCCAACGTGTAAGGTATTTATCCTTAAATGCTATCGACCGCGACCTCCAAAAGAAAAGACGTAGCCAATGTTTAGGCCAAAGTTAAAAGTAAGCGGGACTTTACTGGTTTCAAGTTCATCAAAAATTGACTCATTTTCAGATGACACGTCAAAATTCCGATAACCCGTACCCAGGCTTACAAAACTATCAATGGTAAACCCCTTACCCGCAGTATTCTGCATAAGACGATAACCTAACATGACGCTGTATTCAATTTTTTGCTCGGAAGCGCTTGCACGCCTTATATTATCAGGTGGTGAATCTACATTAGCAAAGTGACTTAGGTTGCTAAACCTGAGTTCGTGTCCAAAATACCAAAGGCCATATCTGGAAGGATTGTAAAGTTTCTGTTTCAATGCCATACCATATCCACGGCTGAAAACATCACCCATAGCTACATCTTCATCCAAGGTATAAAAGGGGTCGCGTATACCTTCAAATTCAAATTCATGCCCCAAACGCTCTTGCAGGTAAAACTCAACACCAAACGGTACTCTGCCTAAAAAAGATAGGATAGGATTAGTTTGAAGAATAACACCCTGAAATTCATTGATCTTCGAATCGAAGTACGTGAATTTTCTACTCCTGAATTTGTAGGCCCCTACACCGTATTTTTGTGTTTCCCTGGGTTTATAATTACTCAACTCGGGCTGATCATATATGGGTTTATAGTATCCCGATAACGACCCATCGTTTTTATACAGATCCCATCTTCCTATTTTTTTGCCGTCATCAATAATTCCTTTGGTTTGAAGGGTGCCATCCGGATAGTATCCCATATATTCTCCTCTTCCGTCTACAAAATTACATTCACCCTCAAGTTGGCCTCCTTCATAATAGTATTTCCATAATCCTTGGTTAACATTGTTGTCAACCCTGCCTTGAATCTTTAATTTTCCGCTGGGATAGTACTCCTTATACACGCCTTCCCCTTTTTTAAAATTAGTTTCTCCCTTAAGTGTACCATTATCCGCAAAAAGCCCCCAGTATCCGTCTTTTTTCCCTTTCACAAAAACCCCCTCCGTACTTTTCTGACCATTTTCATGGAAGTAAGACCATTTACCCTGGGGAAAATCATTTTCAAATGTACCTGTTGCCGCCAGTGAGCCATCGTTAAAATAGTACTTCCAATCACCGGTTTTCTTTCCATTTTCATGAAGGCCTTCGGCCTGTATCTTTCCATCTTTAAAAAAATAGCGCCACAAACCCACGTTCTTTGTGCCCGATTTGGGACCCTCAGCCCGTTTTTCTCCAGTAGAATAGAACTCTGTGGTTCTTCCTTTTCCGAAGGTATAATCTATTTCACTTCGCTTATTTCCATCTTCATAATAGCCTATCCACAGTCCCTCACGCTTGTTGTTAACAAAATTACCTTCCTCTTTGAGAGCGCCACTTTCGTAATAGATCTTCCATCGACCTCGTCTCTTTTTATTGGTAATCTCCCCCTCCATACTCTTATTCCGGTTCTCAAAGTAGTATGTCCAGTAGCCATCATTGGTGCCCCGCTTTAGGTTTCCTGTCATCTTCAATTTTCCATTCTCATAGTAAAACTCCCATAGACCCACTGTTTCGTTATCCTGAAAGTGGCCCTTTGATTCTATATTACCGTTAATGTAATAGGACGTATAGCTACCCTCCAATTGATTGCTAATGGTGTCGGTGACTTGAAAAACCTCTTTAGCCTTACTTTTATGATCATCATGATAAGTATAGCGCTCTACCTGCGCCAGAAGTGAATGGCTTAATACCATTAAGAATATGAATTGCAAAACCTTCACGTCGTGAAGATACACAGTAAAAATTCTTCTAAGCAGGGATAATCACCTATTTGTCAGGGTCTTTACCCCTTACTACCTCCTTCATAACCCAACCCTTGCCCCATTCTTGGCGTTCGGCCTCCGACCACAACTCAGGAAAGAAAATCACCTTTTGAAATCGTGGCGGCAGGTACTTCTGCCAATTAGTACCGCCAGTAGCCGCTATATCTACAGGATCACGCTGTAAGTACTTCACTGCCGATTTATAATGGGCCAGGGGCCAATAAACATTCGCTAATAAGTCGTATCGCTTCAAAGCGTCTATTATAGTTTCATCTTTCTTGACACCATCAAAAAGAGACTTATAAATCTGCCAAAGGTTATTACCTTTAAAAGCTAGGGCTCTGTGAATGAAGGATTGACCGTATTTCTCCTCAAACTGTTTGAGTGTCAGTGTCTTTTTGCCTGAGGCTAACTCAGTAGCTCCTTGCTTCCAGTAAATGGCATCCAAAAGTTTCTCTACACTATCTTCAGGGTTTAGGTTTGCCCGCAAATTGATGGCGGTTAAATTGAATAGATCGGTACTACATAACTCTATCCAGCGATATTGAGCGGATTGAAACCCGCTTGAGGGCAATAAAGACATTCTAAATTTAAGGAACTGCTCACGCTCCATTCCCTCGACCATAACCGAAAAACTATGTTCCAGCAATTCAAAATAGCGGTTGATACGGGTTAAGCGCTCTAAAAAGAACTGTTCAGTTAACTTTTCTGCATTCGTAATCTGATCAATTTCCCATAGTATCAGTTTAAAAAAAAGCTCTGTATGCTGGTGATATACTATAAATACCATCTCATCTTTCAGACCGGTCTTTGGTGTTTGAAGGCTCATCAGCGTATCTAAATGGATATAATCCCAATAGGTGAGATAATCAGCATAAAGTAGCCCGTCCAGGTAGCTGGAGAGGTCTTGTCCCATTACCTCATACTTTTCCTCAAGCTTCTTTATTTGCTCGATTACTTTATCATCCATTTTCTTCTCAGACATACGTATTTTTCAATATTTACTGGATGTTTCAAACGGTTGCGTAAATTTGAAATTTAAATAGCAATAACCAAAAGCATGAGTGTGGATACGGTAGCCGATAGTAGCGTTAAAAGTACAAAAACAGACCTTTTCGAATCGCCTGATTTTTATCATATTGATGATCTGCTTACTGAAGAGCAAAAGCTGATACGAAGTTCTATTCGTGACTTCGTTAAAAAGGAGATCAGCCCGTATATCGAAGATTGGTGTGAGCGCGCTCATTTTCCTTATGAAATTGTAAAGAAGTTTGGTGATATCGGCGCCTTCGGGCCAACGATACCTGAACAGTACGGTGGCGGTGGGCTTGATTACATCTCATATGGACTTATTATGCAGGAAATCGAGCGAGGGGATTCCGGCATGCGCTCTACGGCCTCTGTGCAGGGTTCTTTGGTCATGTATCCTATTTACAAATTCGGTTCGGAGGAACAACGCCATAAGTACTTACCTAAACTGGCTTCGGGAGAATATTTGGGTTGTTTTGGTTTGACAGAACCTGACCATGGCTCTAACCCCAGTGGCATGGTCACTAATTTTAAAGATATGGGCGACCATTACCTGCTTAATGGCGCTAAAATGTGGATCTCCAACTCACCTAAAGCTGATATTGCCGTAGTCTGGGCAAAAAATGAAGCAGGACGTATTCATGGGTTGATTGTGGAGCGCGGTATGGAAGGCTTCTCTACTCCAGAAACGCATGGCAAATGGTCATTAAGAGCAAGTACTACCGGAGAGTTGGTTTTTGATAATGTAAAAGTGCCGAAAGAAAATCTTCTTCCTGATAAAAACGGGTTAGGCGCTCCAATGATGTGCTTGGATTCTGCCCGTTATGGTATTGCCTGGGGAGCCATTGGTGCAGCTATGGATTGTTATGATTCTGCGCGTAGATATGCCGTAGAGCGCGTCCAGTTTGGGAAACCGATTGGTTCATTTCAATTGATACAAAAGAAACTGGCTGAAATGCTTACTGAGATCACAAAAGCACAATTGCTCAACTGGAAGCTTGGTAAAATGATGGAAGAAGGTAAAGCCACGACTCCGCAAATTTCAATGGCCAAACGAAATTCAGTAGAAATGGCGCTAAAGATTGCCCGTGAAGCACGCCAGATCCATGGTGGAATGGGCATCACGAGCGAGTATCCTATGATGCGCCATATGATGAATTTAGAGAGTGTAGTGACTTATGAAGGCACGCATGACATACATCTGCTTATTTTAGGGGCGGATATTACCGGGATTTCTGCGTTTTCGTAGGGATAATTCCCAGTATGAGTGATTCTCAAAATTACCGCCCCGTCCCAAGAATAAATACTGAGCGCCTTATTAATTATTTTGGCTACCTAATTTAGATCCGAGTGAATCAAATAGAGACTGCCTAAGGTTTTGAGCTCTCAGTGGATTGAAGGGTTTAGTAAAAAAATCTGTTAGCGAATGAAATGTCTTAGCTTTTGTTATATCGGCAGGGTTGCTCGAAGAACTGATCAGGTAAACGAGAGCTTGAGGAAAATTCTGCCAATACAAGGCTTCATACATTTCCAGAAATTTGAAACCATTCATAATAGGCATATTTATATCCACTAAGATCAAATGCAGAATGGGTATTTGCGCTGTTCCTAAAAGATCCAGGGCCTCAAGACCATTTCGAGATTCGAATACATTAATGTGATCAAAAATATGCCTGAGGTTTGATACGGCAATAACGCGATCTATCTCATTGTCGTCGATAATTAAAACATTAATGTTTTCTTTCAATATTATGTGCTTTTAGCTTTTGGATTCTTTTAAAATAAATGTTTGTTCATCAACAGAAAAACAGGGTGATATTTTATTAAAAGTAATTACTGTTTAAACGAAAATAACGCGCTTTCCCCTTAATTAAGAATAATAATTAGTAAATGTTTAATTTGTCCCCCACTGACGTTCTTACCCAAATGCATACCATGGACGGACGCCAATGCTTAGTTAAATTATTTATGTATTAAGTTGTATAATCTGGCTTGCAATACGCCATAAAAGTTTAAAATACGACTTATTGGGAAGATGCATCGGATGAGCCTCCAATCTAGTACGTAGTAATTTGGCTTTTTCACTGTTTTACAAATGTTTTTATTCATTCGACGGTTTGATTTTTATCTTTGTCGTATACTAAGCTTGCGGATAAGTAACTATTCTCACCATATTATTGATGTTATCGGCATCCATTAACCAGAATGGTACTCATCAGTCAATAAGCCTACTTTTGCTTATAAGTCCTGTTGAAACAAATAAAACCTTTTAATAAGCGCATTACACTTTATGACATCCTTTTACGTTGAGGTGACAGTTCAAAATAATACACCATTTATCTTAGCGCTATTACTGGACCAACAAAAATGAAGTCAATACTCACCCTGGTATTCATTCCACTAACAACGCTCCTTTTTAGTCAGCAAAATACCTTATCCATCTCCGGACAGATCAAAGATGAAGCAGGTGTTTTCGTACCTTTTGCTCATGTTTACATTAAGGGTTCTCAGAAAGGTACAGTGAGTAATACGGAGGGCCGGTTTAACCTCAAAGTGAGCGCTGATAATAAAAATGAAACGGTGGTTTTTTCAGCCATTGGCTTTAAATCAGCTGAGAGAAAATTATCAGAGTGGAAAAGTCCGCAGCTAATTGTATTAAAAGAATCGTCGCTCGTACTGGATGAAGTAGTGGTAAGTGATAAATTTCAGCCTAAGGACATCCTTGTGGGTGCCATAGAAAACTTTAAAAAGAATTATAAAACTTCCACTCATCGCCTTGAGGGATTTTACAGGACAACTTTTCAGCAAGATAAATCATTCATGCGCATGCTGGAAGCTGCGATTTATATACATAGCAATGGTAAGATGCATAATCGTCAGAGGATCGAATTCCGTCATATTCGCAAATCAGCTGATCTCAGAACAGATAAATGGAAGATCTACGACGGCTATGTCAATCATTTGGTACATAACCACCCTATCCAATCAGGACAATGGGGATTTCTAAAGAAAGGCTCGCTAAAATTCTTTCATGTTGATTTACTAGAAGTGGTAGCACAGGATAACGACTTACTTTATGTTTTGCTGGCGAAAAGCAAAAGTGATAGCCATGCGATTTATGATGCTATAGTAACCATTAGGGAAAAGGACCTGGCTATTGTGGATGTTTTACTCAAATTTAAACCGCACCTGAGCGACAACTTTTCATGGGCCTGGGAACGTAGAGATACCGCCAAGTTTTTCTCGTATTGGCAAGAGAGTCGCTACACTTACCAGGAATTTGAAGGCAAATTTTATTTACGCAGCGCCAGCTGGCATCGCAAAGGCAAGGTATTGAATACTAAAACAAAGATGACGGAATTCGATAAAGAATCGCT
The DNA here is from genome assembly GCA_937899105.1 of uncultured Flammeovirgaceae bacterium. Lineage (GTDB taxonomy): Bacteria > Bacteroidota > Bacteroidia > Cytophagales > Cyclobacteriaceae > Fulvivirga. Next base: position 9,387 of record CALBPF010000257.1, on the reverse strand, counting down.
GGATGAACTACTGATTACCGACATAATGCAAGGGAATTTTCAACAGGAAGATAAACGAGAGGAAGAGCTCGATATCTACCGCATGGCAGACTATAACCAATATGATGCTGCATTTTGGGAAAATTACACTCGCCCTGTTGATACAAAGCACTTTAAATCTGCAAAAGCAAAACTCGAAAAAGCGTCTAGGCTGGAACAGCAGTTCAATGAAAACACGGGTAGATTGGTAAGAAAACCAGCTAAACAGCTATCAAGTGATCGGTAGTTTCGTCACAAATATAGCTCCTGCTCAATCTATATTTTTCATAAGTTACCTTACCATTGATCAATTTCCTTCCGCACTGCTATTTTAAAATAGAAACCCACTATATTATTTTCACTCTAACTATACCCGGGTTAAGAACAAACATGATGTAATTATAAACTTTACACGCTATTAAAAGTTATGATGTGTAAAAGACCATATACCAATTAATGACTAATCAATACACCTATAACCTGAGTAGTCTTATATTCTAGTACGAAAAAGAAGTTGTAATTCTGTCTTCGTTCAGATTAAAAGTTCTCACCTTATCGTTCAGATTAGCCTTAAAAATATTCATATGACCTGGGTTATAATCGATCAGACAGGTATTAAAAACATTGATTTCTTTAACCGTTCCTACATAGGGTAATTCAATAGCTAGCTTTACATATTCCTCTTGGTGGGTTATTTTCTCTATCCTCATCTCCTGGCATTGAGCATTAATATGAAGTTGAAAATTATTGTAGAGGTATTCCCTGATAAAGTGTTTTCTAAGGTCGGGATCATCACTTTGCTGAAGTACAGGATAGGTGGTTAACAGCGACCTCTCAAAATCGGCCTTATCCAGGCTTACTTCCATAATGTAGCCATTATACTGCCGCGATATTTCGAATATGGCCATTTTAATATCATGGCTGTACCCGTATCCGCTAGACCCAAAAATCAATATCAGAAACAAATACCTCAACCTTCGCCAATTACGAAACCTTTGGAACCACTCTTATTAGGAGTTCCCTTAAAACAATTCGAAATTTTAGGAAACTCATTTGTTAGGACGTAATAGTACGTACTGTCTGGGTATTCCGTGGTAATACCGGTTCTGTCATTACACTCATCTGGATAAATATCAAAAAAGCTGGATAGAGAAGAGTTAAACTCATAATCCTGGATATATTCTCCATACATGTCATCAGGAGCAGAAAAACAATCACCGTGACGACTTCCTGATTTTAGCTGATAACTTAATTTCAGTTCCGTAATACCACTGGAAGGATCATTTGGATCATTATATCCATATTTATAACAAATGGGGGAACCGTCCGCAGTGAAACTATATATTAATGAATGCCTGGAACCATCTCCATCCAATGCTAAGCCAACAATATCACCATGATAATGGTATACTTCGGCCGAAGCGACATGGGCGCCGAAAGCATCCGAATCCATGTTGCCTTTGTTGACCACGCCCGCTTGCCAGTTCCAGTTCCGTTCATCTTTAAAAGGATTTTTCCAAGGTTTTAGACCCATGGGGTTATATCCTAGCCCATTTGTGGCAATTCCAAATTTATAGAAGTTCTTATTTAAATAGGTCGGCCCAGAGGTCTCATCGTAAACATAAGGCTCAGGAGATAAATCAACTATTTTACTATATGCGGTAGCTGTTACATTTGCATTTGGGAAATTACTAGTGGCATGGTTTGGGAACTGGTTAGAATCTATATATCTGCTTTCATTACCCGCATCGATCTTCCAACAAACCTGGCTAACGGATGTGCTGGCCGTTGAACGATTAGTTGTTGATTCGTCCTGTGATATTTGCTGATTTTCCATTGATCCGGCTATAATGGGGAATGCTTTAAATTAAAACTCTTTAGACAATTCCAGTAAGGTTATTTCCAGTAAAGCAAGCGTCAACAAATAACATTATTAAACTCCAGATAAATACTCGATAATAATTGAAATTCATAAAAGGTGATTTAATTATAGATTAAAACAAGAAGGTAGGATCGATCCTACCTCCCAATTTCTTTCCCTAAAAAGATCTGCGATACCAATAGTCAGCTCCCAATTTTAAAAGACATATTGGGGCTTCCAACCAAACATCTTGAAATAACGGGGAATTCTGCCGTTATCACGTAGAAGTAAGCATAAGTGCCTGTTGAAAGTGTTATGCTACGGTCGATCCCGTTACATTCATCAAGGTCTCCTGCTCCATTTACAAATTCATAGTCATTGGTATACTTACCATTATAAGCGCCGCAAGGTTCGCTAATTCCATCTCCAGGTCTTTCACCAGATTTTAACTGATAACTCGAGGTAAGTAATTCGACGCCACTTCCGTCAACGGTAGGCCCATAATAATATAGAATCGGAAATCCATCTGCCGCCCAGCCAATTTGAACCGGAGTTGCAGGAGACATACCAGCGCTAATACCTGAAGATAACTGCTCTGCATATAAGGCCATATCTCCATGGTAATGATAAAGACCATCAGGCTGCACATGGGCAATGGCGCAGTCCAGACCCACAGCATTCATATTATTGTTAGGTTCAAAAACCCAATCCCAATTAAATTCTCCGGTACTTGTGTTTTCAAAAATAAAAGGACTTGCGGGGGCAGGATCAATAGCAACACCATTCTTCGCCACACCAAACTTCCAATCCGGCATCCCACTACTTTTTGTAATACTCGTCACTGAACTTTCCTTTGAAGGGGTATTGTCAAATCTATACGTTTTTGTGCTATTGTCAAGATCTGAAACCATATTAGGAATTTGATTCCCATATTCATGCGTAGGTATACCATTAGTAACTACTTCCCTATCGCCGGCGCCGTTTACCGTGGCCTCATCATAGGTATTAGCATCCGGACCCATATCACAATCCCTATTATTCTGATCGGTTGAATTATCGTTGGGGCATGTAGCTGCATCGGCTTGGGTTGTAAAGACAAACATGGCTTCACTACTTCCGCCTTTACCATCTTCAGCAATTATTCTACCTTGATATTCGGTATCGGCAGTTAATGAGGTTAAATTGAAGGTCAGTCCTGTTTCACCGCTGGCAATCTCGGAACCGGCGAGCATAATATTGTAGGTAACGTCGTCACCATCCGGATCCACAGCCGCATCCCAGGTAAGCTGGGCGCTTGTAGTGGTTATATTGCTGACCGAAACTGTGAATGAACCAGGATTTTGGTTTACACTTTCTGCTGTAGTAAAATTAAACGATGCCGTAGCCTCACCGTCATTACCGTCGCTCGCGGTCACAACACCATTGTAAGTAATACCTTCTTCCAGGCCAATAACATTAACGCTTGTTACCGTCAGATCTAAAGCCAACTGTTGCCCCTCTATCGTAACACTGTAAGTAACATCATCACCATCCGGATCTACAGAAGCTGTCCAACTAATTGTAGCGGTGGTGGACGTTATAGCTGAAACACTTGCCGTAAATGAGCCAGGGTCGTTGTTTTCAGGCGTAGACGTTTCGTCATCATCGCCACATGCAAATAAGAAAAGCGTTAGACAGCAGGTAAATAAATGTAGGTATCGAAAGTTCATAAAATGTTAGTTTTTTACAGTTATAAAACAGATAAGCGGTACATAATACCACCTTTTAGGTTGAGAAAAATTCTCGTCAATTTGGTATAGGTCGGCTTAATGATCAAAATAAAGTTTCAATAAATACAATGTAGCTAGTTACAACGAATTTTAAAAATATGTTCCGCGTAATGTACTAAGTAATAGAGATTCTTATTCTTATTTAATGTTTCTTGTACTCTGTTAGCTAATGTAGCAGCGCTTAGACGACAACATGATATTTTTTTTAACTCAAGGTCAAACTTCTATTTAACACACCACCTTGTAATCATTATCCTTAAGTAACTCTAAATCGCAGAAGTCCACCGATTTGATTTCGTTATTTAGCATTGCTGAAGATAGGTATATAATCCGTCTATAAACTTCTTTGCGCGCATCATCCCCTTCTCTCTTCATGTTAGTCGTAGCAGCTCTCTCAGGACACCGTTAGCTTCTAATTTGTTTCAACTCGCTGTTATGCTATCATCACTCCTGCAACTCCAACAAAGAATGAGAAATCTAGATGGAAGTTTCGAGTTTAGCCATTATTAGACGATAATAGCATCCGGCGCTCAAAGGATACGATTAGCAGTTTACTTAGAAGCCATTTCCATTAAAATCCCACACAGCCATGCCCCATAAGTTCCAAGCGCATAGCCGAGTACAGCTAGCAATACACCAACTGGCGCCAGCGAGGGATGAAAGGCGGCGGCTAAAACCGGTGCAGACGCCGCGCCGCCAATATTAGCCTTGCTACCTACTGCCAGGAAAAAGTAAGGAGCTCGGGTGATTTTCGCCATAATAAATAATAAGATAATATGAATAGCCATCCAGATTAATCCGACCAGAAAAAAACCCGGGTTGTCAAAAATCGCCATCACATCCATCTTCATTCCTATTGCGGCAACAAGAATAAAAATGAACACTGAACCCATTCTCGAAGCTCCGGCGCCTTCTATTTTTCGGAGTCTAGTAAAGGACAAACCTACCGCCAAAGCCGTAGCAATAACTATAATCCAAAAAAAATTGCTATCCAAACTGAACTTGCTCAAATTAGGAGCGTTTTCACGGATGTAAGGAGCTATAGTATCAGCCATGAAATGTGAAAAACCTGTAATACCAAAACCAATACCTCCTATAAACATGAGGTCCGTAGTTGAAGGAATCCGTGAGATGCTTTTGCTGTAAGCATCCATCTTGTCCCGCAGCGAATCAATAGCTGAGCTATCCGCTTTAAGAAATGCATCAATACTCTTGGTTTTACCAATACCCAATAATAAAGCCGCCATCCATATTTCAGCTACAATAATATCCACAGTAATGCTCATGGAATATAGTTCATCCGATGGCTTGAATACTTCATACATGGCAGCCTGGTTAGCGCCGCCCCCAATCCAACTACCGGCAATAGTAGACATGCCACGCCACACTGCTTCCGGACCTATGCCTCCAACAAATTCCGGGTTGATAAGACTAGCGATCCAAATGGCTGCGGGTCCACCTAGTACAATTCCAATAGTGGCGGTAAAGAACATAATCAGGGATTTGGGGCCTAACCGTATGATCTCTTTAAGGTCCACGGAAATTGTGAGCAAGACCAGACAGGCCGGCAGTAGATACCTCGACGCCACAAAATAGATCTGCGACTCTTCGGCATCTACAATGCCAAAGGTATTTAGCAGAGAAGGCAGAAAGTAACTCAACAGAATAATGGGTACGTAAGTGTAGAATTTCTTCCAAAAAGGATGTTCGCTGGCTGCTGTTTTAAAAACAGCAGCCAGTATGATCATTAGAATACCGAAAATTACCGCATCGTTAGTCAACAATGGTTCTGCGTGAGCTTGCTCCATACATCAGTCAAATAATCGTGCAAACTAAAGAAATGAATACAGAATAACTAGTCGTTGAGCAGCGCCACCAGTTCGCTGAGGATCATGGCTGTTGCCCCCCATACCACATGTCCTTTAACATCAAAGTAAGGCATCTCTGATGCGTAGCCGTTGCCAAACTCCATTCTTTTACTCTTGATACTATTTTCATCTTTCAATACCGATAAAGGAGCTTCTATTAGCTCTTTAACCTCAAAGGCGTCCACCTGAAAGATGGGAGGCTCGGTAGCGTAGGCCAATGTGGGCGTAACTTTAAAATTGCTCGGTGGAATGTACAAATCAGTAAGTCGACCGATAACCTCAATGCCATCGGACTCAATACCTACTTCTTCTTGAGTCTCGCGTAAAGCAGTTTCAATGACGTTAGCGTCTGAATCATCCTTCTTGCCCCCTGGTAAACTGACCTGTCCGCTATGCACGCCATCGTAATCATGACGCAACGTTAATGGAATATGCCATCCTCCATTTTTCCAATACAATAAGATAAGAACACCACTTAATCTCGCTGCATCCATCATTTCTATATTGAATCGAACATCTGCTATGCCCGCCAGAGTCATTAAACCTTGCGCTTTAATACCTGGTAAGGGTTCGGTTAGCTTCTTTTTTAACTTCTGTATAAATAGGTTGGTCATGGTATGATTAAAGCCTATTTATTGACTACCGATCTGTTTGTAATTTCAATGTAAGAATTACCCGTTATGGCTTTACCTTTTAGATTACCGGTAGCGTTACACATGCCTTCCCAATAATACAGCTTATGTATCTGTGAAAACTTAAGCGCTAACTCCTGCTCCGGCAAAACAGCTTCTAATTCCATGCTTAGTGATAGCGACTTTACCTCCAGGCTCCATTTTACGGGATATCGAACCTTTGATTTCTTACTATCCCAATATTCCAGTTCATTCAAAACGATATCGCCATTTTCAAGGTCTACAACACTACCATCAGTTTTAAAATAGGTACCTCCATAGATGGTAGCATTATCCCCAATATGATAATCACGATATAACATAAGTTCTTCCTTAGGATCATCAAGTTGAACTGAGAACCAATCCCAAGCAACTTCCCTTTGCCATACACCGATGCAATTCCATTGCCTGTCATACCAAAGCTCTCCGGTTACGTTCATGTTATGGCTTCCAATGCGCAAGGAGCCTGTGGCGCTCAACCGCGGATAGCTATAATATCCCGCGGTAGCATACCCACCATAATTTTCGTACCCGGTGCCGGAATGAAGCGCCGCAGGCTTCTGCGGCTTAGTTAAGAGATCCACTGAAATGTCATAGTCTCCCATTTTACCACTTAGCTGATATTCTCCCATCTGCCCGGTCAGTGTGTAACTTTCCTTTTTATCCTCATAGCTCAAATTAATAGGCAGATCGTCTTTTAGCAGATCCGTTAATGTTTTTATTTTATAATCAAAGTAAAACTTTTGGCTGGAAGAATCAGTGATAGCAAAATTTACCATAATATAGTCTTTCTTATTGCGAGGGTTAAAGTGAAAAAAAACAAATTCTAATCCATATCCTTTACCAGTTTCTACATCCATAAGGTGTCCGGTGTAATACCACCACTCTAATGAATTACGAATATGCGGAGCCTCGTCAATCCCTAAATCGGCCTTATCGGTGTATTTATCATTTCCATTATATGGAACAAATTTACACCCTATCAAAAAAAGTAAACACGCAAAGAGAATTCTCATGTGAAAAAAACATATGGCCGTCCTAATTTGTTTTGGGAGTTAAATCTTTAAATTAGATAGTAGTATGCACAGTTTAGATTGCGAATGACTCGATCTTTTTTTTTATTTCTGCTGGCCTTTACCTTAGGCAATAACCTAGCTTACAGTCAAGGGAGTGTGCTAAACTGTACAGACTCAGCGTTTTGTGTTCCGGGAGTGGTTGGACTTCCTCGTAGCAAAGGCATAGAAATTAAAAGAGAGATTATCCGCGACTACGCCATTCGTTCATCTTCATCTGAAGGATTTGGTAATGCGCAGGCAGAAGTTCTTCGTAATCGCCGGTGGAGTCTAAAGGCCCGTTTTCCTATTGTGGCAAAAGATAATATCACTATTGCCGCCGGTGTTAAATATTTTGTGGAAGAATTCAACTTTGAAAATCCCGAATCCATAGATTACTCGTTTTATAATAACCTGGAAGATAAATCATTAAAAAGTCTAAGGACGGACCTTTTCATTATGAAACCGACCCGCACAAATAAATATTTTTTACTGCGATTAAGTGCAGGTTTAAATGGCGACTATACGGCCGATAATCAGGCAACTACAGATTTTCTACGCTTTTCAATAGCTCCTTTAATGGGTTGGAAAAAGAATGATTACGTTAGCTATGCCGTTGGTGTCGCTTATAGTTACAGTTTCGGACGTAGGAGTATTGTTCCTATAGTGGCGTACAATAAAACTTTCAACAATCAATGGGGGATAGAATCCGTATTACCGGCGGAGGCAAAACTTCGTTACAATACCTTAAATCAAAAAAACTATGTATACTTAAAAGCTCAACTTGACGGTTCCAACTACGGGATTCGGCTCGATGATCAGATTGATGAAATTACCTATTTGGAAAAGTCTGAAGTGCGCGTCCTTCTGTGTTGGGAACGAGAAATTCACGATTGGCTTTGGTTTAGCTTAGAGTCAGGCTTTAGAAGTAATATTGACTTTGACTTATCCGATTCACCCACATTAAATTCAGATGAGCTTATACAAAACGACTTAAATATCGCGTTCACCTATGGCTTTAGCATTTTTGTAGTTGCCCCAAGGAAGTTCTTGAAATAGGTCAATCACAGCTGAACCCTACGGCTAAGCTCTGTTCCTTCACCAGGTTACATGCCAATGATTTATCATCATTAGCCCAGTAGGCTTCGGCTAAATACCGTAAGCCTTTGTTCACATACGGATCCAGTTTTGTGGCCTGTTTTAACAACCTTATTGCCTCAGTGTAATCAGAGCGCTTATAATAATACCAGCCTTTGTTCCTGTACGCCCACGCATTGCTTGGATCAAGCGTTATGCTTTGATCAATGTCTTTTCTCGCCAAATTAAAATCACCTTTTAAAAGGTGTATGTATCCCCGATTATTTAAAAAATAAGGTTGAATGGGCTCAAAATCGAGAGCGTTATTAACCAACTTCAGGGCTTTGTCAAGATCATTTTTATCTATTTCAATCAATGCTAAGGCGTTATAGGCATTCGATTCCAAAGGGTTTAACTGCAAAGCCTGATCAAGATCATTCTTCGCTTTATCAAGCTCGCCGAGGTAATAATACACCGAACCACGGTTGACCCAAGCTTCCGCATTAGCGCTATCCAGTTCCACTGTACGATCAAAGGCGCTCAAGGCATCCTTATACTTTCGCATCTTAGTGAGTACCAGACCTTTCATAAAGTGAACATAAGACGTATCAGGCAACTGCTTTTCCACATAAGCCAGATCATCAAGCGCCCGGAAAAGCTCATTTAATTCATAAAATGCGTTTGCCCTGTTAATTTGGGCATCTATAAAAGTGGGGTCGCAGTCTATAGCCCGATCATAATGAAGTACCGACTCTCCGTACCTTGAAGATTGATAGGCTAAGATGCCCAGGTTATTGATGGCTGGTACATAGCAGGAGTCCAGTCCGATGGCCTCATCATAAAAACGCTTAGCCTCCCGATAGTTTTGTTGCTTTAAAGCCTCATTTCCTCGTAGCAGAAAACGCTGCTTTTGAGTTTCATTATCCTTTCCACATGAAATTAAAGCCATTAAAGTAGTCAATAAGAATAGTCTTTGCATGGTGTAAAATTAGGACATACCCATCTACTAGTTGTTAAATAGCTCGAATGATTTTTATCTCCTAGACTGAGTGTAAAAGAGTGTAAGTTTTA
>CALBPF010000256.1 GCA_937899105.1 uncultured Flammeovirgaceae bacterium | reverse complement strand
GTTAAATCATCATTTTTAACTCCCAGCTGTTGTAAGGAAATTTTGCCACTTAGAGGCCTGCTGAAGGTTATACATATTTCGCCTTTATTTATATCTGTGATAGCTCCCATAATCCCATTTTGACTAAGCAAGACTACGAAGAGGAAGGGTTTTAGAGCATGATCAAGATCAGTTATGCAGGTGATAGAATACGCTTATTGATCACGCCATTCTAGCCTCCTAATTTGGATAGACCTTTTAGTTTGATTTCTGTGAGTTTGCGCTTGGTGTCCTGCGGAAAATCGCCTTTCATCATCCAATCGTAGTACCCTTTTTCCTGACTCAAAACATCCACTACCAGTTTATGTCTATGTTTTCCGAAGTTAAATACCGGTTCCCCATTTTGATTTAAAACCATCCTGCCCGCTAGGTCAACAAGGTTAGATGCGCTGATATTATGAAGGCTATCTACTTCCTGAGTTACCGTCCCAAGCTTTTTACCGAGGTTATCCACGACCTCCTGACCATCGTAACGATCTACCTGAGCCTTGATAACCTCGGCTGTCGCTAAGGTATCCGCTTCAGCGCTATGGGCGCCTTCCAGTACTTTTCCACAATAAAAATTGTATGCAGCAGATAGTGTTCTTTTCTCCATCATATGGAAGATCTTCTGAGCATCCACAACCTTTCGTTTTGAAACATCAAAATCCATACCTACGCGTAAGAACTCTTCAACAAGAAGAGGAATGTCGAACTTCAAGACATTGAATCCTCCCAAATCTGACCCTTCCAGGAACTTCGCGAGACTTTTTGCTATGCTCTTAAAAGTAGGGGAATCCTTCACGTCCTTGTCATAGATTCCATGGATCAGGCTGGATTCGATGGGAATGGGAATGGTAGGGTTGATCTTATGCGTTTTTACAATTTCTTCACCATTTGGCATGAGCTTGACGACCGAAATTTCGACAATCCGGTCGGATACAATACTTGTTCCCGTAGTTTCAAGATCAAATACGGTGAGTGGGTTTCTGAGGTGTAACGGCATTCCCTGATTTAAACTTTTTATGATGTAATTGTTTTTAATGCGTCATAGTCAAGATGATCAAAGGTACCTGAAGTCATCATCAGCAAGTTCTTATCTTTCCAGTTTTGATCCTTTAGATAAGTAAGTAGACTTTCTTTATCATCAAAAACCTTCAAACTTCGCTCATCAAAAGCATTTAATATATCCTCTGCAATTATTGGTTCCATGCCTTTATTGGCTATCGTGGTAGGGTTGAAATAGACGATTGGTTTATAAGAGAACTTCATGGCTCCCTTATATTGTTTGAGGAAATCTTTATTAAGGCTGCTGAATGTGTGCAGCTCAAGACATGCCACCAAATCTCGTTCTGGATATTGCTCGCGTAAAGCAAGTGTAGTTGCTCTTACTTTAGAAGGTGCATGTGCATAATCCTTGTAGACGGCAGATTGATCGTTTTCAGCAATCAGCTCAAGACGTTTAGAGGCTCCCTCAAAACTGGTAATAGCTTGATAAAACTGATCTTCGGTGATCCCGATTTTCTTAAGAACTTCTTTTGCTCCACTTATATTTTGAAGATTGTGTTTGCCGAATATTTTAAGGGGGAAGCTATCCTTTCCATTCATCAAGTATGTGATGCCGTTGTCAATGACATGAGGATGGGTCTTATAACTAATCGCGTAAACGTCCTCACGCTCTTTATTGCCTGTCATTGAGGTTAGCGGATCCTCATCGCAGAAAATTAGCGAACCTGCTTTTGGTGTACTATCAGCAAAAATTTCAAACTGCCTTACGTATTCGTCCTCGGAAGGAAACACGTTAATATGGTCCCAGGAGACACCTGAAATTAGACCAATATGGTGTTGGTATTTATGGAACTTAGGAGTAAGATCGACGGGTGAAGAAAGATACTCATCCCCCTCTATGACTATAATCGGTGCATCACTGAGCTTGACCGTATTTGCAAATCCTTTGATAGAGGCTCCCACGGCATAATCAAAATCACGATTAAAAAAGTTGAGAACATGCATGACCATTGAGGTGATAGTGGTTTTGCCATGACTTCCGGCTATTACAATTCTCTGCTTATCCTGTGATTGTTCATAAATGAATTCAGGAAAGGAGAATATCTTGATTCCTAATTCCTGAGCCTTAAATAATTCAGGATTATCAGGCCTTGCGTGCATCCCAACAATTACTGCATCAAGATCTGAAGTTATATTTTCAATGTTCCAACCTTCGCTTGCCGGTAAAAGTCTGGCATCTGTCAATTTTGATTTTGAAGGTTCATAAATTTCGTCATCCGATCCTGATATTTCCAACCCTTTAGCCTTTAGTGCGATGGCTAAATTGTGCATGATGCTACCGCCAATAGCTATGAAGTGTATGCGTTCGTAATTATTCACTGTCAATAATTAGTTAGGCTTCAAAAATACCATAAATAATCCAAAATTTTACTCGAAGTTTTGATGTTGATAATTATGTGGATAACTTATTTTGTTGTTGCTGATACAAGAAGTTTTCAACATTAAAGTAACATGGATTTTGTGAGCTTGTGGAAAAATTATGTTTGGAATATTAAAGATAGGCATATCAATTTATGAGCGCTGCATTCTGTAAACATTGCCCAATTTTCGCAGCAATTCACAGTATTTTTCTACGCCTGATTTTCTGGTTAGGTTTGAAGGCTGAATATTAATTATAAGTAAAATCACGTGTATGGAAAACAAATCGTCGTCGTTAAGAGTGGGTCATAAATCAGGTCGGTTGAGTAAGGAATTGGGGGCCGGACTTGGTAAAATACCACCGCAGGCGATTGAATTGGAAGAGGCGGTGCTAGGGGCGTTGATGTTGGAGAAGGATGCATTGTCTACCGTGATCGATATTCTCAAACCTGAAAGTTTTTACAAGGATGCTCATGTTGAGATCTACAAGGCCATAGTTGATTTATTCAATAACTCGGAACCGGTAGATATGCGAACGGTGGCTAATCAGTTGCGTAAAAATGGAACATTGGAGTTTACTGGTGGCGCCTATTACATAGCAGAATTAACTTCTAAAGTGAGTTCTGCCTCCAACATTGAGTATCATGCTCGGATCGTTACTGAGATGTCAATTAAGCGAGAGCTAATACGTGTGGCTTCTGAAATTCAGCATGATGCTTACGAAGATACAACAGATGTATTCCATCTTTTAGATAAAACTGAGTCTTCGCTTTTTGAGATCTCTGAAGCCAATATCCGAAAGAATTATGATAGCATGCGCTCTTTGATGGCGCAGGCAATTCATGAACTGGAAGAGCGTAAAAATCATAAAGACGGATTAACCGGTGTGCCCAGTGGATTTACTGCGCTCGACAGAGTTACTTCAGGGTGGCAAAAATCCGACCTGGTAATTATTGCAGCTCGCCCCGGTATGGGTAAGACGGCTTTTGTAGTTTCAGCTTTGAGAAATGCAGCAGTAGACTTTAATCACGCAGTTGCTATTTTCTCTCTGGAAATGTCATCGGTTCAGTTGGTAAATCGTCTGATTTCGGCAGAAGCCGAGTTGGAAAGTGAAAAAATCAAGAAGGGTAATTTGGCAGATTATGAATGGCAGCAACTTATCCACAAAACGAATAAGTTGAGTAATGCACCAATCTTTATTGATGATACGCCGGCGCTTACTATTTTGGAGTTGAGAGCCAAGTGTAGAAGGCTAAAGGCCCAACATGACGTTCAGCTAATAGTCATTGATTATTTGCAGTTAATGTCTGGCGATTCTTCCAAAGGTGCAGGTAATCGCGAACAGGAAATTGCCTCCATCTCCAGGGCGCTAAAAGGTATTGCTAAAGAACTGGATGTTCCGGTTATTGCTCTTTCTCAGTTGAGCAGGGCAGTGGAGACCCGTGGAGGTGATAAACGTCCGCAGCTTTCTGATCTTAGGGAATCAGGTTCTATTGAGCAGGATGCTGATATGGTTATGTTTCTTTACCGGCCAGAATACTATGGTATTACGGAAGATGAGAGTGGTATGCCTACTCAAGGCACGGGTGAAGTCATCATTGCTAAGCATAGAAATGGTTCTTTAGAGAATGTTGGTCTCAAATTCTTCGGTAAGTTCACCAAGTTTGCAGACTTGGATACTCATGGTTTTTCTAATGATTTCCCTGTTACCGGTGGCGTTCCTCCTGAATTTAATGATCCAGGAACCATTACTCTTGGTAGTAAGCTAAACGAGGACATAGGTGATGATCCACCTTCATCCGGTTTTGATTCTGCTGATGATGAAGAAGATGCTCCATTCTAAAAGTGGAGTAACTACTCACTTTTCATGATCGTAAAATTTTGGCTAATTTACAGACATGAAAGCGCTTGCACTTATCGATCATGGGCGAATTGAAATCGTCGATAAACCCATTCCTAAAATCGTACATGGTCAGGTTTTGATTAAAGTTAAAGCTGCGGGACTAAATAAGCGGGACCAATTTATCCGAGAAGGAAAGTACCCTGGTATTGTATTGGGCACAACCTTGGGGTCAGATGCCTCCGGCCAGGTTGAATCAGTGGCTGATAAAGCAGATGAACACTGGCTTGGAAAGGAAGTTATCGTCAACCCAAATATAGGTTGGGGTACTAATACTGCCGTGCAATCTTCAAAATATGCTATTCTGGGGATGCCCACGGATGGTACTCTTGCCGAGCATCTGGTGGTCGATTCAGATCGGCTTTCAGAAAAGCCTAAGCACCTCACATTTGAGGAAGCAGCAGCGCTTCCTTTAGGTGGACTTACCGCGTTTAGAGCTTGTTTTTATCATGGTAAAATTAATGCTGATCTGAATGTGTTAATTTCCGGTTTCGGTGGGGGAGTGGCTCAGTTTGCTTTCCAATTTGCCCAGGCTTCAAAAGCGAAAGTTTATGTCACTTCAAGTAGTGAAGACAAAATACAAAAAGCCATAGACGCCGGTGCGGCAGGAGCTTTTAACTATAAGGACCCGGAGTGGCATAAAAATGCCTGGAAGACTAAAGGTGGTTTTAATGTAGTCATTGATAGTTCAGGAGGTGATCAGATCAATACTTTCATCAAGCTTATGCGGCCAGCAGGAAGGATCATATTTTTTGGAGCAACAAATGGGTTGCCTTCAAGTTTAGATCTCTATAGAATGTTCTGGAATCAGATTGAGTTGCAAGGGTCTACGATGGGTAACGATCAGGAATTTCAAGCTATGGTTCGTTTTGTTGATGAGCATAAGATCCATCCAATTGTGGATTCAATAAGGCCCTTCGAAGAATTCATTTCTGCCTTTGATGATTTAGCAGAAAACAAGAAGACAGGTAAACTTGTGCTTAAGATGTGAGTTTAATTAATATGAATTAACCCATTGATTTCCAATGGTTAAAATTTTGATATACTAAAAATATTAGTATTAAAATCACTATATTAATTCCATCAGGTAAATCCTCATTTAGAGTATGGTAGTTTTAGTCTTCAAATAATAATTCGTTGTAGGCAGATTGGAGTTCCCGAAGGGTTAATGCATTGTTTTGTTGTTGGGCTAGTTTGATCCCACGCTTAAAAATTTCTTCAGCTTCATGGTTTTCTCCCATTCCGGAGAGAAGTGTAGCAGCTTGATAATAGGTTGGTAGGTAGCTGGCATGTTTATCTAATAATTCAGAGTAAAACCAAAGTGCCTTCTGTGGGTCTGAACTTCTGTATTCTGTTGCTATTGCATACAAATTGAAAGGATCATTTGGGTCCTTTTCCAAGTATTTTTCAAGTAATTTTAAACGTTCAGAATTCATAAATCTCCAATTTTTATTTGCTTCATTATTCGTTATCTTCACGGCAAAATTAAAGCGTTTGCGCTAAGTATTTTAATCTAAATTTTTTAAATGAAATTATTAGTCTGTATCACTCATGTGCCGGATACTACTTCTAAGATATCCTTCACAGATGACGATCAAAAATTTGATCAGACCGGTGTCCAATTTATCATAGGTCCTTATGATGATTACGCACTGGCACGAGCAGTTGAATTGAAAGAACAATCGGGTGGTTCCATCACTGTGCTAAATGTAGGGGGTTCAGAAACAGAACCTACTATACGAAAGGCGCTTGCAATTGGCGCTGATGAGGCGGTTCGGGTAAACGCTGACCCTACCGATTCTCTTTTTGTAGCCAAGCAAATAGCTGAGCACGCAAAGGATTCAGGGTACGATTTAATACTTATGGGGCGTGAATCGATTGACTTTAACGGCGGCATGGTACATGGCATGGTAGGCGAGATGCTTGGCATTCCATCTGTATCTCCTGTAATGACGCTTGATGTCGATGGCGATTCTGTAAAAATGTCACGTGAAATTGAAGGTGGAAAAGAGGTAGTAGAGGCGAAAATGCCATTAGTAGCCGGTTGTCAGGAACCCATTGCAGAATGGAAAATACCGAATATGAGAGGAATTATGTCTGCAAGGACAAAGCCCCTTAATGTAGTTGAGCCTGTATCAGATGAAGTGAGTAGTACTTTGGAGAAGTATGAATTACCACCGGCTAAAGGAGCAGTGAAGATGATAGATGCTGATAAAGTCAGCGAATTAGTAGATTAATTAAAGAACGAGGCGAAGGTCTTATAAAATAATAATTGAATGGCAACATTAGTTTTTGTAGAAAGCGCAGAAGGTAAGATTAAAAAGACATCTCTGGAAGCCGTGGTATACGCTGCAGCAATAGGAGGTGATGTTATAGCAATCGCACTGGGTACTGAAGTAGATGATTCTGAGTTAGCTGGTTTAGGTAATTATGGAGCCATAAAGGTACTTAAGGTTTCGGATGACCGTTTGAATCAAGGTGTGATACAGGCCTATGCCAATGTTTTAAACCAAGCGATGACCAGCATGGGTTCAGATATTCTTGTCTTGGCAAACTCCTCTCTTGGTACCCCTGTTTCTGCCAGGGTGGCGATTAAACAAGATGCAAGTCTTGTTACGAATGTTACTGAATTGCCCGATACTTCAAACGGGTTTAAGGTTAAACGAAGTATTTACACAGGGAAGGCGTTTGCAAACGTAGAATTGACCAAGGCGAGAAAAGTCATTGCAATTAAAAAAAATGCGGCCGAAATTAAAGAAATAGGCGGTTCAGCTGCGGTAGAAGAATTCAGTCCGGAGTTGACGGATTCAGATTTCGAAGTGGCTATAACCGGAGTTGACAAGGCCACTGGCGACATATTATTACCTGAAGCTGAAATTGTGGTGTCCGGTGGTAGGGGTTTGAAAGGCCCAGAGAACTGGGGCATGATTGAAGACCTGGCTCAAGAACTTGAAGCGGCTACCGGTTGTAGTAAACCGGTTTCTGATATAGGATGGAGGCCTCACCATGAACATGTAGGACAAACCGGAGTAAAAGTGAGCCCAACACTTTACATTGCTGTGGGTATTTCAGGAGCCATTCAGCATTTAGCTGGTGTGAATAGTTCTAAATACATAGTAGTAGTTAATAAAGATGAAGAAGCGCCATTTTTCAAGGCTGCCGATTATGGCATAGCCGGTGATGCGTTCGACGTAATTCCTAAGTTGACAGAAGCGTTGAAAGCAGCGAGATAAATACTCCACGTGGATAAAATAAAACTAGAAATACTTGGGCTGTCCTCAAGCCAGTCACAGTCAGGATCATTTGCTCTTGTTTTGGGTGAGACTGAAGGTAATCGACGCTTACCTATAATAATTGGTATGTTCGAGGCTCAAGCCATTGCGATAGAGATTGAAAAGATTATTCCTAATCGACCGATGACGCATGATCTTTTCAAATCATTCGCCCACAGCTTTGATTATAAAGTTGAGGAAATAATTATATCAGATTTGAAAGAAGGTGTTTTCTTTGCTAAAATCGTCTGCTCAAATGGTGGAAACTCCATTGATATTGATGCCAGACCTTCTGATGCTATAGCTATTGGATTGCGATTTGAGGCCCCTATCTTTACTCATGAAGCTATTCTGGCTGAGGCTGGCATAGTACTTACTGATGAAAATGATGATGATATTACCGAGCTTAAAGGTGACATCAAAGGAGAGTCAAAAGCTAAGAGCGCTAAAACGGATGAACTTCAAGATCAATCTGTAGATAGCCTTAAAGAACTGCTGAATGAAGCGATTGAAAATGAGGACTACGAAAGAGCGGCTAAAATTAGGGACGAGCTAGGTAAGCGTAACTAGTACTCTTTGATGGGTTATCTTAGAGGACTTATTGGGCTGATTTTCTTGGTGGGTATTGCTTACCTTTTTTCAGGAAATAAAAAGAAGATTGACTGGAGACTAGTAGGAATAGGACTTTTACTTCAACTTGTTTTTGCCCTGTTGATTACCAAAGTCTCGCTTGTAGCGGATGGTTTTGATTGGATCAGCGCCAAGTTCGTTAAATTTCTAAGTTTCTCTACAGATGGCGCCAAATTCCTGTTTGGTGATCTAGCCACGGATAAATTAGGTTTCATATTCGCTTTTCAGGTTCTTCCAACAGTGATTTTCTTTTCCACCGTTTCTGCCGGACTTTATTATTTAGGTGTTCTTCAAAAAATAGTTTTCAGCATTGCATGGATTATGTCGAGAACTATGCGCCTTAGTGGAGCAGAAAGCTTATCCGCAGCTGGCAATATATTTCTAGGACAGACCGAAGCCCCATTGTTAGTACGCCCTTTCGTGAAGAACATGACCAAGTCGGAACTCATGTGTTTAATGACCGGAGGGATGGCTACTATAGCAGGAGGTGTATTAGCAGGTTATGTGGCATTTCTAGGAGGTGATGACCCTGCCGAGCGTGCAAAATACGCGGCTTATCTCTTGAGTGCGTCCATCATGAATGCACCTGCGGCTATCGTTTTATCAAAAATTATTATTCCGGAGACAAAACCTGAAGAAATTGATACCGAGCTTAAGGTGTCAGCGGATATGCTTGGAGTTAACCTTATTGATGCGATGGCTACCGGCGCTGCAGATGGACTCAAACTGGCTTTAAATATTGGTGCAATGCTGTTGGCCTTTATAGCCGTAATTTTCGCTTTGAATTGGGTGTTAGTTGATGGTATAGGTTCATGGACCGGGCTCAACGCCTATGTTCAGGAAAGCACCAACGGGGTATTTGAAGGCTTATCTTTGGAATATATTTTAGGGCAACTCTTTCGAGTATTTGCCTTCCTTATCGGTGTGGACTGGCACGAGGCGCTGCGCGTGGGCAGTCTTCTCGGACAAAAAATGGTGATAAATGAATTCGTGGCTTACCTAAGCCTCTCCGATTTTAAACAAGCTGAAGTGTTAAGTGAAAAGGCTATCGTCATTTCTACCTACGCCCTTTGCGGTTTTGCTAATTTCAGCTCCATTGCCATACAGATTGGTGGCATAGGAGGCATGGCGCCCAGTCGTCAAAGTGATCTTTCCAGGCTTGGTTTCAGAGCCTTATTGGCTGCTACATTGGCCACTATGATGACGGCTACGTTTGCCGGGGCGTTGTTTGGGTAAATACTAGCAGTTTTAGTCATTAACGTTGAAGTTGTTGGCTATATTGAGCCTTGCGCAGCATCTTCAAAACTACTTTAAACTTTGATAAGACTCTTAACTGTACTCAGAATGACGGTACTCTAGTAGCACCGCCCATGATCTTTAATCACGAAGTATCGGGCGCCTTCCAGGTAGGTTTTTTGGTCTTCATAGCTTAAGGAATAATTCCGTTCCTCGCCATTAGAAAATTTGAGGTTAAGCGTACTATTACCTACTACATCCCATTTGATTTCCCAAATCCCACGGCCATCATCGCTGCTATTCGTACCACCAAATCCACCTCCGGTATCAAATGACATATCAGAAGAGGAGTAATAAGAGAATTGGTTATTTGAACACAATAGTATTTCTCGTTTGGTACTGTAGCTGCTGTACGTACTATATCCACCATAAGAAGGGCCGCTATCATAGTTAGAATTCATATGCACGAGTTTTGATCCTCGTAACCATTCTTTCCATTCTCTACTTTTAGCAGGTTCTTTTGGGGCTCTGAATTGCAAGTTGGAGGCTATCTGTTGCGCCAAGTTTTTATACTGCGATGAATAGTTAGCATTATCAGTAGTAGCAACAATAGTAAGACCATTTCCAAATGGATTGACCACTCCGATCATGTAGGCTTTAACTTGTGTTCCATTCATTAGGCCTGAAAACTCGGCGCCGATGCCTTCCGCTCCAAATTTTTCTAAATCGCCCGAAAGGTTTAGGTATATGCCTTCTTCCTGTATGCCCATACGTGCTTCTTGCTCAAGCTCTTGTATGGTCTTTGAATCATGCGGGATCAGAGCTATTAGACCTGGTTTAGTATTAGAGCCCATCAAATAAGCCTCTTCTCCTTCCTGCCCCATCCAGCCGTTGGGGATTGTGAACTTAACCCCTAGATAGGGATAATCAATAGTCCCTGTTTGTTGAGATAAAGCTGGAATTGGTAATAATAGAGTTAAAAATAGAAATGTTCTCTTCATAACTAAAATCAAAGCTTATTCAAGATAATAAAATAAAGGAAACATACATAAATCAAATCTTTTGTATCGCGTGCGAAATACCGTGTATTCAAGTCA
Source organism: uncultured Flammeovirgaceae bacterium (assembly GCA_937899105.1). Classification (GTDB taxonomy): domain Bacteria; phylum Bacteroidota; class Bacteroidia; order Cytophagales; family Cyclobacteriaceae; genus Fulvivirga. The sequence goes on along the minus strand of CALBPF010000256.1, from coordinate 7,045 downwards.
CCGAGATATAGCCATAATGTTCAAGTTCTTCTAGTTGATGTATTTCTTTAAGATTCCCATTATAAAGGATATAGCGCTTATTTGCTGTTGACCACACCGTTTGATATTGATGATCAGTGAGTATGATGCCCTTTTTCTTAGATTGCCTTTCAATATGCGGTATAAGTTTCTCTATCAGGACTGGAGATAAATAAGAGAAGGGTTCATCCATGAGAACGTAATTTGAGCTGTAGTAGAGAAGCGTTAACAGTTCAACCATTTTCTTCATTCCTCCTAAAAGATTGCCAATTTTCACATGCTGGTTTGATTTTAATTCTTGTAAACCCAATAATTGATCTGTACTAGCTTCCAGATGAAATATTCTTATTAGATCATTGAAAGTAAGGTAGTTCATGAATAAGCCATCCTGTGGAATGAAATTAACGGCATCTTTGATCCTAAAAAGCTGCTTTGTATATCTACCATTGTATCTTACCGATTGATGCTGGGCTTTAAGCGTACCAAATATGATTTTCATCAAACTTGACTTTCCGGATCCATTTCTTCCCAGTATTCCTACAATGTCTCCAGGCTCACACTTTAAATGAATATTGGATAAGATGGATCTTCCTCCAAAGGTCAACTGAATACTATCAACTTCAAGAGAGCTCATGTGGAGAAAATAGTTTTAATTACGATCAAGATCACCAGAGTCAGCGCTCCATCTATCGATACTACGATCGCTCCGAGATTGCGCTTGTTTAAACCAAGATTATGATAGAAGTAGAGGTGCTTTTTATTGTACCAATAGTAGCTTATTGCAGTGAAGATATATCCTGCAACCTTGAGCCAGAAAATGTGAGTATAGCTGCTATTTCCATATACAGTGAGCAGGTATGCTCCAATGCAGGTGAAGAGTAGGTTATAGAGAATAAAATCCCTGAATAAATATTTTACAGCAACTATCCAGTTCTTCATTGTTTACGGATTATTGGAATAGCAAAAGATATGCCACTCACCATTGGTCATTGCCTATGCAGGTTAAGGTTAAGGAAATACTGGATGCGAATAGAACGGGATTGGTTTAAAAGAACCCTTTGCTGCTCTCAGCGGCCGTTTCAGTAAGCTCCTCTGCCCTTTCTTTGCCAAGATAGTTATCGATGAGGTAATGGGCTATGTAGAGCAAAGGAGTTAATACTACAGCCACAAAAAACTTGTAGATGTAATTGATCAGTCCAACGGATATTACCTGCGTCAATGTCCATTTAGCGTCAGATGGCGCAAGCAGGTAAAAGGCTACTCCTAAAACTACAAAGCTGTCCACTAGCTGTGATACTAACGTGGAACCTGTTGCTCTAAGCCACAGGTATTTACTTCCTGTAACCTTACGCAGTTTATGAAAAACAAATACATCCAATAGTTGACCAATCAGAAACGCAGCAAGCGATCCTACAATTATTCGCGCACCTTGTAACAGAACCTTATCAAAGGCAAAATCCATGTTGAATGGCCTACCATCCGGGTCGGTGTTATTTAGATCTAACCAGAATTGAGCAGGTTCAAGCCAGGTTACTGCAGTGATTACCAAAAAGGCAAATACAATAAAGATTACGGTGAGATAGGTGATTCGTTTTACGCCTTCTTTACCAAAGTATTCGTTAATGATATCCGTAGTGATGAAAACTACTGGCCAGAGTACCACACCTGCGGTAAGATTAAAGTCCAGTACCCAATCCCCAAGCATGTTGATTTGAGCAGGGTTAAAGCCGAATGAGGTTTCCAGCGAAAATATTTTCTGCCCAATGAGTTCAGCGACCAGCGCGTTGGTAAGGAATATACCGCTAAGTACAATGAACAGGTTAGTGCGCTTATCTATCAGCTTCATTCGTCTTCCACTTTTATTGATTCTCCTTCAACAGCTAACACAGTATTTGGAAAAGCGTCCCGTGTTTCATCTAAAAAGATATCCACTTCCTTATACCTCGCGGAATAATGGCCAATAACCAGTTGCTTTACCTTTGCTTTGGTTGCTATTTCAGCGGCTTCTATGGTTGTGCTGTGGTTGGTTTTTTCCGCCCATTGTTTCATTTCCTTAAGAAAAGTAGTTTCATGATAAAGCAGGTCCACTTCTTTTACAATAGGAACTATATTTTCGTTATAGCGAGTGTCTGAACAGAATGCATAGCTGCATGACTTTCTTGGCGGTAGGGTGAGATCTTTATTTTTAAACAATAGATTTCCTTCCTCATCTATTACGTCTTCACCTCGCTTCAACTGACCAATGGCGGTCAATGAAATATCTTTAGGAAGCTTTTCTTTATTCAGTCTAATAGGTTTTAGCTTTTCTCTGAATAGAAACCCGCAGCAAGGGATTCTATGATATAATGGGAACGAATGAACCTCAATATACTTGTCTTCAAATATTAGGTTGATTCCTTCAGGATCTAATTCTTGAAACTTGATGTCATAATTCAGTACACTGTTGGAATAGCGGAGCTGTACCAAGATGATTTCTTCCAGACCCCTTTGACCATAAATATGGAGATCTTGAGTTCTACCCATAAGATGCATGGTATAGATTATGCCCATTAGGCCTAAATAATGATCACCGTGTAAATGACTTATAAAGATGTGATGGATCTTAACTGGACTTATTCCAAAAAGCTTTAATCTCTCCTGCGTTCCTTCACCACAGTCAATTAGGAATTGATGTTTTTGTGTTCCCAATACTTGTGCCGTATGGTGCCGACCATAGGCCGGGGTTGCCGAATTAGCCCCTAATATTTTAAGCTCGAAAGACAATGATTATTCCTCATCCCCAAGCTCCTTCTCCACTTCATGCATAAAAACTGCATCTACGGCTTCTTCCACTGTAGGGAGAATATTGAGTACGCTATCCAGTTGTGAGATTTTGATCAGTTTAGTAGTATGATCGGACAGGCTTGCAAGGACGAAAATACCGCCATCTTCCTGGACGATCCTATTTCCAACTAGCAGAGCACTCAAACCGGAAGAATCAGTATATTTTACTTCAGACAGGTCCAAAATAATATTATTGATACCTTCAGCTTGAATTTTAATAAGCTCTGATTTGAGACTGGGAGCTATGCTAGAATCCAACTTCTCCTCATGCAATTTTAATAATGTATATTTCTCCTGCTTGTCTATCGTGTATTTCATATGTGCTAATTGATGTCTTTTTCTATATTATGCTTAATCCGATCTTCTATTTCAGAGTAGTCTTGTTTTTCTAGCGGTTCTCCCACCACTTTTTCGAAGAGTTCAAGATACCTATCTGAGATGGATTTTACAATATCGTCAGTCATTTCCGGTATCACTTGTCCTTCTTTTCCTTGAAAACCTTCCAATATCAACCATTGTCTTACGAATTCTTTGGAAAGTTGTTTTTGTGTTTCTCCATTTTGTTGGCGCTTCTCATAGCCCTCTTGATAGAAGTAGCGTGACGAATCCGGAGTGTGTACTTCATCAATTAAATATATGGTGTCGCTAATTTTTCCGAATTCATATTTGGTATCTACTAATATGAGCCCTTGAGCGACGGCTAGTTCAGTTCCTTTTTCGAAAAGCTGATAGGTATAGTCTTCTAATGTTTTGTAATCAATCTCACTAACTAAACCTTGCCTTAGTATTTCCTCTCTGGAAATGTCCTCATCATGACCCTCGTGCGCTTTGGTGGTAGGTGTAATAATTGGATTCGGGAGCTGGTCATTTTCTTTCAATCCTTCAGGTAATGGTACACCGCAGATCTGTCTTTTTCCTTCTCGATATTCGCGCCACGCATGACCCGCCAGATATCCTCTAATCACCATTTCCACGGGAAAAGGTTTGCAAATTGCACCTACTGCTACATTTGGGTCGGGAGTGGACTGAAGCCAATTAGGACAAATTTCCTTTGTAGCATTCAGGTTTCGAGCTGCTATTTCATTTAGCACCTGGCCCTTAAATGGTATGGCCCTGGGTAGAACAACGTCAAATGCTGAAATTCTGTCACTTGCAACCATAGCCATCTGATCGCCGAAATAATAGATATCACGCACCTTACCGCGATAAAAGTCTGTCTGATTGGGAAAACTAAAATGGGTTTCCTTAAGCGCGTTCATCCGATTAATAAAAGTAATATTCTAATGTTGTAATTGGCTATGCGAATTTAGTTATTCACAACCTTAACTAATTTACCGGCCTCGTAAATTTCTTTTTTTTCTAATTCACCATTTTCACCAAAGAATTGCCATTCGAGTACTTTACGGTTCCCTACGTATTCACCCTTAACTTTTGTGCTTCCGTTTTCATGAAGTTCTTCATACATTCCGTGAAGTTTATCAGAATGATAGGGGATGGTCTCTTTGAGTTTTCCTGATTCATAATAGATTAGCGCTGTTTCATAAAGGTTGTCAAACTTGAATATTTCTTCCTTAGCCACGTTGCCGTTTAGATGGTATGTAATACGTTTTCCGTTAATTCTACCCATTTCATAAGGTGTTTCTACTTTAACCTGCTCCGTTCTTGCATAGTATTCCAGCCATTTACCATGTTTTTTATTTGTGACATAAAGTTCTTTGGAGACCTTGTTACTCAGAGAATCGAAGTTAATTACCTCTTTGTTAAGCAAGTCTTTGCTTACTGTAGTTTTAGTTCTCAGTTTTCCACTTTCATAAAATGCCTGGTTTTCGCCTACTAAGATTCCCTCCTCGTAGTAGTATTTGTGCTTAATGCCTCCATTATTAAAATAGGCAATATTTTCACCATGGAGACGACCGTTGTCATATTTACCCTCAAGGAGAAGTTGGCCTTTTTCATTGTAATTTTTGAAAATACCTGATTTTGTTCCAGCTATCATTTCTGAGCGGGTTTCAAGTTTTCCGGAAGGAAAATAGGTGGTGTAATTACCATCAAGTCGCCCATTTTTGTAATTGCCTTCGGTTCGCGGCATGCCATCCTCGTAATAGGTGAAAGATTTGCCATTTTGCTCTCCATTGCTGTAGGTGATTTTCCTCTTGACTATACCATTTTCATAGTAATCAATAAGCTGCCCTTCCGGCTTACCATCAATGAACCGGCCTTTGCTTTTTACCTGGCCATTATCATAATAGAAGTAAAGGCTATCCGATAGTTCACCTTTCGAATAAAAAGCTGTTTGCACCACCACTCCCTGGTTATTATAGATCTTTACCTGACCATCTCTTTGACCATCTTTGTATTCTACTACTCTCTGAAGCACTCCATTTGGGTAATACTGCCTGAAAACACCGTGTTTATAGCCATTGACAAAAGCCCCTTCAGTAGCTACCACATTATTGATGTGGTACATCGTATATTTACCTTCTAGGATGTCCGTATTATTCTTATCTACAAAGTAGACCTCTTTGAGGATTTCGCTGTTGTCATAGTAGGTGCGAACCTCTTTCTGAGCCAGAGCCTGTATCCAAAAAAGAGATAGAAGGGCAATAAGGAGATACTTCATTATTGTAAAGATAAAGATTAAAAAGGTCCCTGTTTATTAAGAAACCCTATCATACCCTATAAAGACCAGCTAATGGTGAATAGTGTTTTATACTTTTTCCAAAACGATAGCTGAAGCGCCACCTCCGCCATTGCAAATGCCGGCAACGCCAATTTTGCTGTCATTTTGGTGTAAAACACTGTTCAGCGTAGTCATAATCCTGGCTCCGGAGGCGCCAAGCGGATGCCCTAAAGAAACAGCGCCGCCATTTACATTTACTTTTTCATTGTCCAGGCCAAGTTCCTTGTTGTTGGCTAATGCCACTGCGGAAAAGGCCTCATTAATTTCATAAAAATCAACGTCATCTGCCGTTATACCTGCATGTGCAATAGCTTTAGGTATGGCCAATGAAGGAGCGGTAGTAAACCAAATTGGCTCCTGGGCGGCATCTGCAAAGCCAATGATCTTGGCCAGTGGCGTCAAACTGAGTTCATTCAGTTTTTTCTCACTTACCAGAATAATACTTGAAGCGCCATCATTAATGGTAGAGGCATTGGCCGCTGTTACCGTACCGTCTTTTGAGAATACCGGACGTAAACCAGGTATCTTATCAAAGTTTACACTTTTATATTCTTCATCTTCATCGAAGAGTACGGGATCACCTTTTCTTTGGGGGATTTCTACAGGTACAATTTCTTCTTTGAATTTGCCTTCAGCCCATGAAGCTGCCGCGCGCTTGTAAGACTGGATGGCGTATTCATCCTGCTCTTCACGAGTGATATTCATTTCTTTTGCGGTGTTATCAGCACAATTGCCCATTGGGAAACCGTTATATACTTCCCAAAGCCCGTCATGCATGAGACCATCAAGCATCTGGCCGTGACCGTATTTGTAGCCAAATCGTGCTTTAGGCACATAAAAGGGCACACTTGACATGTTCTCCATTCCACCTGTTGCTACCACGTCATTGATGCCCAACATAATAGATTGTGCCCCGAGCATCACTGCTTTCATGCCGGAAGCGCATACTTTATTGATGAGCGTACAAGGTACATTAGTGCCAATACCCGCGCCAATGGCTGCCTGGCGGGCAGGGGCCTGACCAAGTCCGGCGGAAATTACGTTGCCCATGAATACTTCATTGACTTCTGAGGCCGCTACTCCGGCTTTCTTCAAAGCGCCTTCAATAGCTATTGATCCTAATTTAGTGGCTGGAATATTCGCCAAACTTCCTCCAAAACTTCCGATAGGGGTCCGCACAGCGGATACAATGTATACTGCGTTCATGAGTATGATTATAATTTAAGAATCGAATTACCTAACCGTTGTTAGGCCGCAAAAGTAAGAAAACAAAATTTCTTAGCTACAAGCCTTAAGCTTCAAGCTCCTAACTACATTACAATCCAATATTGGCTTGGAGCTTGTAGCTAGAAGCCTGTAGCTCAATTTACCAATCCGGTTTCTTCGGATCCTTTCTTTTAGTAGGCTTGCGCTTATTCTGCTGATAGTACTGGATCTCTTTATTCTTTAGCGCCTCCAGGATCATTTTTGCCTTTTCTTCTGAGATTTTCATCTCTTCAAGCTTTTCTGACAGCGGGTTTTGCT
>CALBPF010000255.1 GCA_937899105.1 uncultured Flammeovirgaceae bacterium | reverse complement strand
TGATGGCGATAATGAGACGCTTACCAACAACTTAACGACAACATTAAGTATCAATGGGAATGCAAGTCTTGATGGTAATAATGTTGACATTATTAATAATGGATCGCTTGATATTGGAGGGGATGTTATTTTTTTCAATTTCGCCGGACTTGATATCGTTAACGCAACCTTCACAAATAATGGAATGATCAATCTTGTTGGTGATATTCTGGCTGCGGAGAATACATCGGTGTTTACCAACAACTCTGGGGCCACTCTTGGCTTGACTAACATTCTGACCTTTTTTGGGACTAGCTTTACATTGAATAATTCAGGAACAGTAAATCAGGCTGGAGATATTTCTCAAACAGATATCAATGGAATTTTCAATAACCTAAATAGTGGAGTTTGGAATTATGCCGGTAGTACTCCTGATGCTGATATTCAACTGTTTGCCGATAACAGTGGAAATTTATTTAGATATACTGGAACCACGCAGGTCATTATTACACCCGCGGATGCCTACAATACAATTGTAATTGCTGGCACAGGTAGCAAGTCTACTCTTTCTGATTTGGATATTAACGGCGATCTCATCTTTGAAGAATCAGGTGTACTTGATATGACCATAGGAAGTAACAATTTACAGTTGGCAGGAGACTGGATTGAAAGAGGCACAGTATCAGATCCGTTTATCGAGGGATTTCTAAATGTTACTCTGGATGGTTCTTTAGATCAAGAGCTTGAACCAGATACTTTATATAACCTCACTGTAAACAAAACAGGCGGTGATGTAAACTTAGTAGAGCCGCTATCAATGTTGAACAGGCTAGAGGTTAACTCGTCAACCACTTTCAATACTAACAATCAACTTACACTAGTCTCTACTTCTGACGGTGAAACCAATAATGGAAGTATCGGGACCCTGAATACAGCGGCATCTGTTTCGGGAGATGTTAATGTGCAACGCTTTATGTCTGGTGAAGGTCGGATCTATCGTTATTTAGCCAGTCCTGTAACCAACACGACAGTTACTTCATGGCAAGATGATTTTCCCATTACCGGCACGTTTGATGATCCCAGTTCTGGCTCTATAGGTGGTATACCTATTCGTCCGAACAGTCCTTCGCTTTACTTTTATGACGAAACCGCAACGGGTAATATTCAGCAAGGTTGGGTAAACTATCCCGGATCGGGGACTGCAGCTTCTAATCCTATTACGGTAGGTACGGGTTATGCAGGTTTTGTTCGAGAAGCTACGGCTTCCACCATAATAGATATGATTGGGCCTGTTTACCAGGGAGATTTCAATTTCAATGTTTCATTTACTGATTCCGGATCACCAACGGACGATGGTTGGAATTTATTAGGCAATCCCTACCCTTCGCCCATTGACTGGTCAGCACCTGGCTGGACGAAAGTGGGCTTTGCAGATGCGGTTTACATTAGAGATAATGGAAATGCTACTGTTGCCTCCTACGTTAGTGGCGTGGGCACAAACGGGGGAACCGGAAGAATTGCAACCGGTCAGGCATTCTGGGTGCAGAGTGTTGCTATCAATCCTATCTTGTCTATTTCGGAAACTTCTAAATCTGCCCAGGGAGCCACTTTCTTTAGAAGAGCAGCAGAGCGGAACATACTTAGAATTACCCTTTGGAACGAAAATGAACGCGATGAAGCGGTGTTTAGGATAACTGACAACGCCACGAAAAGCTACGAGTCAGATTATGATGCTAGAAAGCTTAAAAATGAAACTTTTAATCTTAGCTTCTTAACCGCAGATGCAGACTTGGTAATACATTCTACGGATCAGCTTTCTTGTAGTGACACATTAATGTTGAAAATTCAAGATGCCCAGGCGGGAAACTACTACCTGAACTTTTCAGGTATCGATTCTTTTTTTCAACATTATGAGGTCACGTTGGTGGATGCATATGAAAGTGTGTATACAAGTGTGGAAGATAGTTTGCAGTATTCATTTTCCATTTCTAATAATCCTCTGTCTCAGGGAGGCAGTCGTTTTTCATTGATCTTTGAAAAGGTAGATGATATTAGTTTTAAGGCCTTTGCCAGTGATGTTTGTGAGGGAGATGTTGTTTCGGTTCAGATACCGGATTCAAAAAGCGAAGTGCTCTATTCCGTATATATCGGAGATGCCCTTGTAGACTCCGATTTCGGGACAGATGGGTTGCTGAACTTTGACATCGAAACTACAGGTTTAATTGGAGGTTTGGTTAAGATTCGGGTTGTCGGTTTAGCGGAATTGTGCTCAGAAATTTCTTTTGAATCTTTAGTTTATGTTGAACTTTTTAAAGTTGATTTAGCGCCATCGCCACTTGTACTTGAAAGATGTGGTCCGGGAGAAGTAGTGTTTGACTTTGTTTCAGACTACAGGGTTAATTGGTATTTGAATGAAGTTGATACCACTCCTTTTTTACAAACAGACTCTTACTCATCAAGGGTCATAAATTCGGCAGAATCATTTTACGTGACTTTTTTCAATGAGTTTGGCTGTGAATCCTCGCGATCCAAAGTAGTTGTGAATATTAACAGGCAAGCAATTGCAAGCGTGCGACTGAAGGGGTTGAATATATTGGAAACATCATCTACACTCTCCAAGGAATGGTACTTTGAGGATGATCTAATCAAAGAAGGTGTTGATCAAATTGTAATGGACAAACCGGGTACGTTTACGCTTAAAATATCTTCACTCTCATGTTCAGACAGTGTCTCGTTTTTGTTTGAAAAGCCCTTAGATAGGTGGTTTGATATAAGTGAATTCCATCCAAACCCGGTACAGGATGATCTGTATTTACGATTAACCCAAGACGGATCTAATTTTTATACGGTCAGTGATGTTAGTGGAAAGGTTAGAATAACAGGTGATTTTCAGGGATTAATAGGAGAAGTAGTTAGAGTAAATACCAGTAATCTTGGTGCAGGTTATTATTTCCTTCAGGTCAACAATCAAAAATTCCGCTTTTTAAAGTTATAACTATCGAATTCGATCAACAGACCTAACTAGTTTCTCATCTTTTCGGATGTACCGGTTTGCCAATAAGTTAAAAAAAAGAGCAGCGGCAGGCATGAAAAATGCTAGTCCGTAACTTCCGACTACGTTGAGCTCTTTGATGAAATCTGTTGCAAAATAGGCCGCTAGTATCAAAGATGCCGCTATAAGGAGAGAGTTGAGCGCCCCAAGCTTGATTTGAAGAAGTCGGTTGTTGAATCTCATTATTTCAAATATTGCCACTATAATGGCGGCGCTGGCTAAAACGGCTATAAAAGTATATGGAAAAAAGGTTTTCAACGCTTCCTCATTATTGATTTCTTCGAAATAAAGCGAATGTAAGCTGTATCCAACTCCGCCTTCCGGAGTCACATATGTCCAAAAAGGAAGGAGAAAAGTAAGCGCCATGCAGATGGCTACCAATAATAGAAATACAGTTTGAATCCTTTGTAACATAGGGCTTATGGCTAACTTGATTTTGCAAAGAAAGTTAAAGCCCGCACTATTACCAAGGAATTACGGAAGCGGCACATATAGTAGGATATCGTAAGAACACCGGTAGGAAAGCATTTCCTGATTAAAGCGGCTTTTTTAATAATTAATAGTGTTCTAAAGTTGAAGAGAGATCAAACGGATGAGCCTGGATGCGGTTCAAGCTAACTTAATACATTATACCACTCATTCCTGCCGGCTTGACAGGTCAACTTTTGTATCTATTTGATCTTTGTCAAGAATTTCTAAAGTTTCCCATTCACCAGACCCGTTAAGGCGCTGGAGAAAGTAGTGTGAAACACCTTCCACCCATCCCATATACTGTGTCCATTTCAATATATTCAAGTATTCGATAGTTTCTTTTTGCAGCAATAATGATGTGCCGATGTTACTTCTTTGAGCCTTTATATCGCATTTGTTTACAACATCTACGGCATAGGTATATTGTTCTTCTTGTACATTCACTTCAGTATCTAGGTAATTTGTTATCTCGGCGGGCACTTTAGCCAAGGGTTCAAAATCAATGTTATTAACGGATCTGCTAACTTGATAGTATACGACTTTGTCAGGTCCAATTTTAGGGATTTTCCATTCGGTAAATACCGATGAATTGTCTTCGACCGTAGACCTGATGATTCTAACTGACTGATTTTGAAATACATTGTAATTAGGCCTTGAGATGGCGCTATTACTCTCAGAGTCGAACTTCTTTCCGTTTAGATTGATCGCCTTTACAAGATATTCATAATTTGAAGGACAGAGATCTTCGCCGTCAACGAAAGATGTACTATTAGAGCTAACACGGCCTATTTCTTTCCAACTACCTCCCTCTGGCCTTCGTAATATGGAGTAATGGTCGAACTTATGTCCTTTATATTCAGTCCAACTAAGGAAAATGCTGCTATCTACTGCGGTCGAGGTAAGTTTAATGGACTTATACACATTCAGTTGGCTTGCCTCTATTGGATCATGGCAGCGCACGTGGGACTGGAATTTATAATTATATGAATTGTGACTTGGAATCACCTGTACATCTAAGTATAATACCTCTGTAGCCGCCCAAAGTGTATCAAAGGCTATGAAGTTGGGTTCATCACCCTCCTTTCTCCAGACTAGATTATAGTTAAAGTTGTTGTAACCATATGGCTTGAATTCAACCCTTATTTTAGTGTTATTCTCAACTGACAATCTAAACACTTTGGGTTCGGTCAGGTTGGCAGTATCATACACTACGATTTTTCGTTCGAAAATAACTTTGTCTGAACATATGTTCTCATTAGTTACAATCATCGACAAATCGTATCTGCCGGGGGTGTTGTATATGACTTCAGGTTCGAACTTATCTGAGGATCTGCCATCACCAAAGTCCCATAAGTATTTCTCATTTTGTAGGTTACTTGATGAGTTGGTAATATCCAGTGCAACAGGCAGGCATTCTGTAAAATCTTTTATTTGAAATTGTGCTTTTGGAACAGGATGGACATAAATGGAATCAAATTTGAACCGTTGTTCACATCCAAGTGTATCAGATGCTAATAAGGAGACGGAATAGCTTCCAGGCGAATTATAAACATGGCTAGGATTCTTTTCTGTAGAAGAATTACCATCCCCAAAGAACCAATTCCATTGAGTAGCAGATGCCGAAAGGTCTTGAAACTGAATGGTATCCTTATGACATACAACTGAATGAGAAAGAGAGAACTTGGTTTGTGGTCCTGTGGCTGAAACTAAGTCCTTATAAGTTAATGTATCACTGCATCCAGTTTCATTTGTCGCAATTAGCGTTACGTCAAATTCACCAACTGCAGAATAAATATGAAAAGGGTTTTTAACTGTGGAGCTAGAGCCGTCGCCAAAATCCCAGAAATAGTCAGATGCATCAATTGATGAGTTCTCGAAGTTAATAAGTAGAGGTGTACAGGTCAATGCACTTACGTCTGCATTAAAGGAGGCTTTAACATCTTCTACTTTTACAAAGTTCTCTTTGACAAGAGTATCATAACATCCGGAAGTTGATTGCGTAATAAGTTGAACAGAGTAAGTACCTGTGGACGTATAGGTATGGGTAGGATTCCGATCAGTCGAGGTGTTGCCGTCGCCAAAATCCCACATCCAGTTTAGGCTATTATTGGTCCTATTGTTGAAGACAACTGCAAAGGGCAAGCATCCTACAGATGACTGAACCGTAAAGTCTGGCGCGAAAAAGTCCATTTTGTCATTTAATCTGCTGATTTTGCATCCTGATGGACCTGTAACTGTAAGAGAGACTCCCTTTGAGGGGAGCTTTTCATAGATATGGAAAGGGTTTTGCTCTGTGGATGTATTACCATCGCCAAAGTCCCATAGCCAGAAATCCGCACCATGGCTATCGTCCATAAAACGAATTTCAGCAGGGAGGCACTCGTCATCTTGAGCAAAGCTGAAGTTTGCAGATAGAGAATCTACCTTTACCAGTTTATTTACCACAATAGTATTTTCACAAATAGACTGGACGGATGTCAATGAAACATCAAATGAGCCAACCCCGAATGAAACAACTGGGTTCGACAGCGTGCTGGTAGTACCATTTCCGAAGTTCCAACGATATTGCTCGCTACCTGTTGATGTATTTACAAATGATACTTCCTGTAAATTGCAATGAATCGCGTCCTTATGGGCTTCAAAACCGGCAATGGGTTTATGAACAACCACAGAGTCGGGTAGATTAAAAACCTTTGAACAGCCTTCTGTATCCATGGCAGTAAGATTAACTAAGTACTTACCTCTTTCCGAGTAGGTGTGATCAGGATATAATTGTGAACTCGCTTGCCCATCCCCAAAATCCCACTCATATGTGTTATAACCTTCAATATTATGTGTTACGGACAGTGTGTCTCCAGAACAAGAAGTCGGATTATAGTCGAATTGCACATAGGGATTGCCAATAATAACATTTTTTACTGTTTGGACTTGACAGCCCGATGAATCTGATACAGAAAGCCGAACCTGGTAAACTCCGGCAGTGGTATAAATCTTGGTGGGGCTTTCAAGGTATGAAACCTCGCCATCCCCAAAATCCCATTTAATACTTTCAACCTCCTTAGATTGATGACGATAGGATACCTCAGTGCCTGCGCAAATCGCGGAAAGGTCATGGGTAAAATCTATTTCCGGAGCTTTAATTTTTACCAGGGTAAAGTCTTGAAGTGTATCCTGTGTTCCATCAGGTAACATATACATCATATCTACCAGGTAACTTCCCTCGTCAGTAAAAATATGCCGAGGATTCTGTTCATTTGAAGAAGTGCCGTCATCAAAAAACCACTCCCATTCTATAGCCATGGGAACTGGGTTGGCAAATTCCACTAGTGCAGGTGTTGTACAATATGATAACTCTCTGTAGTAATAGTCGTAAGGCGGATTGATGCCCTCTATTGGAGATATACACATAGAAGGGGGGGAGATAATTTGGGTAGAAGAAGAATAACAACCATTTTCATCCCATACGGTTAACTTTACGCTGAATTGGGACGGGCCCTCAAAAACATGCGAGGGATTCTGTAGATTGGAAGCGACCCCATCGCCAAAATCCCATAAAACACTGTCCATACCAGAAGATCGATTGGTAAATTGTACCGCATAATAAGGACAGCTCAAATGTTCACTTAACTCAGCTTGAAAGTCGGAAACCACTTCATTTACGATTATTTGGTTATATGTGGGTATGGTTGCTGTGCATCCGCTATTATTGTTGGTGGTTAATGATACGGTATAGTTTCCGGGCGCCTCATAAAAATGCGTGGCGTTCAAACCTGTAGCGGTACTTCCATCGCCAAAATCCCAGATCCAAAAATCGCGACCCATTCCGCCATCGAAAAATACGTTAACAGCCGCACAGGTTTTTATTGGAGATGGGGTTGTATAACTGATTTGATTGCTCAGTACTTCAATGTTTCCATTAAGTTCAATAGCTTGAGTGCAACCAAATTCATCTACTAATTCGGCAGTTACCATATAACTACCTGGTTGGTTGAAAGATACCGTTGGGTTGAGCTCATCAGAAGTTTGTCCATTGCCGAAATCCCAGGCAACTCTAGATATAGCTGAATTAGATAGACCGAAATTGGTTGTAAAGGGTGAGCAACCTGAAAATTCGCTGACCAGAATTAGGGTTTCCGATTTATGAACGGTAATAATGGAGTCATAAGCTGTGATGCTCTCACAATCGTTCATGTGCCTTGAAACTACTTTAATTCCATATTTGCCAGCTCTTTCGAAAGTATGCGTAATATTTTGTGAGTTGTACAAGTTCCCATCAATTTCCCAGATTGATTCTATTAGATCTGGGGTATTATTGCTCATTTCCACATGGAAGGGTACGCAACCCTCAACACTGGAAATATGAATATTCGGTCTGGATGCGTCAACTATTTTGATTGCATCAGTATACTTTTTTTGGTTAGAGCAGCCGTCATTACTGGTCACAATTAAGGTGACAGAATACACACCTACTGATGGGAAGGTTCTTGAAATCGTGTTTCCATTTGCTCTATACCCATCACTAAAGACCCATTCGGCTCCGAGAGTAGCAGTTGTAGTATTTTCGAATGTGCTTTGATTATTAATACACACAGGTAAATCGGGGAGTATGGCGTTTATTTTGGGAATCTCAAAGATTTCAATGAAATTATTCTTTTCTAATTCGGCTGTACAGCCATTTTCATCTGTTACCAGCAGGGAAACACTGTACTTTCCGGGAGAGGTGTATGAATACGATGGATTTTGCTCAGTGGATGTATTTCCATCTCCAAAATGCCACTTCCATGATGCCAACGCCGACGGGCCGGTGAAATTAAATTTGCTGCCCTCATTGCAAGAATTGTATTTGTCGCTATCAAAATCGAGATTATCTATTTCGGTTACTTTAACAGCTTGGTTTACAATTTTAACATTGGAGCAATTCAGGTTGTTAAATGCAATCAGAGTGACCGTGTAGTCTCCACCGCTGACGTAAGCGTGTTGTGGGCTGAAGTCTTCGGAGCTTTTTCCATCTCCAAAGTCCCATAAATAACTTGTAGCCAAATTTGATGTATTCTTAAACGTTACCAGTCCATTTTCGCAAACAGTATTTTCCAAAATCTCGAAATTGGAGGTTGGTCGATTGATAACCCGTATAGGTTTATCAAACTTGACGGTGTCTATGGTATTGTCTGTGTAGGTTACTATGAGTGCGACTTCAAATTCTCCAACTGAATCGAATAAAATAGCCGGATCGCTTACGGTGGATGTATTACCATTGCCAAAATCCCAGGAATAACTGAAAACATTAGTTCCAGTAAAGGAAAAGGAAACAGATAGAGGTACACATCCTTCTGTTTTATTAGCATTTATATTTTGAGAAAATAAATCAGATATGCTAAAAAACGTCGTTAATGAAAAAGCAAAGTAGATTTTTTTCATAGCTGAAACGATCTCCTATTTTTAGTTTATCAAGGTAACACTGCCGGCTTTTTGTACTTGCCCAATTTCTTTTCCTGATGCCACAAGCTCATAGTTGTAACTTCCGAAGGGTACTGGAGATCCTTTATGACGGCCGTCCCATTTAGTACTTATATCGTGAGAAGTGAATATCACTTCTCCCCATCTGTCATATACGGTTATTTTGAATTCATTAATTCCTTCGCCCACAGGACCAAAAGTGTCGTTAAGACCATCTCCATTTGGAGAGAATGCTGTAGGTATATAAATCCTCAAGGGTAAATAGAGATTTATTTCGTTTGAAATGCTTTGCACCGAGCTATCTGCCGCATTTATTGCTACGATGCGGTACTTATGAGCCTGACTCTGGGCGTTAGCTTTGACTCCTAAGGCAAAGAGAGCTGTTGTAGTAATTAATGGTATTAAGGCTTTCATTTTTGTTAGTTTTAGATAAGTCTGTTAAAAAAGATATTTTTGAAATGGCAGGCATTTGCCTTTATATCTATTTTTTATTTTACGCTTCTTTGATAACTTGAAACTATATGCCGCTGTAAGCTCATGAGCGCTGTTTAATGTTGGGGCGGCCTCAGTGACTGGCAGGTCGTAACTATAACCAAATCTGAACTTGTTAAGGTTGAGACCCAGTGATGATACCACGCTGTCGTTAACCCTGTACCATGCTCCGAATGTCCAAACTTCCGAGCCGAAGTAAACGCCCAAATGGAGGTAGTTGAACCTGCCTTGTTGTTCAAATATTATATTAGGAGAGAGTTTAAATTCATTCTTTCTAAAATTATTTGTCCTTAAAAAACCTCCGGCATGAATTGTATATCGAATGGGTAATTTAGATGTTCCCGTAGCGCCGAAATTGTTTGCGGGCTTATTGAGATGGCTAACCGTAGCTCCGGCATAGAAGTCCTTTGTAGCGTATATCATTCCCAAGGATACATCTACTCCCGATGTACTGGTCATCTCTAATTGTTCGTATGTGCTGTTGGTTACTCCGTAGCGTTGATCAAGCTGATCTTCAAAAATTAGTTTGCCAAAATCTAAAACATGCTGGAAATAACCCACTCGCAACCCCATGCCAATTTCAGCGGTTTTACTTATATGAATTCTGTGGCCTACAACGCTTGCTATTCGGATGCTGTTTATGACGTTATTAAGTTGAACATCCTTTGTAATTTGTAAACCATAACCTGAGGAAGTTCCAAGAGTTCCATCAATAGAAAATGCGGAGGTGGTAAAACCATTAATGCTATTTCCCTGCTGACGATGTACTAGTATAGTGCGAATTTCGCTAGCCATTCCTGCAAGCGATGGGTTAAGATAAATTGGATTAGCATAAAATTGAGAGAATCTGACGTCTTGTGCTACGGACGTATTACCGAGTGACGCGAAAGCGATCACAAAAACAACAATGTTTTTCATGAGGGTAGAGTTATTTGCAGCATAAATATTGAAGACTTTTATGCCATTAAAGTCAGGGTAAAACTGATTTGAAAAAATCAGTGATTCAGCCAAAAAATGACTTAATTAATGTTTTTAAGCATTTTTTTGGATTTAGTACTTTTAGAATAGTAACTTATACCGTGTGACGTAAGGGTAAGGGCCTAGATATCGGGGAGAACCCTGAGCTTGTTAATAAGGGCAAATACATAAAGAAGCTGCCGAAGTGCAGGACTTCCATAAACACTTGAGGCCTTAGTTAATCGGTATTCTTATTAGGGAGCTTTATCACAATGTGAGTCCCTACGGTATACGAAGAATCAATACCGATAGAGCCGGATAAACTTTTAACACAATGCTGAATGTAACTTAAAATGGATGAGGGAGGATTTTCGGACTGGTCCTGTAACACTTTCAGTTCTGATTTGGTATAACCTCTTCCGTTATCAACAATCTCTATTAGCGCCTCACTTTCCCTAACTTCTATTTCAAGGTCAATTATATTCTCTAGCTTATTGGGATCGATTTTAGTAACCGCATGATTCATGAGTTTTCTAAGTATAGCAGTAACTTTTGCTTTATGAGAAATGAAAGCAGTGTCCTGCCTTATTGATTTGGTAACGAAGAGATTATCTTTACCTGACCAGTCAGCTCCATGCGCAAGCGCACGATACAAGTTCCTGAAATTAATTGAGAAGTTTTCCTGATTGCCGTCTTTTTGAGGTTCACCTTGGTCGAACTTAAAACTCCATTTTCTATTTTTATCATTGACCTCTTCCATAAAACTCAAATCGTTAATACTGCTGTAAGCCCAGTTAAATAAATGATAAATACAAGAGTTGGACGCTCTAGCTAAATACCTTCGTCAGACGATGACTTGTTTTTATCAAAACAAATATTGCAAGGAACAGTGAAGATTTTCCCAGGGGTTTCACCGAGATTGAAAATTCAGGGAATCAGCAAGAACCCCTGTAGTGCGCATTGAGTTTAAAATAACTGTTAAAGCATCGGAGTTCTTTAGGAAAATGTCAATGCTTCGACATTAAATATCTATGATCTTGTGCTTGATGGCATATTTTACAAGTTCGGCTGTATTTCTTAAGCCAAGTTTTGAAAGGATATTGGTTTTATGAGTTTCTACGGTTTTGACACTTATGAACAGTTGATTTGCAACCTCTGAATTGGTTTTGCCAATTGCTACTTGCCGGAGTACCTCGTTCTCACGTTTGGTTAGTTCATTGCTGGAGTTGGCTTTTTTTCCATTGCTTTGATTGTAGAAGCTGTCTAAAATAATGTTTGTTACAGGTTGTGCAAAGTACTTATCACCATTAACAACACATTTGATTGCTTCCAAAAAGGTAGGTTTCTCCACATCCTTAGGTAAGTAGCCGTCAACCCTGGCTTTGACCCCCAGTGTGACATAATCCTCATTTACTTCACTGGAAAGTAGGATTATCTTTATCTGAGGGTTTTGCTCTTTAATCCAACGGGTAGCTTCTATCCCAGTCATGCCGTGCATGACAATATCCATTAATATAATATCGGGATTTAGTTCGTTGGCCAGGTTAATCGATTCTTCACCACTGGAGGCTTTGCCAACAACGCTTATATACTCAATATTTGTTAGCAACGACGCTATTCCTTCAAGTAACAGGGCGTGATCGTCTACAAGTATAACTTTTAGCTTCTTCATCCTAGATCAAGTTTTGTGAAATCGAAGAAATCAGCTCCTCTGAAGAGCATGGGTTTTTAATGTATGTATGAATGCCTAAATCTTTTGCTCTTTTATGAGTGTTTGGATCTACCTTGGCAGAAAATGCTACTACGGTAAGGTCTGATAGTGTAGCGTCAGCCATTAGACAATTAATGAAGTCGAAGCCATCGATTTTAGGTATGTACAGATCGGTAACCACAAGATCCGGATCTTTCGCTGGAACAAGCGCCCAGCCTGCGGTAGCATTAAAGGCTGTTAGAGCTATAAACCCTTCCATTTCGAGAATATCTCTTACCTCGTCAATAACGTGTAGCGTGTTATCAATCACCAATATCTTTTTCATATTTAACAGGGATACTCACTTTAAATGTGGTTCCTCTATTAAGTTGACTTTCTAGTTCAATTCTTCCACCCAGTATCTCTACAGCCTTTTTTACGATAGAAAGACCCAGCCCGGTTCCCTCAATAGTTCCTACGTTAGACCCTCGATGAAAGGCCTCGAATAGCTTGTCTTTATCTGTCTGGTCAATACCGTTACCCCAATCCTGAACAATAATGCTCAACACCCTCAGTCTGACAGTTACATCAACCTTTATCTTATCGGCCTCTGGACTAAATTTAACCGCATTTGTTAGCAAGTTAACCAGGATATTCCTTAAAAGCTTTTCATCTAAGTATAATGTGTCTGACTCTACGATTACTGAACTCAGTATCTTGTGACTATCATTGCTTCCCGCTTCTAATTCATTGAAGATGTCATTGCAGAACTTAGCTATATCAATAAGGTTTGGACTTAATTTAATGGCCCCTGCCTGTGATTTCCCAATAGTAAGCACATCATCTAATAGATATGTCATGTTCTTGACCTGTCGGGTTATTTTATCAAATTTCTCCTCCAGTCTGCTTTTTTCAGACGTTTTATAAAACTTACGTATAAAGTCAGAGGTAAACTGAATGGTGGTAAGTGGAGTTCTGAATTCGTGTGAAGCCATAGAAACAAACTTTGATTTCAGATACACTTTATCTTTTTTTTTTTCATGGGCTTGAGTTATTTCTTACGTTAGCTCTTATACCTTTAAATCTATCCGATTGATGTATTCAATAAGTTCAGTGATGTCCTGACCTACTCCTATCATTCCTGTAATCTTTCCGGCATAATCCTTTCGTGGGGTTCCGTTGAATAGGATAGTTACAATTTCGTTCTTTTTTGTTATTATCGGGAGTTCATAATTGACCGCGCCTTGTCCGCGTAAAACTCCCTTGAACAGCGCTTTAACCAGCTCTTTGTGACTATCTGGTATAAAGCGATCCACCAAAGATGTGTCCACCACCTCCTCCTTACTGTACCCAGTAATTTGTGAGGTAAATCGATTCCATTCACTGATTTTTCCTTCCCAGTCAATTCCGAATATTGGTGCATTTGCGTTTTCAATGAGCGTTACCAACTCTTGAGCAAATCGCTTGATGCGTTTCTGGTTTTCAATTTGTTGTGTAACATTTGAGAATGAAACTACAATACCTTTTTTGCTTCCCGCCAAATAATAGGGAACCGAATTCATGGAAATCCAAAATTGTTTGTCTTGTTGTTTTAGCCCTATAATTTGATTGTATTTTGCAACTCCTGAATTTAGAGTTTGTATGTATGGTAATTCTTGTGGAAGAAGCCTTTTATTAGCTTTGTTGGTTATAAAATCGCCATCGCCTAAAAGCTCAAATATCGTACACTTACCTTTGATTTGCAGAATTTTACCTGCGCTTCTGTTATATGTGATCAGGTTACCTTTTTCATCGAGGAGTATAATACCCTCGGAAAGGCTTTCAAATATTCCTGCTTGCCTGGCTTCATTTTCTTCATGAAGCTGATAAGCCATCATTTGCTCGGTAACGTCCCTGCTGATACTGACTATTTTCTTGAGTGAATTGTCTTCATATATTCCATTGATAATAGTTTCCAGGAATATATAGATGCCATCCTTGCGCTTTCTGCGGTAATTAAATCTACCTATTCTGTTTTGAGTGTTTTTTGCTAAAAGAGAATTGATGTTTTCCTTAACTGAATCCTTATCTTCTTTGTGAAGACCTTTGAAAAAGCCTGCTGCTTTTAGCTCATCTGAGGTATATCCTAATATTCTTTCTGCTGAAGGGCTGATCCAAAGACATTCTCCTGAATGGTCATGTACACATACAAGATCTTGAACATTTTCGGCTAGAAGTTTGTAATTACGCTCAATTTTGGCAAATTCTTTTTCAATCTTACTAGGTTCCTTTTTTTGAACGAATTTTCGCAATTCTTTTGTTATAACGGAAACAAGCAGGGTAGTATTGTTTTTCGAAATGTAGTCGTTCGCACCGGCGCGAATCACTTCAACCGCTGCTTCTTCCTCATCTGTGGTACCGGATACAACCACAAATGGTATTGTTTCATCCCTTTCACGTATTAAACTTAACGCTTCGCATGGGCTGAAATTAGTTAGGCTATTATCACTAATAATGAGTTGCCATTTTCCAGAATCAAATTGATCCAAAAGCTCATCTTTTGATTCTATCCTTTTAGAATTTACGTCCACACCAGACTGCTTAATTGTTCGAACCAACGAGTCATAGTCGTCCAAATTGTTTTCAATTATGAGAATATTGGCTGTTTTGGAATCTGCAATATTCGATTTTGTCTCATCCATTTAAAACAGGGGTTGTTGTTTTTGACGGGATTGTGACTAGGAACCGAGCTCCATGTTTATAACTAGTATCATATTCAATTGTGCCTTTAAGTTTTTCGAGTGCATTTTTCACAATATATAGCCCAAGCCCAGAGCCATCAGAACTCTCATTTCCTCGAAAGAACATTTGGTACATTTTTAATCTAACCTCAGCAGAGATCCCTTGGCCAGAATCTGTAATACTTAGTAGCACGTTGTTTCTTTCTAATTGCCCATTAATTATTACTTTGTTAGGGCTCCCTTTTTGACGGTACTTAATCGAGTTTTCGATAAGATTTTGCCAAATGGATTTGAATAGGACAACATCGGAATGAACAGTCAACTCCTCATCTAGATTTAAATGAAAATTTACCTCTTCAATCCCTTTATGGCGCCCAAGGTTCTTAATTACTTGTTTTAAGCAGGGTAAGATCTCAAAAGCCGCGACCTGAGGTTTACCTGTTTTTATGTTTGTTATATCCAGCAACTCAGAGAGTATTAAACTCAACCTGTCCATATTGGATTTCATCATAACAGCAAGTTGCTCTTTGGATATTGAATCATCACAATTGACAATATTCAAAAGCCCTAAAACGGAGGCTACAGGCCCCTTAAGATCATGTGATATCCGGTAAAGTAACGTTTCTAGCTCATTATTAAGCCTTTCCAGCTTTTGGTGAGTAATGGATTCATCAGTAACGTCGCGTAGAAGCACGCACATCCCCTCATTAGATGGATACACCTTTCCTTTAAAGTATTCAATTCTTTTCAACTTATGCGTGAAATTTAATGGCTTTACACGTCCTGTTTTCAGTGATTCTGATAGCGCCCAGAACATTTCAGTCCCAGTCCAGGAGGGAAACACTTCAATTATATCTTTACCTATTACGTCAGTTTTCTTAAAAACTTTACTGGCAGTTTCATTCCAATAGGTAAAACGGAAATTAAAGTCTAATGCAAAAAAAACTTCTTGGATACTTTCAGCCAGAAACTTGTATCGAAGCTCAGTTAAGATGAGCTGCTTTTTATTTTGCCGTTCTTTTTGTCGCAGCTCATTATCTCGGACTTCTGATTCAATTGCGGGTAATAGCCTATTTAGGTCGTCCTTTTCTATGCAATTACTCGCCCCTAAGCGCATACCATTTACGTCTAGCTCTTCAATCATGGCGCCTGAAACAATAATGAAGGGGATGTAAGAATCAATCTCTTGCATGATCTCCAAGCCCTTGATGCCAATAACGCTCGGTAGCCTATTATCACTTAGCACTAAATCAATTTCATTCGAGTTTAAACAAGCTCGTATCTTTTGCTTAGCATCAACTTGTTCTAAGTGAAAACGGAGCTTTGATTTTCCAAGCTCTCGCTGGATTAAAATAAAATCCGAGCGACTGTTTTCTAAGCATAATATGGTATAGCTTTAATTCATTCCGGACTTTGAGAACTTTTTCATTCAGAACCAGCCGATGGAATACAGTCAGGAGTCCAGAATTAGAAATATTAATATGTGATTCTGACATTCGCATCAACTTTGTGTGTTTTTGGTTGTTGGCAATGTGATGATGGCCGTAGTCCCTTTGTTTGAGCTACTTGTGATATCTATTTCGCCCCCATTATTTTGAATTAGTTCTTTTGTTATGGACAATCCCAAACCGGTTCCCATAATACCACGCACGTTACTAGCTCTGAAATAGGGTTGGAACAAAAACTCCTGCTCATTTTTCGGAATACCTATACCCTTGTCTTTGATCTCGATGTTGACCAGGTGACCTTTTTTTGGAGAGACTTTTAAAACAGGGCTTTCAGATGAGTACTTAAACGCGTTAGATAACAAGTTTTTGATCACGTGCGAAAGCTCCCTCTCATCTGCTTCAATGCTTAAGGGATGCTTTGCAAGATCTAACTGTGCTTTACGCCGATCAGCCCGGCTCACATTCATGTCATTAACTATCTTTTTACAAAAAGCTTGGACTCCAATCGATTTCAGTTTTTTATCAGAACTAGCCGATGTTATTTGGCCAAAAAGCAGGACATCGTCAAGCATGTCAACCATATCCTTTGTTTGTTCATTTATTTTCTCACAATAGGATAAGATGTCTATTTCAGTTTCGGATGTTAATTCACGAATACTTAGTTTGATCAATTCCATGTTGGACTGAATTGCAGTCACGGGATTACGAAATTGATGGCTTACCATGAGCGCCAATTTCTCCTTCTGTTCACTAATTTCCATTTGCTTGGCCAGTGACCGCTTCAGTTCCATCTGATCAACAACTTGATCGGCAAGCAGCGCTAGACTTCTTTTTTGCTGCTTAGTCAGGGATTTAGGGCGTGAATCTATGACACACAGTGTACCCATGCGATAACCGGTAAATGTTCTTAAAGGCGCCCCTGCATAAAATCGAATATAAGGATCACCTGTGACAAGTGGGTTATTACGAAAAAGGTGTTCTTTCGTAGCATCCCGAACTTCGTAAACTTCGTCTCCTTTGATAGTGTACTGACAAAATGAATATATCTTTAAAGTTTCAGTTAGATCTAAACCTATTTTTGATTTGAACCATTGGCGGTCATTATCGATAAATGATATGAGTGCAATCTCAGTATCGCATATTGTTTGAGCAAGCTCCGCTAAAGCATCAAATTGTATTTCCCCGGTAGTACTCGCCATATTGTAATCTCGGAGCGCCTGGGAACGTTTCTGTTCATTGTAGTCAAATTGCTGATCTTTAGCTTCTGTCATCTTTTTTATAATGAGACTTTACAGTACACGACAAAAGATTAAGTGGTTATTTTTAAAGTTATGGTTGATAGG
>CALBPF010000254.1 GCA_937899105.1 uncultured Flammeovirgaceae bacterium | reverse complement strand
TATTTAATTCTGGGAGGTAACGCTGAGCCAGTATTTTCCTTGGAAAACAGACCCTTGCAAGTGGTGTATGGTGAGCTGTTTGAGGGTAGACCCTCGGAGCAAAGGCTGGAAGCATTATTTATTGATGCTCGGGAGCGAAGTAAAGAAACCGGCCATGAACTCGTTGTAATCAGCTATGACCAGGATCAGACGCCATTAAAGCAATTCATTGGTACACTTAATGGGCCTAAAACAAGTACAAGCCTGGATTCTGTTTGGATTCCTGCTGGTGAGTATATTGCCACCGAGATAAAAGCACACAATTTAGTCATGCCCCGGCCGGATGATATAAAAATACTGGCTGAGGAATTTGCCGTAAATAAAGGCCTTCAGCCAGCGCTCGAAGTATCTTATGAAGTTTACAAAGGAAACTCTTCTCTCACCATATTATTTCAATGCTTATAACCCGATAGTAGTTTTATTCTTCCAGTGTTTCTTCGGCAGTTACTTGTTTTTCGTAAAGCTCTTTATAAACTCCATTAGCCTCCAAAAGCCGATTGTGCGTACCTTCTTCTACAATTTGGGCATCGTCTAAAACGATGATTTTGTCCGCAAGTTTCGCTGATGAAACACGATGAGAAATAATTATACTTGTCCGGCCTCGCATTATCTTGCTAAGACTTTGAAGGATTGCATTTTCAGTTTTTGTATCCACAGCTGATAACGCATCATCTAAAATCAGAATTTTAGGATCGCGGCAGATAGCACGTGCAATAGAAACTCGTTGTTTTTGCCCACCTGAAAGTGTAATGCCGCGCTCACCTAACATCGTCGCGAAACCATCTGGAAAATCGACGATATTATTATAGACATCCGCATCTTTTGCACCTTGTAGCACCGTTTCTTCAACAGCTTCATTAGCCCCAAAGGCAATATTATTATAAATGGAATCGCTGAAAAGGAAAACATCCTGTGGTACATAACCTATCTGGCTTCTAAGGTTGACCACATCATAGTTTTCAATTTTATTACTGTCAATATCGATGCTGCCACTTGTACAATCGTACATTCTGGTAATAAGATTGGCTATTGTACTCTTGCCAGAACCTGTAGTACCAATTATAGCTAATGATTCTCCTGGTTCTACATTAAAAGAAATATCCCTTAACGCCTCAATACCAGAGTCAGGATAGACAAAACCAACATTTTTGAACGCTATGCTACCGGTAATCTGACTCTTTAGATTCTCCTTACTTACAATATCATTTTTAGTCTTTAGAAACTCATTGATACGCTTTTGCGACGCTGCAGCTCTTTGGGTAATACTACTTATCCAGCCTAAGGAGGTAACCGGCCAGGTAAGTAAATTCACATAAATGATGAATTCGGCAATGTTACCAAAAGTGAGCGCTCCCTTGATTACCTGGGCGCTGCCAGCATAAACCGTCAGGATGGTACTAAGTCCTATTAATCCCAGTATCAGGGGGTAGAACAGCGCTTGTATTTTGGTGAGTCTTAGCGACTTATACTTATATTCATCACTTTTTTCGGTAAACTTTTGATTAGAATCATCTTCCCTTGTAAATGATTTCAGCACTCTAATACCGGAAAAAGCCTCTTGCACAAAGGTAGAAAGCCCTGACTGGCTTTTTTGGATTTCTTCTGATCGCTTGTTGATGATATTATTTACGTAGTAAATACTAATGGAAAGTATGGGAAGTGGAATTAATGCATAAAGTGTAAGGGTGACATTTATTGAAAGCATATAGGGAATTAATAAGGCAAAAAGAGTGACCATATTTAATCCATACATTATAGATGGCCCCAGGTACATTCGCACCTTACTTACATCTTCCGAGATACGATTTAAGATAT
Organism: uncultured Flammeovirgaceae bacterium; assembly: GCA_937899105.1. GTDB lineage: Bacteria > Bacteroidota > Bacteroidia > Cytophagales > Cyclobacteriaceae > Fulvivirga. The sequence continues at coordinate 7,628 of CALBPF010000254.1, read as the reverse complement.
CGCCTGTATTATTCCTTCTGTAAAAACTAAGTGGCAGCGATTGGTAATGAGCATATATCTCATTTTTCAGGTCATATTCCACTAATCTTGACATTACTATAATGGTCTGACGCACCATGAAAAGAAATAGGCCGCGCATCAGGGCCATCAGCAAAATGAGTCCGGCATAAATTAAAATGCTTGAGGTGAAAACTGAATAAATGTTTTCCTTCAGGTCAAGTTCTTGGAAAGAGTTATACACATCAATATTGTCCGTGATTAGGTTAATAGCATAGCGAACTACCGGCGCTGGAATGATCTGAAAGACGTTTGAAATAATAATGAAGACCAACGCCAGAAGCAGGTGATATTTATATTTTAATAGGTACTTATTAAGGTAGCTGAGTTCTTTCATTGATTAATTGATAAAGGCCTACGAATCGAACATTTTGATGTTGTCATTACAATATCGGATAGTCGTATAAGTTTTCCGCAAACGATTTCGATTTGAAATAAGATAGAAAATACTATACTTTTGCGCTAAAAAAAAGCTGGCTTTCGTTTGTATTTAGAACGTTCAAAACTACAAAACAAAACTTTAACCTGTGCCGCAATGGACGTAAATGAATTAGAAAAAATAGATAATTCGGTTTTTGGTCAAATAACCGAAATGGGTCATGAGCAGGTAGTTTTTTGTAATGATCAATCGACGGGCTTAAAGGCTATTATTGGTATTCATAATACGGTTTTAGGGCCTGCCCTTGGGGGTACACGCATGTGGAATTATGCCTCGGACACGGAAGCCTTAACGGATGCGCTTCGTTTGTCACGGGGAATGACCTACAAAGCCGCTATTACGTGCCTAAATTTAGGCGGTTGTAAGGCTGTGATAATAGGAGACGCCGCGAAGCAAAAAACAGAGGCTTTCTTAAGAAGATTCGGGAAATTTATAAACAGTCTAGGAGGTAAATACTGGACAGCTGAGGATGTGAATATGAAGACCAGTGATATGCAATACATTGGTATGGAGACCAAATATGTCACCGGCCTTCCGGAAACTATGGGTGGTGGTGGCGATCCCTCGCCGGTAACGGCTTATGGTACTTATTTGGGCATAAAGGCATCCGTTAAAAAAGTATATGGTACTGAGGATTTGAAGGGTAAAACGGTTGGCGTACAAGGCGTAGGTCAGGTAGGAATGTATTTGGTTGAACATTTGGTGAAAGAGGGCGCAAAAGTTTACATAACCGATATTTCCCAGGAAAAGCTTAAAAAAGTGGCATCTGCCTCAGGCGCCACGGTGGTAGGCATGGATGATATTTATGATCTGGACATGGATATATATGCTCCTTGCGCATTAGGCGCAACACTCAATAGCGCCACTATTCCAAGGTTAAAATGCCAGATCGTGGCCGGCGCCGCTAACAACCAACTGGCGGAAGAAAAGAAACATGGGTACATGCTCATGGACCGAAACATTACCTACGCTCCTGATTTCCTGATTAACGCCGGAGGATTAATTAATGTATACGAAGAGTACCGCGGCGACTATAGCCGAAAAAGAACCTATACTACCGCTGAAAAGATCTATGAAACCTGTCTTCAAATCCTAAATCTGGCCGAAGACGAAGGCATTTCCTCGCAGGAAGCCGCCATTCAAATGGCCGAAAATCGCATAGCGGCTATAGGGAAAATAAAATTGCCACATTAAGCGAACGGATTTATTATTTTTGTAGTGATATTTAAGGCAGTTTTTAAGCTGCTTTTTTAATTATATTTGATTATTCGTTCTTTTATTTTTTAGATGCTTAACAGACGCACACTACGTATAAAGGCCATGCAAACTATTTTTGCTGTTAGGCAAAGTAGAGAAGCTAATTTAGAATTGGCAAAGGCTTATGTACGCGATAGTTTCCTTCCTGATCTTAATTCAATGGAATTGCAGGATAAAGAACTTTTAAAACAGCAGTCAAAAGAAGCGATTAAGATATTCAACTTAAACTATTCAAACACTTCCTTTAAAAGTAACGAGGGGAGCGCTGATGTTATTAATGATGTAGTTAATGACGCTATCAGCTTCTACTACCGGGAAAACAACAAAGATCTGAAGCTTTACAGAACTCAGATGATAAATGAGGCTGAAAAAGTCTATGACCGGTATATTCAGATGCTCAACCTGCTGATTGACCTAAAGGTAATCGCTGATAATGATGGCAAAAGAGATCATTCGAACTTTGTTAAAAATTTGTTAATCAAAGCAATTGAATCTAATCCTTCTCGTGAAACTATTAGTTTGCGAAAGAATTTAGATTGGGCAGAATATCAATCAGAAATTCGTCAATGGTTTAAAGAAGTCAGGAGCGATGAAAAGTATCAGTATTACATTGACCTGAAAAATGCATCTTTCAAAGATGACAAGGCCATTGTTAGCCACATTGTGAAAGATGTAATTTTCAAAAGCGATGTGATGGATAAGTTCATGGAGGACAGAGATCTTAACTGGAGCGAAGATCGGGCGATTATAAAGAGCCTGGTTACAAAAACGGTTAAGTCTATTGAGGAAGTTAACTTGGATGATTTCGAGTTACAAGAGTTATCTTACAATTGGGAAGATGACAAAGCGTTCTTTGTAAAGCTGTATGAGGACACTAATCAGGTTGAGCCTAAGTATGAGGCGCTGATTGCCAGAAAAACTAAAAATTGGGAGATTGATAGAATAGCCATAACAGATAAAATTATCCTTGATATGGCCATTGCTGAGATGATTAATTTCCAAAGTATCCCAATAAAAGTGACTATTAATGAATATATTGAGGTCGCAAAAAAGTACAGTACACCCAAGAGCAAATTGTTCATTAACGGTGTGCTTGATGTCATTGCTGAAGAATTACAATCTAGCGGTGATGTTAAAAAAAGCGGAAGAGGTTTAATTGACAATAAATAAGTTATGAGCAAATCTGGGAATACATTTTTGGCCTTCTTACTAGGCGCTGCAACCGGAGCGGCGCTGGGCATTCTTTATGCTCCTGATAAGGGTTCTAATACAAGAGATAAGCTAAGCTATCGCTTAGATAAGTACAAAAAAACATTGGAGGACCTGTTAGATGATCTAATCTCTAATAAGGACGGTGTACTTAGCGAAGCGAAAAGCCATGGAGAGCAGGTAGTGAATGATGCTAAGGTTAAAGCGGAGAAGTTACTTGAAGATGTGGACGAGCTTATAAACCATATAAAGTCTGGAGATAAAGAATAGAACCTTTTATTCAGGCCTTTGTTGTTATTTTGGATTTAAATTGAAGTATAGAATAATAGATTAAAATTTAGTTAGAAATGAAAGGATTAAAACTGTCCATGCTAGTTGGATTTATAGTGTTAGTTGCTGCGGCATGCGGTAACAAAGATGCGGAAAAGAGAATAGCAGAGCTAGAGAGTAGATTGGCAGAAATGGAAGGTAGTTCCACGTCATTATCTTCACCTACAAGCACACCTGTCGAGCCGGAAACTAAGCCGGAAGGCCCACTTCCTGCATTCGAATTTGAGGAAGAAGAATTTGATTTTGGCACCATAAATGAAGGTGACGTTGTAGAACATATGTTCAAGTTTAAGAATGTAGGCGATGCACCATTGATCATTCAAAGCGCCCGAGGTTCATGCGGCTGTACCGTGCCTAACCCTCCAAAAGAGCCAATCGGTGTTGGAGAAACTGGCGAAATGTTAGTGAAGTTTAATAGCAAAGGCAAGCCAAATGTTCAAAACAAAACGGTTACGATTACTGCCAATACCTGGCCTAAAACGTCTACTATCAGAATCAAGGCGATGGTAACACCAGCCCCTACGGATGATGCTAGTGGCCCTGTAAAATAGGCCAATAAAAATATTGTTTTCTTAAGGCGTCCCAACCTGAAATCAGGTTGGGATGTTTTGTTTTTAAAAGCTTACTTTTGATCGAAATTTTAAAATCAAGCAATGTTTAAGACTATATTTTTACAGGCGGCAGGCGATGGTAGTGGCATATCATCCTTAATTTTATTTGGAGGTGTTGCCCTGGTATTCTACTTCTTTATGATACGACCGCAGCAGAAGAAACAAAAGGAGCAGAAGAAGTTCATTGAGGAAATAAAAAGAGGCGACCAGGTGATAACCGTTGGTGGCATTCACGGTAAAGTACTCACTTTAGAAGAAGATGCGGTATCTCTTGAGGTGGATAAGGGTGTGAAAATGAAAGTGCAAAAAAGCTCGATATCTTTAGAGGCAAGTCGCCCAACAGCTGAAAAAGGGAAGAAGGCTTGAGTAAACTATCTGAAATAGCAAGAGCAATTAAACCTGAAGGGGCTTACCGGTACAGGGTGATTGTGCTTTGCTTTTTAGCTGCGAGTACATTCTGGTTTTTCAATGCGTTAAATGAAGATTATTCGGCTACTGTAAGATACCCACTTGAGTTTATTTATGATTTTGAAAAGTATGTTGCCGTAGATGAGCTGCCACAGGATATTCAGCTCAATGTAAGTGGTTTAGGGTGGAATCTCTTGCGAAATAATTTAGGCATTAAAGTCACGCCCATTCGGGTGCCGCTGGAAAATCCATTGGAAATCAAAAAGATTAGCGGATCCGCCATGCCGGTTTTTCTGGCAGACCAGCTCAATGAATTTGATCTCAACTTTGTAATCACCGATACACTTAATATTCATATAGATCTCAGGGGTGATAGATTAATAAATGTTGCTATTGACAGCTCCTTAATTGATCTGGAAAACGACTATCGAATAGTTTCGCTACTTAGTATTTCACCGGATACAATAAGGCTTTATGGACCGGTAGATGTATTAAACGAATTGCCCGACACGATCGCGTTGAATCTGCCTCAACGCGATATTGATGAGGATTACGAAGAAATTATTCCGGTTACAATCAACCATTCAAAGGCTGGTCTTTTATCAAGAAACCCACCTACTGTGGCTGTGGGATTTACAGTAAGTGAGTTTACTAAAAGCAGTCGATTAGTAGGCATCTCATCCGTAGGCTTTCCGGAGAACAGCGAATTGGTTCCTGCAGATATCACTATCAATTATGTGATCCCTGTTGAAGATGCCGGTAATATTGATATAAATCAGTTTGAGATTATAGCTGAATATGAAAAGTTGAACCCCTCAGACTCGACGGTTATTCCTTCCCTAAGTCGTGTACCTGAAACCGTAATAGATGTTACTTTAGATTCAACCGTGATCAAGGTTGTTTATAATGAATAGACTTCAAATTGGGGTCACTGGGGGTATCGGATCTGGCAAAAGCTTGGTATGCAAGATTTTCTCTGATCTTCATGTTCCTACTTACGATGCGGATTCCCGCGCAAGGTGGCTTATGAATAATCAGCCAGATTTAAAGTCAGCCATACAGGAAGGTTTTGGCAGTGAAGCCTATACAAGAAATGGAGAAGTCAATCGGGCGCATCTGGCTGATAAGGTTTTCAATGATGCTGACGAATTAGCAAGGCTAAATGCATTGGTGCACCCTGCCGTTGGAGATGATTACAAGGCCTGGCAAGAAAAACAATTAACACCTTATGCAATTAAAGAGGCGGCTCTTTTGTTCGAATCAGGTTCATATAAGGAGCTTGATTACGTAGTGAACGTTTCTGCTCCGGAGGCGCTAAGGGTACTACGCGTTTTGGATCGGGATTCTTTTCGCTCCAAAGCGGAGATACAGGGGATCATTGAGAAGCAGCTTTCGGAAGATGAGCGTCTGCAAAGGTCAGATTTTGTGATTGTTAACGATGGTGTAGAAATGATTATACCCCAGGTACTATCACTCCATAATTTATTTTTAAAAGGGGAAGAGTAGGGAGATATTCAAACCTTCCGGTAACCAACTGAGGATGTTCGAATTTCAGCCCTACTTAAGCAATAGGTCTAAGCAGCTTTCCTGGCGTTATGTTTTTGCCACTTTGCCAAGGATTTCAATTTCTTGGGATGGGGTACACCTTTTTCTGCATAATGCTTAAAGTCTTCCATAAGGCCATCTATGTCTTTCCCCATTTTTGACTTTAGCATCCAGCCCATTAAGAATCCAGGTAAAGGCGCCATTTCCATTTTTAAGCTCATTCTTATTTGGGACCTCCGTTCACCAATCGGCTGTATTTTCCATACGTTCTTTCCACTTTTGAACATGCTGGGTAGCCCATCAGCTTCATAACTATAAGTCAAATTTTCTTCATCCCAGTGGGTGATCATTTCTTGAACGTCGCCGTAAGTAGACGAACAAGTTCTGCCTATAAGCTCACCGTCCTTCATTCGGGGCGCAGACTCAGGAATGATGGTAGCCCAGTCCCCTACGCATTCATATTTACCAGCTAACAGTTCCCAGGCTCTTTGCGAGGGGACATCCACCGTTATCTCTTTGTCAAACCTCAGTTTCATACGCTTTAGTTTTTAGATGAATACCTTTTCTTGACCTCTTTCCAGTTACCACTTGACGCGTTGACAATTTCTCCGGTTTCTATGTAGTGTTTTAAGCCGGTCAGCGTGTCGTCCAGGGTTTTTTGGAATTTTCCTTTTACCATACCCGTCATAAAGCCCGGTTTGGTACGATATCTGAATTCATACGCAGCGGTAGACGTGCCGTCACCATTGTCCGTCACGCGATAATAGGCAAATGAATTATCCGTATTCAGTGGAAACTTCTGGGCATCTATTACCACATTCTTCATCACCATATTCTGCTGATCAATCTCTACGATCTTTTCATGTGTCCATCTACTGCCACTTTCGTTAAATGCGCATTTTCTTTCTGCATTTACTTCGCCTTTCAACGAACCGGACGCATAGTTGGAGGTATAGATGTAGGGTGAAAAATTTGAGATCTCCCCATAGTCCAATACCATTGCTTCCCAAACGCGGCGGGCAGGAGCATTGATTACCTTTTCTGATAGTACCGTTTTATACTTTTTGCTCATGCTTTGTCCGTAAGTAGGCGCAATAGTAAATGCGATACAGGCCAGCATGAGGCCAAGTTTTTTTCGTGTTCCCATTTTCTTTTTTTAATAGATGAATTCTTCAGATACAATTTTCCCGCCTTCCACTTTGTAGAGGCAGATCTCACTTAGGTTAAAAGCATTACCGTCTTTCAATGTGCCGTTGACGATGTTAGTAAAGGCAATGTGGGTACCCGTAACGATGGGCTCTGACATAGTCCTGCTTTTCAACTCGGCCATACCCTCGCTTAGGGCAGTCACCTTTTGCTTGACGGCTTCTATACCCTTTACTTCCCCGAAGCCCATTTCAGCGAGCTGCGGTTCTTTGGCAGTGGCTTCAGGACTGAAGAGCTCGTCGTAGGCCCTATTGTATTCACCCGCCTTCACCAATTCATGCAGTCGTTTTGCGATTTCTTGATTTGTCATAATTTGTTTGATTTTGAATTATGACAGTTAGACGGAAGAACAACGGAGGTGTGAAAGGATAGCTAAAAAAACTGGTCATTTCACTTTATGAATAAGAGTGACAATGATTCCCTCTGAAGCGAAATGCGCCCTGTATAGAGGGGAAAACTGTGACTAAGCACTTCAAAAAAAATCTCATGAATGCGGGTATAATGGGCAAAATTCGGTCAGACTATTTTCTTAGCCTCGGTCCAAACGATAATTGTAATAACGCACG
>CALBPF010000253.1 GCA_937899105.1 uncultured Flammeovirgaceae bacterium | reverse complement strand
AAAATTACCCCTCCCTAAAAAAGTAATTAAGAAATGCCCATTAGGGAATATAATGGGTGTATTTAGCGAATGGTTCCAAATCAAAAGATCTCTTCTCGGACGCCAGTAATAAAGAAGTTAAATCTCCCAGGTACCTGTACTGATCACGTTTCCGTCAAAGTCATACGTGGTATAAGTGCCCGCTGTTCCGTCAGAATTCCAGGTTGCCTCATAGTTTAGAATACCATCAAATTCTACTGTCAAAGACCCGGAATTGTCAGGATTTGAAACAATGGTTAATCTGAAACCTTCGTCTACATCAAAAACTTTAAAAGTGAACAGCCCAGTTGCAGTTTCGCTCCATTCGTATCGCAAAAAGAAGTCCTCATCTTCTTCGGAGCCTGGGTCTACCGGAAAGATATCCATGAAACCATCACGTAGTTCGTCTTTCGATTCTTCGGCGTGAATAAATTTTATGTAATCAGTTCCATCAAATTTCCAAAAAATCTCAAAAACGTAACTTGTTGAAGTCTCTGAGATTTGATACGCTACCGATATGCTTGTTCCTCCCTCCGTTGTTGTATATGTGTAGACAATGACATCCTCCTGGGTTCTTCCATTTTTCGAGGATTTTCCTCCAATAGGTGTTGTGGACTTTGTAGCTCCGGCAGGCGCCTGAAAGTTTTCAAGAAAAGAACTGAAAAAATCGGTCTGTGATATCCATATACCCACCTGATTGGCGTTAGGGTCACTTGATTGTAATAGAGGTGCAGTTTGAATGTCTATAGGAGGTTCTGTTGCTGAAAATGCAAACTCAACATCCTCCAAACCCGGGGTAACAGTAACCTCTTCGCCGTCGTCATCCCCACAGGAAATGGTAAACAATATGATAAATGAAAAGGTGAGAAATTTCAAAATTCGTGTTTTCATCATAGTTGATTTAGAGTTAATGTGCCCTTGATACACTAACTATTGAATATGTAAACAGATATTTACCTTATCCACATCACAGGTCCTTGAATTTCTAAGTTTCAGTTAAATACGGCGCTATTTGCAATATCTCTTGCCGCTTCCAAATCTGATTTGACACTTTCTATTTTCATACTTATAGTAGTTAAGGCTGTTTTACCTAATGGCAACCTCAGAGGTGGATTTTCCTTTCTGACAACATTAAGAATCGCAATTGCGGCTTGCTCAGGATCACCCTCTTGAATGCCATCCACACTTTTCAGCTTTTTTCTGAAAGCTCCGGCGGTCTCAGAATAATCATCAATCTGTTCTTTGGCCATTCCCAAGCCTGAACCGGCAAACTTTGTTCTGAAAGGGCCCGGTTCTATTATAGTGGTTTTGATACCTAGCGGTGCAACTTCCTGAGCCATCGCCTCACTGAAACCCTCGAGTGCAAACTTGCTGGCATTATAAATGCCAAAGCCTGCAAATGCTTTTAGCCCTCCATGTGACGAGATCTGGATGATATGCCCACTTGCCTGAGCTCGCATTATCGGTAAAATCGATTGCGTCATTTTTAAAGTACCAAAAAAATTCGTTTCAAAAACTTTCCTGACCTCATCCATTGATGTTTCCTCAATCGCTCCCACGAAACCCATTCCAGCATTGTTTACCAGTACATCCAGTCTTTTAAATTCAGCCTTGATCTTAATCGCAAAATCCGAAATCGATTCAATATTAGAAATATCTAAAAAGAATGCCTTCCCCTTACTTTTATACGCTTCATTGAAGTCATTAACCTGAACCTCCTTCCTAAATGTGGCAATTACAAAATGTCCTTTTTCAATCGCTGCCTCTGCGATTGCTTTTCCTAAGCCGCTTGACACTCCGGTAATGAGCCAAATTTCCTTTTCCATTTTACTTAATTATCAATATTAATTTTTCCTTAAGGCTATACGTCAGAACAAAAAAGATAGCCGTAGGCAAAAGCCAGATCCCATTTCCTACAAAATCATGAGCTATATGAAAAGCTACAATATTGAATATTATTGGAAAAAGTACTAAGAATCCTAAAAAGCGTGTTCTTGGAAAAAACAGAAGTATGCCGCCCAATAGCTCGGCCACGGCAACCGCAGCAAACAGGTATGATGAAAACATGTTTCCTAAAAAGGCTTGTGCCGTAGCATCAGCGGGCGGCTCTACAGCTATGAAATTCAAAAACTTGTTTGCGCCAAAAATGATCATGAGCAGACCGAGTATAATACTTGTTAGCTTTTCAAGTGTGTTTCGTGTGATGTTTTTCATTGTAATTGAGTTAGTAATTTTGGCTACAAAAGTGAAGACTGTAAGTAAGATTGAAAATGAACTGATTTAGGAAATATGCTTGAACTGGTTCAAGATTCTGAAGCCAGGCGCTTCCTTATTTTACTCAAAAATTCCGGCGACATACCAAGATATGAAGCCAAAGCGTATTGAGGTACTCTTTGAACTATTGATGGGTAATTTTTTTGAAACTCTGCGTACCTTTCTTCCGCAGTCTTGTTAAGGTTAGACAGGATCCTCTTTTGAGAAAAAGCAAAGGCTTTCTGTGATATCAGCCTAAAATATCGCTCGAATTTTGAGTTGGACAAGCACAATTTTTCTACATCCATATAGGTAATCTGCTGAATAAGGGAGTCTTCAAGCGCCTCTACATACAATGATGCAGGCGTTTGCGATATGTAACTGTTAAAGTCACTTATGAACCAATCTTCTATGGCAAACTGAATGGTATGATCTACTCCTCGGTCTGTAACAAAATAAGAGCGTACTGCACCCTTTACTATATAGGTTTGGTCTTTACATACAAATCTCGGTTGTACAATGAACTGTCGCCTTTTTACACGGGAAGTTCGAATTATAGCTATGAATTGATCTTCATCAGCCGTATCAAGGTCAACATATCGTTTAACATTATTAAGTATATTCTCGAAGTTATCCGACATAGCACTAATTACTTTCGCTCAACTCTGATAGCAGTCTGTTCATATCAATCTGTGTTTTGCCATCCACTAATTGATAACAGCCAAGATCTTTGGGCAGACCATACTTTAAAAAGCTACTCCAAACATATTCTATGAACCAATCCGGTTCACTGCCCCACCGTACTTCCTGTTTTCTTCGAACCAGGAAAGTACTTTTATCAATTTGCATTAAAATTCGTTTGTGGAACATACGCGCGAGTCGCACATCGTAGAATACTAAAATACCTTCAACAATAACTACTGAATAATCGATTTTTAGTTTTTCTATCTCTGCAATTAACCGGTCGAAGTTATAGGCTTCAGGTATTTCCCAATCGTGGCGATTATGAACTACTGGAAGGTTTTTTTCCGGAAAAGCGTAGTTATCCAGAGATAATATTGTAGAGTTTTGAAGTTCATCCGCTAAAGCAACAGCTATGGTAGATTTCCCGGATCTACTGCAACCGCCAATTCCGATAATCATTCTTCGGCATATATTTCCTCAACTGCACCTGAATTTTTTTCGAGAATAATCCTGCGTTTCATACTGAGCTTAGCTGTAAGTTCACCGGCCTCTATTGTCCAGGGTTCCGGAAGCAGTTTGAACTTTTTCACTTTATTATATTGCGCGTAATCGCGATTACAGTGATCAATCTCCGACTGAAACTTCAAAATTACTTTTTCGTTCTCAATAATTTCCTGATCCGAGGTATACTGAATAGAATGTAGAGCGCACCAATCGCGAAGCGATTCGAAAGAAGGCACAACAAGCGCTGCGGGAAATCTGCGGCTTTCACCAATAACCATTACTTGTTCAATGAGCATGGATTCTTTCAAAGAGTTTTCTATCAGCTGCGGAGCAATATATTTTCCCCCGGAGGTTTTAAACATTTCTTTCTTACGGTCGGTGATTTTTAGAAAGGTATTATCCACGATCTCTCCAATATCACCGGTATGAAACCACCCGCCTTTAGTAAGTACCTCATTTGTGGCTTTATCATTTTTGTAATAACCCATCATAACGTTAGGTCCTTTTACCAAAATTTCGCCATCATCGGCGATCTTTACCTGTACCTTATCCAGCATAGGGCCTACCGTGCCAATTTTAATGCAATCATCTCGTGAAAAACCTACACCAGGTGAAGTTTCTGTGAGACCGTAAGCTTCCAATATCCGAATGCCAGCAGCCCAGAAAATAGTAGCGAGGCGAGGCTGGAGTGCAGCCCCACCAGAAACTACAAACTCTATGTTTCCCCCGAGAGCCTCTCGCCACTTGCTAAATATCAGCTTGTTGGCAATTTTCATCTGTGTATCGTACCACCATCCTTGCTTTTTATTTAATTCAAATCGATGACCCAAATGCAAAGCCCAAAAGAATAGTTGTTTTTTAACACCTGTCAGCTCATAGCCTTTCTTCACTATTTTGTCATAAACCTTTTCCAGCAGTCTAGGTACAGACGCAAAAAAATGAGGTTGTACCTCTTTCAGATTATCACCAATGGTGTCGATACTTTCAGCATAGTAAATGGAGATGCCCATGTGCATGTACGTGTACAGACCGGTTCGTTCAAATATATGGCTGAGTGGGAGAAAACTTAACGTTTTCATACCCGGTTTGATAGAAGCGATAACTTGAGAAACGGCCTTGGCATTGCTCATTATATTATCATGCGATAACATTACACCTTTAGGTTCACCTGTTGTTCCCGAAGTGTAGATGATTGTAGCCAGATCCTCTTTTTTTATTTTCTCCCGTAGCGTCTCTATTTTGGAGGTCGCAGTATCATCACAAGGTTTTAAAATGGACTTCCAGTGGTTGACATTATCGAGTTTGTCAAACGTGTAAATCAGGTCTTCAGGAAAACCTGAGGATATCAATTTTTTATGGATCTCTGAATCACCGCAAAATATGATCTTTATTTCCGCATGTTTAATTATGAAGGCATAATCATTCGTGGTAGAGTTAGGATACATAGGAACGTTGATAGCTCCGATTTGAGATATGGCAAGATCGGCAAAGACCCACTCAGGTCGGTTATAAGAAACCAGACCAACTTTGTCACCGGGTTCTATGCCCATCTCTAAGAGGCCGTTAGACAGATCATTAACAATCTGAATTACCTGCCCAGTGGAGTAAGATACCCAGGCGCCGTTCTCTTTGGCAGCTAAACAGGTAAGTTGTGGAAATTTTTCATATTGAATAAAAAGACTATCAAATAATCGCTCTAGAACCATAGGAAAATATTAGATGGTAATTAATATAACCGATTTATTTGACAAGAATTGAATTAGTAATAATTTTTATCCGTGAGGATTCGGTTTAATTTACCAATTGTGCCTTTTCATCATAATCTCCTCGTAACTGTCTAAATCGCTTTCTAGATTCGGCCACGTAGACACTTCCCGGATAACGAGTAAGCAGATCCCGATAAATTTCCATAGCTTTTTCGTTCTCGTTTAGATGGCGTTCATATATTTCGCCTATCATGAAGTACGCATCGTCACTTAGTATATCGTAATCATATTCGTCAACTATTTGTTGCAACAGTCCTACGGCATTTTCAAAACTTCCCTGTTTCTTTAAAATATCGCTTTCAAGCCATAGTAACTCGTCCGTTAAACTGTGCCCATCATAAGCCTCCTTCATAGATCGAATTTCCATTAAAGCCTGATCAAATTTATTTTGGTACAGCAGCAATTCTACTTTAGCATAATTTCTCATGGCTGCCTCGGTGCTGTCTAAAGCAATATTATCTTTAATTAAAATACTCAGCGCCATAGCATCGTTGGCAATTTCTCTTGTTGTAGCCTCCTTTAGGATATCAAGGTGCTCCTGAGATAATTGAAAATCGCCTTTGTAATAAGAAAGTTTGGCATTTCGCAGTTTAGCTTCATAACCTAACTCATCGTCCTTATGAGATTTTTCAACCTGAGAGTAAAGAAGTGTCGATTCCCAAGGCTCTTCAGTTAGTAAATAAATATCGCCTAAATCTATTTTGCTGCGAGCTTTGATATCAGCATCGGCTCGCGGTGTGTTTATTATTTTTTGTAGAATTAATTTCGCAGAATCCTTTTCATCAAGGTAAAAAGCATGAAGCAAAGCTTTATTTCTCAAAGCTTCTAAGGTATTGCGCGTTATCCCCAGCTCATTGATAAAGATGTTATAATCATTGATTAGATTTCGAATTTCGCGCTCATCAATAGGATATGTGTTTCTCACTCGCTTTTCATAGGAGCGAATGAGATACATTTTAGATAACAGGTAGTTATAAGAATCGGGATATTGGCGGATAACGTAACTGAAAATTTTTATTGACGTGTTATAATCGTTATTATCCAAAGCTATCAGCCCTATATTGATACTTCTTGTTCCTTCTGAGCCAAGTCTTCGATCTATTGCACGTGCTTGCATAAACGCTCCGTAAAAATTCTTTTGTTGCAGGTTTACCCAAATAAGTAACTCACCGTATATCTCGCTATTCGGTTCCTCTTGGATCTTATTGTAAAGCAGGTTTTCAAGACTTTCCAATTCTTCTGTTTTCGCTAAAAGATTTTGAAGGGTATTCTTTACGTAGTTTAGGTTAGACGGATTTTGACTCACATACTTAAGATACTCTTCAACCATGAGATCCTTATTGTTCAATATGCGGTATATATTCGCCATTTCAAGTGAGTAGGCATTAGGATTGTTGATCACTTTCCGTCCCGACTGAAAGGTGCGCACTGCGTAATTCGGAAGTTGTTTGTTCACAAAATAATCCGCGGTAATTCGGGTTTTATATATATCCTGACTTACTCTCGCAATAACTGAAGAAAAGTACTCATCCGCGCTTTCATCGCCTTCTGCTACCCGCTTAACTAAACCAAGATCCAGTTGATAGTAAAGATTGCTTGGAAATCTTTTCATCAGACGCTTAATGTATTTTTCTGATTTTTTAAAATCGCCTTGCTCCAGAAGTAAGAAAAAGTAATTGTTGTGAATTAGCGGAATATTTGAAAAGTCTTTGGCAAGGTTATCGAATAAAACCATTGCTTTATCGTAATCACCCTGTGAGTAGTATTCGTTGGCCAACTCAACATCGGAATTCTTCTGACTAAACAGGTTGCTAGAAATGATAAATAAGATAAAGAAAATGCTGCGCCTCATATCTGTCAATGATGTAACGAAGTTATTCACCTACTAGTTATATATAATACTTTAATAAATAAATTATTATTAATTATTAGAGTGTGGATACGTGGAAAAATAATTTAAATAATTGTTGCTCAATATAAATGTGGATTGAACGTGTAGGATTATGGTTTTTTCCACAGCGAGTATCAAGGTAAAATATTGTATATGAGGAATTTAGGTTGGTGTCCACATTTATCTATTTGTATGTGGATAGAAATAAATAGCTTTGTATTTGTTTGTGAAAATGTGGAAAAGAAATAAATACTCCTTCACCTTTCTGATCAGTTGTGTTCTGAAGCCGAATAACTAGTGAAAGTTATAGTAACTGGCCGTTGTCAACAGTGAGATAACGAGTTTTCCACATTTAAAATTTTATGGTGTCTGGAGCTATTTCAAAATTAGCGCGGATGGTTATCGTTTGCTCACCGGTAGATTGTGCATAAAAAATAACAGGTTCCGGTTCAATATCCGATAAAATGTTTCCTGAGTCCCAAGCTCCATTTTGATCTTTATCTACTAAAATACGTATGCGGTAAGTTCCCGGAGTAACGTATTTAAAATAGAATTGTGTTTCGTTGATTTGTTCGTCAATGATATTGTCCTGGTTATCTAAAAGTTGTGCGATAAAACTGGGGTTGTCAGTTTCAATCTGAAGTGCTATCAGGCCGAGCTGGTCACTGGCAGTAAAGGCTAAATCTGTTTTGATATTTGAAGAACTATCTTGTTCTGCGGTAATAAAAGATGCAAACGCGAAACGGATATGTGGTTTTAAGTCAGGTTTGGGTGGGGTAAGATTGGTAGAATCATTTTTGGTGGAGATACTGTCTCGAGCTATTGTTGTAGGTATCGGACGCTGTTCTGACTCTTCGTCCTCTTTTTTGTTAAAGAGCTCTTTATCAAGTAAATAAGAATATTGAATCGACATATTGTCTCTACTCCAAAGAAAGTTTGTAGAATCTAGTGGGTAGACATGCGTGGAATCTATATAGACATATATACTGTCAAAACTGACATCTATAATTGGTTTACTAAAATTTAAGGATCCTTTAACCAATCGCTCTTCGGTTATTACTTTTTCTAATGTAAATCCTTGATCAAGTTCTACAGGTTTACGCTGGGTGGGTTCAAATTTTAAATATACAGTGTCTTTCGTGAGCTGATTTAAGCTGTCCTGAGCAGTGATAAATAGCTGAAGACTGTCTTTAATAGGGAAGGTATTGTATATCCGAATATTGCTTTGCTCTTCATCTGAAAACGAACTTACTATTTGGTCATCAGAATTAGGCAGCACTTGATAATTTAATAAAGGCTTATTGAACTTTATATTGAAGGTGGTACCTGATTGTCGATAACTTTGTAATTCCAAAGGTCTTACATCAAGATGGAGAAGTGGTATATCAATGTTTCTTATAGACGAATCCAGTTGAATGGTGCCCGATCTGAATCCATAGCTCTCTGATTTGGACTCAGCAATCAGGTTCTTATTATCGTCTTGAAATGCATAAATCTTGTATGTAGTTGATTTTAGATTATCGAAAGTATAATCACCCTTTTCATCAGTTTTAGTAAAATATAAGGGAGGTCCTGTAAAAATGTCCAGGGTGTCATCTATCTGATAGAGCGCGACTGTAGCATTTTCAGCTGCTTTATCGCTAAGATGAAACTTTACATTACCGGATATACTTAGAGAATCAAGATAGGTACCACTCGAAAATGCAAGTTTCAGATTTTCAGGAGGGTTACTCTCGGTGATATCTACAATGGCTTCCCGAAAATTAAAAGTGAATGTAGTGCTGTCTGGTAGGTCCTCTTCGAAGGAAATAAAGGCTTTATTTTTTCGATATTTAATTTCAAACTCGATATTAACACGAGGCGAGATGATCAGTTGTTCTTTTGGATTTTCTGTTTTAATGAACTCGTTAAAAGTAAGTTCTACTTCATCCGCTGATACATTAATAGCTCCTTGAACAGGATCAGAGGCAATCAACTTAGGCGGATCCTCATCTTTAGGGCCACCGGTAGGTTGAGTTTGGTTGGCACATGACCAAAGAGCAAGTGTAAAAAGAAAAAATAGAAAGCGATATTGCTGCATTATTTAACCTTCATTACAAAGATGAGACTTGAATAATTACCATTATTTTTTGCGTAACTATTTGATTTATAGGCAGTTAATATAGAATTAAAATAGTTAATAAAACCATTGTTTTTATATTTTTCGCTAAGAAAAGAGACGTAATAGGCGTCAAGCTTCATTGGAATGGTGTCTACAATTTTTAAACCAAATTTTTGGGCTAACTTCTTCATACTATTTTGATTGAAATGATAAAGATGACGAGGAACATCATACGCGGCCCAGTAGTCTTTGTAATGAGCCGCATCAAAGCTATCATGGTTGGGGACAGCTATAAAGATCCTACCGTTTTTTTTAATCAATATCTTGATGCGGGTAAGATAGTCGTCAAGATCTGGTATATGTTCAAGAACGTGCCAAAGACTAATCAAGTCATATTCGTTTTTCGAGTTAATCATGTCAAACGAATCTACAATATTCTCATATCCCAGTTGTTCGGTAGCTATGGCACGTGCACCCGAATCAGGTTCAATTCCTTGAACTGTCCAGCCTTTAGATTTAAGCTTAGCTAGAAAGTGGCCGGTGCCACAACCAATATCTAGTGCTTTTCCGGTCCTAAGGTGTTTACTAATAAGTTTGAATTTCCAAGATAGAGTAAATTTTCTGGCAATGGAGTAGATCCAATTGATCAGGGTATTTGATTTATTTTGATGGGAGATATATTCTTCAGATTCATAATACCTGGATAACCCGTCGGGTGTAGGTCTGGGATTGGTGAATAGAAATTCACATTGTCTACATTTGGTAAGTGCAAACTCCTCGTGGCTGATGCTGTGATCTTTAATGATACGATCATTTTGAAGAGAATGACTGCCACATATCGGGCAATGGTCTAGCCTTTCGAACATATTATTTTGAGAGGTACACCATTAATATGGATATATCTGCGGGAGTTACCCCGCTTATGCGTGAGGCTTGACCAATAGTAGATGGTTTGATAGTATTTAGTTTTTGTCTTGCTTCCGATGATAATGCCTGGATTGCGTTATAGTCGAAATTATTTCTAATTTTCTTTTCTTCGAGTGCACTCATTTTTTCAGCAAGCTGACGTTCTTTTTCTATATAGGTAGAATATTTCGTTTGTATTTCGGCCTGGTCTAATATATCCTGAGTGTATTCTGAAAAATAGGTTTGGAATTCTGGTGTCATTTCTTTGAATTGGTGAATGCTGACTTCAGGTCTTTTTAGTATGTTGATTAAAGGTGCTTGTTGCCTGATCGTGGCAGTATTAATCTCTGATAAATGTTCATTGAGATCTGAGGGTACAGCCTTTTTTTCCGTTAGATCATTTAACAATCTGTTAATGTCATTCTTTCTGTCGAGCATACGGTCGAGTCGTTCGTTGGACGCTAGACCAATGGCATGACTTTTTTCTGTGAGCCGGAGATCAGCGTTATCCTGTCTCAGTAAAATCCTGAATTCTGCACGTGAGGTAAACATGCGGTAAGGCTCATCTGTTCCTTTATTGATCAGATCATCGATAAGTACGCCTATATAGGCTTCTGATCTGTTTAAGGTAAAGTCTTCTAATTCGTTTATTTTTCTATACGCGTTGATTCCGGCTATTAAACCTTGACAAGCAGCTTCCTCGTATCCCGTCGTACCGTTTATCTGACCTGCAAAGTAGAGGTTCTCAATATGTTTAGTTTCAAGCGTAAGATTTAATTGCGTTGGCGGAAAGTAATCATATTCTATAGCATAACCGGGACGAAACATCTTGGCCTTTTCAAAGCCAGGTATTTGGACGATAGCCTTTTGCTGAACGTCTTCCGGTAGAGATGTTGAAAATCCGTTAACATATATTTCAACGGTGTTCCAACCTTCTGGCTCAACGAAGATTTGATGACGATCACGTTCGGCAAACCGATTGATTTTATCTTCAATAGACGGGCAATACCTGGGCCCAATACCTTGAATACGGCCATTGAACATTGGTGATTTGTCAAAACCGGTTTCCAGTATTTCGTGAACGTCGGGATTGGTATAAGTTATGTAGCAACTTCGTTGTTCGGACAATGGAGATGTATTCATGTATGAGAATTTTTGAGGATCCTCATCGCCAAGCTGTTCCTCCATTTTGGTATAGTCAAGCGATCGACCATCTACCCTTGGAGGAGTGCCTGTCTTCATTCTACCGGCTTCAAAACCGAGTTGAATAAGCTCTTCTGTAATGCCTTTGGCAGCACGTTCACCGGTACGTCCGCCACCAAATTGCTTTTCGCCGATGTGAATTATGCCGTTAAGAAACGTACCGTTGGTAAGTATAACGGCTTTAGCATTGATTTCAAGACCCATCCCGGTAACCACACCCGTAACTTTGCCATTCTTTATTTTAAGCCCGGTGACCATTTCCTGCCAAAAGTCAACATTTGGTGTTCTTTCTAGTGAGAGCCGCCACTCTTCGGCAAAGCGCATACGGTCATTTTGAGTACGAGGGCTCCACATAGCCGGTCCTTTTGAACGATTGAGCATGCGAAATTGGATCATGGATTTGTCAGAGACAATTCCTGACATACCTCCAAGTGCATCAATCTCTCGTACGATTTGCCCTTTTGCGACGCCACCCATCGCAGGGTTACATGACATTTGGGCAATGGTATTCATGTTCATTGTAACTAGCAATACGCGAGATCCCATTTGTGCGGCAGCATGTGCGGCTTCACAACCGGCATGACCGGCTCCAACTACTATTATATCGTATTCCTCAAACATGTCATTTGGTGTTCCACGTGAAACATTTTAATTGTGGATTGTTTGATTTTAGATTTACGATTCCGAAAGAACCTAAAACCCTAAATGTATCAATCGTAACTAGAATATGTTTCACGTGGAACATTAACTGTCATCACTTAAGTATTGTTCCTATTAAGGGCGCAAAGATAAACAAGCTTCTTCTTTTTTGCGCATTAGGGATTGTTCAGCATCGGTTTTATCTGTGAATCCTAGTAAGTGTAAAACACCATGTGCAATTACGCGGTCAAGCTCGTCCTGAAACGTTGAATTTAGATCTTTGGCATTATCTGCTACTCTGTCTATACTTATAAAAATGTCTCCTTCTATTGATTTTGATTGTTCCGACTGATCAAAGGTGATTATGTCAGTTAGTGTATCATGATCAAGATATTCAATATTCATTCTATGCAAGAAATCGTCGCTACAGAAAATGAAATTAAGCTCTTCCAGCGAGGACCCTTCTTGTGTAATTATTAAATTGATCCAATGACGAGTATAGTCCGGATTCTCCAAGTTAAAATCAACTTCCTCGGCATGGAAGTGAATGGATGGCATTAGTTCAGATAGAAATTGAGCTTTACTACCTTGCCTTCATCCTGAAATGAAACTTCATCACATAAATGCTTCATTAAGAAAATACCCCTACCCCCTGGTTTTTCCAGATTTTCAGGTGCCGTAGGGTCCGGTAGGTTTTGATAGTCGAAGCCATTACCCTCATCTGAAACGATAAAGACAATCTGGTTTTCTTCCAGGTTTAACGAAAGCGAAACATTCTTAGACTTATCGTTGCTGTTGCCATGTCTAATAGCGTTATTAACCGCTTCCGTCACGGCTATCATTATATTTCCATAAATATCGTCTTCCAGGTTATATCGCTCTTTGGCATTGTCGATAAAACTTTCAATCATTCGGATATTCTCAGAAAGCGAAGGTATTTGAATATTGATGCTGTTCATTCTGATTCTGTGGTCACTTCGTTACCTACTCGTTTAAAGTACTCGTTAACTTCTTTCTTATAATAAGGATATAACTTAGGAGGTATAGTTTTTAATAGTTCAGTCTCTTGCTCCTTTATTTTCAAATATTTTTCAAATGCTTTTGGAAGTTGCTTATCGTAGTCCTTTCCAGTCTCCGCCTTACGCTCTTCATCTTTATCGCGCTCTCTCATGGCATCTTCTGCTTCAAGTAGCCGTGTGAGGATTTCTTTTTGACGTTGAATTGTCTTTTGTGTTATCTGCTTGTTTACCAGATCCACCTCAGTCTCTTCCATTTTTTCAATAATACCATCACCGGGCTTACTTCCTTGGTTACCATCACCCAGTTTTTCTTGCATTTCTTTTAACGCTTCTCTAATTCTTTGCTGTTCGGCCGCTAATTTAGCTAACTCTTCGGACAGTTCCCGTCCTGATTTACCACTCTGCTTAAGTTCATTGATTTGCTCATTGAGCTGTTGCTGAAGCTCTCCCAGCGAAGGCGCTTTTTGTTTGCCTTTGCCTTTTTGAGGTTTACCCATGGCATCGGCTAAGTTTTCTTGCATCTGTTGTAAAACATCGTCTAAAAGCAATGCAAGATTATTCATGGAAGTCATTGTAAACTGTTGCTCAGAAACAGCAAGAGGTTTTTTTCGGTCTTTAATGGCTTCTACACTTTTGTCCATATGAGCGTTCATTTCGCCTACTTCCCTAGTAACAAATGAAGATAAAACAAAAACTCGCTTGGCTAAGGATAGCAAGCTGTCTTCAACAATTTTTGCATCGTCTTTTAATTTGAGCTGTATTTGTGAAAGTTCTACAAAGCGCGGATCACTTTGCTTAACATTTCCGAAATCATTCATTAACTCCTCCTGATCAAAAGAAAGCTTGAGCAAGTTGTTTACAATGTCACGCAAGTCGTCCAGATTTTCCTGGGTCATGGATATTTCTGAGCTATTCTGCATTTGCTGAAGCTTTTCTTGCATCTGTTGCATCTGTTGCTTTGCATTTTTTTGTGACTCTTTTGCTTTCTTTTTTTTGTTTTCTTCCAGCGCTTTTTTACTGTCCTCCTGATTTTGCTGAACTTCTTCTTGCTCTTCGTTAGTATCAGGTAAAGCTTCGGGCCTTTCAAGTTCTTGATTCAATTCTTCTAGTTGCTTTATATCTTCTTGCAGTTCTTCGAATCTTTCTTGCAACTCTTCCTGTTTCTCAGCTAGCTCATCATTTGCTGAGCTTTTATCTTCAGTTTCCTCAAGCAGGTGCTCTTGTTCATCTATCTGCTCTTCAAGTTCATTGATGGTTTCATTCAGCTCATTTTCGAATTTCATGCGCTTAAAAAGTTCGAGTGTACGCTCAAGTTCTTTTTCAAGGTTATTTTCTTTGTTATTTAACTTATCAAGAACATCTTGTATATCTTCAATATTTTGTTGGTCCTCTAATAACTTTTGCAGCTCTTCATATAATTTTTTTGTTTCATCGTCTAACAGGTCATCCATTAATTTTTGGAGCTGCTCGACCTTTTCTTTTACTTTTTCGTTTTGCGGAGTAAACCGTTCTCGCTTTTTGTCTGTATTTTCATTTTGCCGTTTTAGCTCCTCAATGGCCTTATTCAGCTCTTCTCTTTTATCAAGTATATCTTTCAATAGGTTTTCATCCTGCCAATTGAGCTCCTTCTTGCCTTTCAATCTGTTTTCAGCCTCTTCAAGCTCTTCTTTTAGCTCTTTAGCTTCCTGAATAGTTTTATCAATGTCGTTCTCCGTTTTCTTACTTTGCGCCTCCACTTCATTCTTGAGCTCTTTAAGCGTAGGTATTCTAAAAGTATAAATGCCCGTTTTTGTTGATTTGGCGCCATTTACACCGTCATTATCCCAGACTTCCAGGTAATATTTTAGCTGATTTCCATCTGCCAGATTGATAGAATCAAATTCCCACTGATAATAAAACCGTTGCGCGCTTTGCTTTTTGTTAATTGGGATATCTTTTGACTCGAATTTTTTTGATTCCTGATCGAGTTGATAGTGCAGCTCAAGTCTTGAAAGCCCATAATCGTCAGAAACATTACCACTTAAAGCTACAAAGCTAAAGAGAGTTGTATCCTGGTACGATTCGGCATCAATTTTTGGAAACTGATCCGGAATTACCTCCAAATTATAAACGATAGGCTGTTTATTAGTTCCGTATTCGTTTTGTAATTCAATGTTATAAAGTACAGATGCACGGGCCTTATGCTCGAACCGAAATATGTCAGACGCTATCGAGGTTGGTTTTAAGGCCTCGTTGTTAAAATTCATTTGGATTTTTTGCGTGTTAGCTGTGCTTAATTCCCAACCGACTGAAGTTCCTTCGGGTACCTGCAGATTTCCCACATTACTCAAGCGCTCTTTTTTTCGTCCGAGATACCTAGGGAAATCGAGATAAACATTGAAAGTTTTCAGTAACGGCCTCTCAACCACATCTAATGCAAAAGAACGCGACTCGAATCCTGCAGCCTCAAAAGTTAAGTTTTTGTCGCTCTGAAGTTTCTTTAGAGTATATTCGAAATGCCCCGCTTTGGAAGAAATCATTTTGTAGCTGCGCCCTGAAATTTTGATGAAGGCTTCGTCAGGAATGGCTTTACCATCTAGCCTCAATCTAACGGTGAAATCATCATTTTTAAAAGCCGTCATTTCGGAGTTCTCCAGATTGAAGTCAAAGGGCGCCAAAGGTTCGAATGTTTCGTTGAATTTTACTATTCGTGTTGTACTGTTAGTAATGACGTGGGGACTTACCACCAAAAGAGCTAAGAGAATAATGAGTGGAACGACGAAATACGGGAGGTATCTTCGATTTGTATTAAGTACCACCGCCTTACTAAACTCTACGTTCTGGAGTCCGGCGCTCTTTTGAATAATTCCAGCCTTCAACAAAGATGAATCACCTTGATAATTATTTGATAGCTGTATGACATTCAGCAATTTATCGGATACCTGAGGGAAAAAACCACCGACATTCCTGGCGGCGTCATAGTCCGCCATGCTAGCATTACTCCTATATAATTTGACCGCCGGGATTAAAATGTAAACAACTAGAAGGGCCACAGAGGACAGTAATAACATCGCAAACAACAATGCTCTTACCGTGCTGTTAAAGTGTAAAAAATATTCAAGTGAGTTAACCAGAAGAAATATGCCTAGAATCGAGGCCAACGAAATAAGCGTCCCTTTGATCAAAAGGTTTAAAAAGAACTTTTGCTTGTAAGCCTTGAGCTTATCAAATATCTTGTTTTCCTCTTCCATTAATACTTTAGAAATACCTAGTATACGCAGTAGTTAGTTTGATAGTTTACTACCCGTAATATGCATTTTAAAATACTATTTTATTTGGAGCTCAATTTCTTTCTGAAAATACTCAATCACATGCATTTTCAGAAGCCGTTCTTGCTCTAACAAATCAAAGTGCGGCAATTTTTTTACAAGTTTCCAATGAGGCCAACCGTCTTCATCGAGGCCTTCTAACTCGTAGAAAACACTCATACACAATACCTTGCAAATAGCAAAGTGCATTAAATCCTGTTTTTCCTCTTTCGAGAAAGTACGCTTACCTTTTCCTAATTCCTGAACTCCAATCAAGAACAGAACGGCATTTAAATCTTTTGGCTTTTTCCCAACATTGATCTCCAAGCTGTTTAGTAGGGCCTGCCATAACCTTTCTTGTTCTAAATCCTTTTTAACCATTTGAATTTTCCAAATCTTCCCAAAACTCTACCGCCCTTCTCTAGTGTGGATTTATTATGGTTCCTCCAATTAGATTAGCTATTGAATAAGCTTCAAATACTTCATCTTTTTTAAAACCCAGATCAAAACTCTTT
>CALBPF010000252.1 GCA_937899105.1 uncultured Flammeovirgaceae bacterium | reverse complement strand
CACTAAAAATGGTGATTTCCAAGGCCAATATTATATGCTTGATTTCTGGGCCACCTGGTGTAAGCCATGTGTGGCAAAGCGTCCCAAATTAGAGGCGCTTAAAGAGAAAATGGGAGATGACTTAGAGATCGTCAGTATTTCCCTGGATAAAAGTAAGGCCGTGGTTAATACCTTCAGACAGAAACAGTTCCCCATGGATTGGGTGCACGTGTTAAAGAGTAAAAAATGGGACGATCCTTTTGTTGATAAATACGTGAAGGATGGATTGCCTTACGGTTACCTGATGGATAAAAATGGTAAAGTGGTAGCCTTTGGCAAAGAACTCGATGCGGAAAACTTTGATAAGACCATAGCGCGTATTTTCAAATGAGGTATATCATTATCAAGTTAATACTTACGTTCTCTGTATTGATGATAGCCACACTATCCTATGCCCAGAAGGTTAAGGGAAAAATCATTGATAATCAATCAAAAGAGCCGTTGCCCTATGCTACTATCACTGTGAAAGATATTGAAGACAAAGTTTTGGGAGGTACTATTACTAATGAGACGGGAAGTTTTGAGTTATCACTTTCCCAGCAAGTACATTCTATAGAGGTTGCCCATCTGGGCTATATGACCAAAGTACTTACTGCCCCCTTTAACTTTAAGAAAGATCTTTCAATTTCGTTGGAGGCTGACAGTGAGGTTTTGTCAGAAGTGGTTATCGAGGGAGAGAAAACCAGTAGAGAATTTCTCATTGATCGAAAGGTGATCAATTTTGGTAGCGACTTGCAAACGGCGGGAGGAACAGTAATGGAGGCTTTTGAACAATTACCAGAGTTGGAAATAGACCCCACCACACAGAATATTTCGCTACGGGGAAGCTCGAACGTTAGGATCTTGGTTAATGGTAGACCTTCACCGCTGAACAATGCTGATCTGCTGGATCAAATTGATGCCGGTCAAGTGGAGAAGGTCGAAATTATCACCTCCCCATCAGCCAGATATCAAGCTGATGGAGCGTCTGGTATAGTCAATATTATTTTGAAGGATCAAGTGATAAAAGGATTAGCCGGATCTGTGAATATAGAAGGAAGAACAAATCCGGCCTATGGCGTAAGTGGGAATGTAACCGGTGGATTCGGCAAAATTAATATTCAAGCGAGGGCGGGGTATAGAGATACGTATTCGATCAGTAAAACATCTAATGATCGTGTTTTCAATGCTAATACCACCGCGCAGGGAATAGCCACCAGAAGAGAATTTGACGGATCGGTAAAGAACCTGAATCTAAAAGCCGATTGGTTTATAAATGAGAAAAATGACCTTTCCATTGGATTCAGCAGTACCGATAATGAGCATTCTATAATGCCGGTCACTACCATTAATGATCTCAACTCTGGTGAAGTCACAGTCAATGAGTTAGAAAGTTACCATCTACATGAAACTAAAGTATACAACCTCAATTACAGAAAGCGCTTTGCAGAGGGAGAGAAGCGATATCTAGATTTTGACATTACCTTGAATGACAATGATAATCTCCTTCCGAGTGAGGCCATCGAAAACGGATCGACGGTTTTGGATAATGATCTGTTCTATGATAATTCGATTTTAAATGTTGCCGGTGATCTTTTCTGGACCTTTAAAGGGAACGTTAAACTTGAGGCGGGCTTTCTATATACTGCAAAAAATATAGACAACCTTGAAATCAGTGCCAATACTGAGGGTACGAATGTGTTGAGCTATATCTACGATGAAAACACATATGCCGCGTATGCGATAATTAATCAAAAATGGGATAAGATCGGTTTGCAGATAGGACTGCGGAGTGAGTACTTCATTTCCGATGGAACCATAAATAATGAAGTAAACGCTATTGAACGTGAATTCTGGAATATTTTCCCATCGTTGCACTTGAGTTTTCAAAAAAGTGATAAGCTAAACTATTCATTTGGATATAACCGACGTATTTCCAGGCCAAGCTTTTATTCTCTTAATCCATTAACCAGTATTAATAGCCCGTTATTCAGAAGGGTAGGTAATCCTGGCTTAACTCCCTCTTTTACTGACAATATTGAATTTGGATTGCGATATAATACCAAAGCGATCTCTTTTAACTCCAGCCTGTATTACAGGAGGTCTTCGGATATTATCAATCGACTATTTGAGATTCAGGATCAAGTGACTATCATGCAGTTTACCAACGGAGGTGAAGATCATACGATAGGTTTGGAAAGTACGGTATCCAAAGATCTTAACTCTAAGATAAGCGTAAGCATTACCGGAACAGGATATTATAAGCGGGCTGACCCTCAGATCATGGATTTCTTTTATGAGAATCAATATAATTATCAGTTAAGAACCAAGTTTTCTATACGACCTAGTAAGAAGCTATCGGCTGATATCCAATGGAATTACTTTGGTTCAGGAAGGAGGTTGAATACCACATCTGAGGTCTTTAACTTTATGAATATAGCTATGCGCTATAAGGTGCTGAAGAATAATGGAACACTCAGTGTACGATTTAATGACATCTTCCGAGGTAACATCTATGAAAACCAGCGCCGAAGTGATCAGATAGTTGAAAATATGAGATGGCTTGGACAAACTAGAATTGCTATACTATCCTTTAACTATAGATTTTCCAAGGGTAGCGTGAAGAAGCGAAAGCAAGCTAACAAGAACTACAATGAATCCGGCGCACTGGAGTAAGGGTTGATTTATTGTAAATAGAAGTGTTGTTTCAGACTAATTTACAGATCTCTGGTATGACCTTTCTAATCACTCCGAAATTTAAGCGAAACGTATTACGGATCATTCCTTTTGGGATGATCTGGCTTTTTACAGGGTGGATGTTTTTGCTTTCCGAGGCGCTCTACGAGGGAGGTCAAGTAATAAACTCTGTGACGGAAATTCTGGTTGGCATTATTGAAACAAGTACTCTCCAAAAAGGAAAATAATTGTATTAACTGCTTTTTGAGCCTAAGGGAAACTTGGCGACAAAAGGTTCACTTCATATAGCATTATGGTATGGTTACTGATTTTTAAAGCTGGAATACGAATTGGTGAGGCTATTATATTCAGTTAGTCTACGAATAGTTAATGGCTTCCCGTTTTGTTTTTAGAGGACTAGTTTATATCGGTGATCAAATAGAGTGTAACCCAAATCTCAATCAACTTTTCACCCTACCGATCACCAATAAGCATTATTGCGTGAGGTAAATTTGAAAATTGCTATTCATTAATTCAATTTAAATCTATGTATCCGATGATTTAATAAACAAAAGCATTTTCTTATTCTAGAAATGCTTTCATTAATTTCGATTCAGAGCTTAGTGTTTTGACCCAGAAACACTAAATCAGACTTGAAATAGCTGAATAGTTGATGAGATTAGCCGAATGGTTGATAGGATTAACTAATTGGTTGATAATAAGTAATTGTCATGATTCTAGCTCGTTGTTTTGTTTTAATAATTAAGTAACTCCTGATACATAATGGATAAGATTTTTGCTGTTTTCATAACGTTTATCATTACAGGTAATGTATATGCTCAAGGTAAAGTGGCGCTTAACGGCTATGTGAAAGACGCTAGCAATGGTGAAGCCTTAATTGGCGCTACGGTATTGATCAAAGAGTTAGGCACGGGTGTAGTTACTAATGTATATGGATTTTACTCTGTTACTCTTCCACCTGGCAGCTACAACGTGGAATATTCTTATATAGGTTATTTCCCGGTTACACGTGCTGTCGAATTATCCCTGGATCAACGCATTGATATTGAATTAGGAGCGAGCGACACAGAACTTGAAGAAGTGGTAGTGACTGCGGAAGCACAAGATGCTAATGTAACCGACGTACAAATGTCAGTAGCCAGACTGGACATTAAGACTATTTCTAAAATGCCGGCTCTTTTAGGTGAAGTTGACGTTATTAAAAGTATACAGCTTCTTCCCGGGGTGAGTACGGTAGGAGAAGGGGCATCGGGCTTCAATGTACGTGGAGGCAGTGTAGGTCAAAATTTGGTATTGCTTGATGAAGCTCCGGTTTATAACTCATCTCACTTATTTGGTTTTTTCTCCGTTTTTAATCCGGACGCGGTTAAAGATGTGCAACTTTTTAAAGGTGGGATACCCTCTAAATATGGAGGAAGGATTTCGTCTATACTGGATGTACGCATGAAGGAAGGCAATGCAAAAAAGTTTGAGGCAAATGGCGGTGTAGGGCTGATATTTAGTCGTTTAGCAGTTGAGGCGCCTATTATAGAAGACAAAGCCTCCTTTATTTTAGCCGGAAGGCGTTCTTATATTGATGTACTGGCCGCTCCGGCGCTGGATGATGCCTCCTTGTACTTTTATGATCTTACCGGCAAGATAAATTATAACATCAACGAAAAGAACAAGATATATTTATCGGGATATTTGGGTAGGGATGTTTTTAATTTTGATGAAGATCAGGGCTTTTCCTGGGGCAATCAAACTGCAACACTGCGCTGGAATAGGTTAATAAATAATCGGATCTTCTTCAATCTTACGGGAGTCTACAGTAATTATGACTACGAATTGGCCTTTGAGCAAGACGACGATAATCTGTTCGAATGGGAGTCGCACATTGAGACTTACAACCTGAAACCGGAATTCACCTATTTTCTCAATCCAAAGAATGAGATCTCTTTTGGCGGGGATCTGATCTTGTATCGGTTTCGACCCGCTGAGGCGACAGCTGTGAGCGAAGGAAGCGGAACGGACATTGGGCTGGATGATAAACGTGGTGTGGAAGCTGCGATCTATGTAGGTAATAAGCAGACCATAAGTTCAAAGCTATCTACCGAGTATGGTATTCGATTGTCGTCATTTCGGTATATAGGCGCTACCACGGTGTATGAATATGAAGATGTAGAACCAGGCATAAGACCTGATGTAGTCAGTGAAACAGAGGTGGGCGATGGTGAAGTGATTGAAGAATTTTACAATCTGGAACCCAGGCTATCTTTTAGATATCAACTAAACCCGTTTTCATCTGTAAAGGCCAGCTACAACCGCATGGCCCAGTATATTCATCTGGTTTCTAATACTACAGCGTCTATTCCTTTGGATGTCTGGACCCCAAGTACAAACAATATTGATCCGCAGGTGGGCAATCAATTTGCCCTCGGCTATTTCAGAAATTTTGGAGAGAACCAGGACTATGAATTTTCGGTGGAGGGTTACTTCAGAAGTACGCAAAATGAACTGGATTATATAGATGGTGCAGACCTGCTCTTAAATGAATTTATAGAGGGAGAAGTACTAAGTGGTGATGGCAGAGCTTATGGCATAGAATTTTATTTGAAGAAAAATACCGGAAAATTCAATGGATGGTTAAGCTATACCCTAGGCCGGTCGGAGCTACAGGTTGAAGGCATCAATAAAGGTGATTGGTATCCCAATCGATTTGATCAAACACATAATTTAACACTCGTGGGCTTTTATGATTACAGTGATCGTATTTCATTTTCTGCCAATTTTACCTTTACAACCGGCACACCAACTACTTTTCCTACTTCGCGGTACGAGGTGCAAGGTTACACTTTACCGCATAATGACAATCAAGCCAGGAACGACGTAAGGATCCCTAATTATCATCGTCTTGATCTTTCAATGACTCTTCAGGGTAAGAAGTTTAACAAAAACGGGAAGGAGCGAAAAAACAGGGACTACTGGACATTTGGCCTATATAATATTTACGCACGAGAAAATCCATTCTCGATTTATTTTGCGGAAACCGATGGACAGCCTTCTTTAGGTCAAGGCCCGGATACGCAAGCTTATCAATTTTCAGTTTTAGGTAGCATTGTACCTTCCATATCCTATAATTTTAAATTTTAAATAATGAGAGCAATCATTTTGAGTTTACTTGCCATGGTGGTTTTGGCCTGTGAAAGTGAGATTGACGTAGATCTGGACGAAAGTATTCCTACGTTATCGGTAGATGCGTTTATCAATAATATGAACCAAGAGCAGCGGATCATACTTTACTTTTCTCAGCCCTACTTTGAAAATAATATTTACGAGCCTGCTGCGGGCGCTTCAGTTGTAGTCACAGACATAACACAAGGTATTGATTTCACTTTTGAAGAAAAACAAGATGAGCCAGGCACATACAGCTGGCTACCACCCTCAGAAAATGAAACTTTTGGTAGTATAGGGTCTTCCTATTCTTTGAGCATAGAATATGATAATGTCATCTACAGTGCATCATCGGCTATGAACAGAGCGCCTACTATAGATAGCATCCGATTTATCGAAGCTATTGGTCCGCAAGCGGATGACGACGATTATCAAGCCGAGTTTTTCGCACTTGATTTCGAAGGAGAGGGCGATACCTACTGGATCAAAGCGTATAAAAATGGCGATTTTCTGGACGAACCGGCTGAGATTAATCTAGCTTATGACGCCGGTACCAGTTCAGGCGCAGCAATAGATGGTGACTTTTTTATTGTTCCTGTGAAGCTGGGTATCAATCCCGATGATACCGATGAAAGTTATGTATTTGGTGATAATGTTGGGGTAGAAATCCATTCAATCACTAATGATACTTTTGATTACATGACAGAGCTGGCCATTCAAACTGACAACGAAGGCGGCTTTAGTCAGTTATTTGCGGCTCCTCCATCCAACTTAAGAACAAATATCATAGCCAGCGATAGCGAAATGCGTGTTCTTGGTCACTTCTCAGTGTCTGCCGTATCCAGCCAAGAGCAAGTATTCACTCAAGACGTCTTAAGACTTGATTAGACATATTTATCACATCAATCAACCTAACACAATATCGGTGAAGCGTTTTTTATAACTGTCCCCGATAGGTAAGTATTTATCTCTGACCTTCACTTTACCGTTTTTGATTTCCTGAATTTTATCTATTGAAATCAAAAAGGACTTATGAATTCTGACAAATCGATTAGGCTCTAGCTGCTCTTCCAATGATTTTAAGCTTTTCAGTGTGAGCAGCGGATGTTTTTCATCCGTATGTATTTTTACATATTCTTTAAACCCTTCGATATAGTAAATGTCCTTGACCCCAACTCTGATCATACGGTGTTCTGACTGCACAAAGAGGGCCTTCTGTGACGGTTCATTAATAACCTGCTGTTGAGGAAGGTGCTGGTGCGGGTGATCAATTTTATTTACAGCCTTTAGAAAGCGATCAAAACCAAACGGCTTCAATAAATAATCCACAGCATCCAATTCAAATCCCTCTACCGCATATTCGGAGTAGGCCGTGGTGAAAATTAGGTTAGGAACTTTCTTTAACGATTTAACCAGCTGAATGCCACTGAGTCCGGGCATATTAATATCTAAAAATGCAATATCTATTGCTTCATGGTTAATTAACTGGAGTCCATCAAAAGGATTATCGAACGTACCTATCAGCTCTAAGAAAGGTACTTTTTTTACATAATCCGAAATTACTTTCAGTGCCAGAGGCTCATCATCAACTGCTATACACCTCATTATTTAGCGTTAAGGTTACATCAAACGTCTTACTATTCTTCTGTATATCCAAGTGATGGCCTTTAGGATAGATAAGTTCTAAGCGTCTCTTCACATTTTCTAAACCAATGCCTGAGCTTTTTTCAATTTGCTCTTTTTGTTCTCCTATAGAATTTGAGCATTTGAACTTCATGGTTTTGTCATTTTCAACGGCGATTGAAATCTCTATTCCTGTTTGTTTGCCATAAGAATGACTGTGTTTAAAGGCATTTTCAACAAAAGGAACTAACAAGAGAGGTTCAATTTTAAAGTCGCTGGTATTTCCGGTGTATTCGAAGTCTATATGTTTTCCGTTTTTTTTAGAAGTTCGAAGCTGCTGAAGACCGATAAAATCATTTAAAAACTGAATTTCCTTATTAAGAGAAACTCTGTCTACATTGCTTTCATACAGCAGATATCTCATAAGGTTAGAAAGAAGTAAAATAGCTCTTTGTGTATTATAGCTATCTATTGTCGCCAAAGCATAAATACTATTTAACGTATTAAAAAAGAAGTGCGGATTGATTTGTGACTTGAGAAAAGAAAGCTCTGCTTTTACTTTCTCAGTTTGTGTTTTTTCAATCTGTTTGCCCCGATTTTCATATGCTAGAAGCATTTCTAACGTTGTACCAATTAATAACATCAGCAGAAATGGAATTATGGGCGGAACAGGAAATCCAGGTAATCGTATGGGCTCTCCTTGAAGTCTTGTAACTTGAATGCTACGCATATCAAATGGAATGACCATTTTAAAAATTACTACATAGATGGCTAACAGCGCCGTCAGAATTAGAAAGTACTGTAAATACTTCTCCCGCTTGAGAAATTTTGGAATCAGGCATCCAATGTTTAAGGCATAAATTGGTATGGATACGAAAGAAATGGTTAAAAGGGCGATAGCCACTTTTAAACCAAATTCTGAATTAAGCAGCAAAAAAAATGGAGGCGTTACTCCCAAAACAACGGCCAGAAAATGAATTAAAATACGATACTTTTTTCTAGACATTACTTCAATTACATAAGATATTTTTATCAGTCGTCCTCATCTTCCTCTTCAAATGGTTCAAACTCCCAAATATCGTCAAAATATGAACTACCAATCCTTCCAGTGGTAACAAATGGTCTTCCGCTTAAAGTAAAAGCTACCGCATCCCTTCTGGTTGGACCTTCTAATGGAGTTTTTTCTAACCAGGAATCCGTACTAGGATCATATTCCCATATAGTACGGGTTTCCGAGCCGCGTGTTCCGGTACAAATGTAGCCTAACCCGTTGGCAGTAAATGCCACCGCATTTTCTCTGGTTATTTCGTAGTCGTCATCATCGTCAATATCTGTTAACTCGACCCAAGGGAAATCCGGTAAAAGGGACGGGTCAAAACGCCAAAAATCGGTTTCAGCTCTTCCGTTATCAGAGCCTGTACCCACGTAGGCGTAATTACCAAGTACAAACGCTGCGGCATTTTCACGCTTACTACCTCCAATGCTAGGGATTTGTGTCCAGGAGTCAGACTGTGGATCGTATTCATAAAAGTCTTTTAGTGTATTACCATCATCACCTGTGCCTACGTAGCCCTTACCTTCAATAGCGAAAGCTATGGCATTTCTTCTTGCGCTTCCACCAAAATCAGCGATTTGGCTCCAACTGTTGGTAGCCGGATCATATTTATAAAAATCTTTTAGTTCAACGTCGCCGTCATAACCCAAACCCACATATCCCGTACTACCAATGCTAAAAGCTACTGCAGCGCTTCTGGCCACTCCCGGCAAAGGCGCCATTTGTTGCCAAAAGTTTTGCGATACGCTATACCTCCAAAAATCCTGATAATATTCATCTTCATCGCCATTGAAACCAGTACCCACGTAAGCAAAATTGTCTATGGTAAATGATACGGCGCTTGAGCGCCTAAAACCTTCAAAATCGGAGCGCTCTACCCAATTCCCGATGAAGTCGTCTTCATCGTCGTCGTCACCACAAGATACCACGGTTATTGCTCCAATAAGGCCTATAAATACATACCAACTGCTGATTTTCATTTTTTTCTTCATTAATTTTCAATTATATAATCCAAAACAAATAGCTCTAATTCTGCCTCATATTCATTAAACCGGTCGCCAACGATAAGCTGCTCTACCGATATACCTCTTGTTTGCGATGACCCCTGTATAAGAATGGAGTGCTCATCAAGAGTGACTTCATCTATTTTTTCTTGTATGAAATCTGTTATTTGTATTCTATATTCCGTATCCTCGCCAAATTCGTCATCAATAATTAATCCCCCCGAAGAATTTACGCCTCTTTCGATCCTATTTAGCTTGTCTACCTCATTGAAAATCAATGCCTCAGGCAATGGGTTTTCCTCCGAATAAGTAGACTTAACTGGTCTTAGAATAAGGTTAGCCTCTGTAATGAAATTTGATTGTAATACGGATCGGATGTCCCTTAAGAATGGGATTTCTACTTTCATGGCTATTCCAATACCATTATGCATGTAGGTCTGATTCGCAGTAGTTGTGGAAGGTATGTCTTCCTTTAAGGTAGTTAGTGTACTTAGATTAGATCCCCTACGATCATTCAATATTTGATTATATCGGAGCCCGTTTAAAGGAAATACCAATTCTTCATCTTCTCCGGATTCCCGATAATGGATAATTAGTTTACTTGCCAGAGAAAAACCATAGAAAGCCCCGTTAATTGAAGTGTCAGCGCGGATAACTATTCCGGGAAACCGTTCTTGAAAATCACTTCTAAAATCATTTTCACTCTCTTCGATAGCGGCGTTAAATATTGTCTTGGCGTAGTTATCTTCTATGGGTACGATGATTTCTCTATTACCAAGCGGTCGGGCTTGAACGTTGGTACTCCCAAGGAGCTCATTACTTTCATAGGCGAATTCACTAATATTACTTAAATAACCATCGTCGTTTAATTCTAATTCTTCCGATAATTGATAGGCGTTTACGCCGAATAAAGTGGTAGTATCATAATGATGATAACCATCATGAATCAATTCTAGCTCTGCATATTGATACACAGCATCCTCACCGGGAAAGTTGATAGAGTCCAGTGTAAATTGAACATAAGGTGAGGAGGTTACGGAACCTACATATTCATCGGTGTGATGACCAATTAAATGCCTTTGGAGATTTGATGTAGCAATTGAGTCGAAAAGAACGGTTGACAATTTGATCCCAATGGTATCTATATATACAATGTCCAATATTTCACTCTGAACAATCTCTTCTCCCAGAGTTGCCGGGAAGCTACATCTTGTAAAAACAATAATTATTGGTATGAGACAGTGTTTTAAGCGCTTCGACATGTTGTTTAACTTCAAAGACGATTCATTTTGATCAACGTCAAAGCAACAGGTATTGGGA
Organism: uncultured Flammeovirgaceae bacterium; assembly: GCA_937899105.1. Classification (GTDB taxonomy): domain Bacteria; phylum Bacteroidota; class Bacteroidia; order Cytophagales; family Cyclobacteriaceae; genus Fulvivirga. Next base: position 2,492 of record CALBPF010000252.1, on the reverse strand, counting down.
AGGCAGATGAAATTTATTCAACCAAACAGTTAATGAGTATCATGTATAAGTCTTTTTTTTCTACCAAATTGATCGCTAAGGAAAAAAAGATTTCATTGATACGTTAATACTCTATGTTGATGCGCTTGCTGTATTCATAGAACTCTATTTCTAACTATCGTTGAAGCCGGTACCTTAGGATTTTTGTAGTACCGTTTTTCTATAAATCTTAATGAGATATTCCCTTTTAGTTATGTTCCTTGGTTTTTTATCAAATCTTGGACAAGCTCAACAAGCGCCCGGATCGCCTTACACGTATTTCGGAGTCGGGGACATTAACAACAAGGGCTTAAGTCAACAACTGATCACCGGTGGCACCGGGATTGCCAATAGAAGTGGATACACTATCAATAACCTAAATCCGGCCTCTTACAGCGCTATTGGTTACCCTTACAGCTTTCTAAGTGAGTTTGGGTTAAGCTTGTCTTTTGCTCAGAGAGATGATGGAGACGATTCGGGCTTTCAACTCGGTTTGGACTTTCCCTACTTAGCTATGGCTTTTAAAACCGGCGACAGATCAGGAGCATCATTTGGTCTGAGACAATATAGTAATGTTGAATATTTTATTTTTGGAAGAGATGATTTTAATGGTATTCCCGGTACTTATAACATTTTGTATGAGGGATCGGGAGGCTTAAATGAAGCATACTTCGGGTATGGGAGAAACATCAGTAGCCGATTATCAGTGGGTGCGCACTTTTCTTACATTTTTGGTTCGATCAATAACAACCAACAAATCAATAGTTTCGACCGTAATTTTAATCTTCAAATAGAAGATCAGAATTATTTGAATACCGTTAAGCTCGACTTAGGGTTTCAATACATGATACCAATGAACCGCTCTAATTTGACTATAGGGGCTACCTATGATCTTAAAAGCGACCTATCAAGTTCCAGAGAACTTTTTATCACCGAAACTGCCCCAGGTACATCAATTTCAGTGGATAGTATTGCGCTTGAAACCATTGACTCCGATGAGTACCTCTTACCTCATGCTTTTGGTATTGGATTTAATCTCAATCATAGAGATAAGATTCAAATTAATATGGATTTCAAAACTCACCTATGGTCAGAATCATCCTTATCGGGAGATGACTACGAATTAAGGGATAGTCGAAGACTTTCTCTAGGTTTTGAAAAACTTCCGAACTACAAAAATGAAACTTACTTTAGCAGGGTGAGTTATGGCTTTGGCTTTTTTGGTGAGCAAAGCTATTTACTTTTAGATGGAGAAGGCTTGGATAATGCCGGATTTACTGCGGGCTTAAGCCTACCATTAGGAAGTAGCGGGGTATTTAGGATTATTGGCGAACGGGCATCGCGTGGAAACGGGCTTACCGAGTTCTTTTCAGAAAGCTATACTAAACTGACTTTGAGCTTGACTTTTATTGATTTCTGGTTTAGGAAAAGGAAGTATAACTAGGTTCAATTCAAAGTTCAATCAAATTCATAAACCTGTCGTCTACAAGAAGAATTAAAGGTAGAGGGCTTGTAATGAATTCTAATTTTTCAATATCCTTCTTGCTGGTCTTCCCACTATGAGCGATCAGGCATTCGACAAGTAACTTCTTTGAAATGCCTTGTAGCTGTTTCTTGTACTCATTCAGGATCGGGGCTATTCTGAAGTAACATGCCTTTAGTTGAAGATCTACGTTTAAAACGGTTATTTTCTTGTCCAGCGATTGTTTAATTTCCTCGATTAGAACGAGTTCGTCCTTGGAAAACAGCGTATCAATATAATTTCTTTCTTTTAATAAGGCCTCAATTAATGCCTTGTTATCATTATTATTACTAATACGCATGCACCAGGCGTTGTTAGCGTAAAAGTTGGTTAAGAATATGAGTGTAAGTATTCCCGTTTTCATTATTAACGGACTTGAGTTACTTCCTTTTTCCCACAACATCCAGAGTCCGGCCAGAAGCCTGTACAGTTCCTGTCATTTTTGCACCCTCTAACATCATTGAAAATTCAGCTTGAATGCTACCCATTGGAGAATTGATTGTATCGGTCCACTTTAATTGACTCCCATTCCTGGTAATATCAAAATTGTTTTTATCACTTTTACCTTTGTATTTACCATTTTCTAAGGAAATAATTAACTCCTTATCTCTTATGCCACGGCCCGTGGTGATCGTCATTTTCCAAACTCCGGTAATATCGGCTTCCTTATTTGAGCTTGTGGACTTTGTGTCTTGTGTAGAGTTAGTTGAAGCAGGTTGTTGAGACGAACAATTAGAAAAAATGAACAAACTGATCAATAGAATAGGAGTTTTCATTGCGAAGAAGATTTTTCATTACTAATAAAAAGTGTTAGGAAGTGATGAAAAATTATAATCAACGAAAGCAAAGAATTCTTAAACGAAATTTTCAGAATGTTGTCCTAACCGTTTAATGCCACCTGTTTTCCGCGCCTTTTTCAGTAAATGGTTAAAAAGTTTGATTTCACTTAATT
>CALBPF010000251.1 GCA_937899105.1 uncultured Flammeovirgaceae bacterium | reverse complement strand
GGCAGATTCAGGATTCAATGTTTCATTGGCCGTTGAAGCTACTCTTGTACTACTGCTGCTACTTCTTGTCAGCAGCCCGCTGTCGCCATGCATAAAGATTTTAACCCTATCGTTGCCGGTTTTCTCAAAAAACATCACTTTAGCATCGTTATGGTAAAACTCCGGAATTGCCGCAGGCCTGTAAGAAGATGTGTCTTCCACCATAATTACTTCGTCTTCGTTACGGTACGAGCTTGTGGGATCCATAGACCACCAGGCAAGTTTGGTTCCTAAAGCATCCTCACGGCGAACTAATACCTTTACATCGGTAGAGGAAATAGGCATGATGTCAAATTTACTTTCTTCTATTGCACTGGTAGTAGTCAGGTTTACATATGTCGTCCAGTCGCTGCCATCCCACATCATGTGATAAGCCTGGTCATTGTAATATTGAAATGCGATGTGCGGGATACCGCTGGTATCGGACCTGCAGACGATAGAACTTACTTCGTAATTGTCCGGATTAGTATTTTTTACCTTAGTCCTCTTTTTAGATTGTTTTAAATTCATCGGAATTTTTGAACTTAAATCACTTCCTTCTACATTGTACCAGGTGTCGGTGCTGGTATCCAGATACATGTAATAAATATCTTGTCGATCATCTCCGGAACCACCAGGATGATAGTTATAAACACAGTTGATGCTATCACCATTGACAGTGAACCAGGCATACCAAGTTTCTGTCCACGTATGGGCTAAAATCGGAACCTCGCCACCCCAAGTAACTCCATCATCCGTAGATTTTTGGTAAGTCCAGTCACTGTGATGATTTCCATGCCTGCAGAAAAAATAAATATCTCCGTTAGACACTTTTATAAACTGAGGGTAGGTCGCATATACGGAAATATCCCCCGTACTCCCTCCTCCTGGCGCCGGATTTTGTCGTGTCCAGTCACTGGTACCTGTACCAATATCTTCAGGTAGATTAGATCTGAGGTGCTTTAACTCTCCGTCACTATAGCCTCCATACTGATTGGAACCAGCAAGACCAATCGTACCACCGTGTCCACCAAAAGTGACATGAATATATCCCAGGTCATCGACTACGATGGATGGTTTTCCGTGATAGTCGTCATTTGGCAGTGGATTACTACCAATTCGAACCGGCCCGTTCCATTCACCGGTAGTGTGATTATAACTGGCTACACTTGGGTCATTTCCATTTCCACTTGCCCCCATGTAGGCAATGTAGGTAACACCATTATGATAGTGTGAGTTCGGATGAGGATAGGTGACATCGAAAGGCTTAACCCATCCATCATCAGCAAAATAATCTGTCGTCTGAGCGCTGGAAGAAACCACGACAAGGGTTGCCAGCATAAAAACGCATACGGGTAATAGGTTGTTGTTTTTCATGTAATAAGGCTTTTAGAGGGTTTGAGATTAGTTGAAGAGTGGTAGAAGCGCTGTTTTAGCCACCTCCGTGCCTGATCGAGATACAGGTATGTAAGATCTTTATCATATCTCTTTACTTTTAAGTGTTTTTTGGTAACTTTTTTTGTTGGATAGTTACTACGCGAAAGCGCTACGCCACCCTTATAAATTACTAGTGACGAACTATGCCTTGAAAGCGTGATTAGGTTAGTACGTAAAAACTGGTAGCTCAAAAACAGAGTCAACCCGGACCTACTTTAAGGTGCGTACATCACTTCCCTATGAAAGGTCCTTTAAGGAAGTTTTTTTATAAGTTGCGGAGCTAGAGGAAGAGAGTACGATTGGATAATTAAAATAATTGCGAGTTACCGAGTGGAACTAAACGCTTATTTACTATTTGCGGTAGGGATCTTATCTAACCTTCGTTTTTCGTACTTTTTAATTACTTCTTCAAGCATGTTATGAACGGACCGGGCATCCGCATTCAGTTCCTCGAACCTGAGTGTATCCTGCTCCTCATAATCTTTGGGAATTTCATAGAATTCACCCGTATCGTACAGTTTATACCGATGATTTCTGGCAAATACCCTGGCTTCACTTTCCTTGCCGCTTCGCGAGAACCAATTATAAACCCATTCCCTGGGATTTCCCTTTTCTCCATTCAACTGAGGTAGAAAACTTATTCCGTCAATATCTAATTCTCCGGGCCACTGAATACCTGCCGCCTCACAAAGGGTTGGGAACAGATCACTAAAGTCAATCAAATCAGTATTTACGGCATTGGCTTTAATCTTATCGGGCCATGTTGCAACTAGCGGAACACGTGTTCCTGCATCGGTGGACTTCCATTTGCCCCCGGCAACCTTTCTTCCGTTCATATAAGATACCACAGGTTCGTCCGTTCCATTGTCTCCGGTAAATACCACCAATGTATTATCATCGATGCCTAATGACTCAAGCCGCGCATATATTTTCCCGACGATGGCGTCCGTTTCAGCCACCATATCTTCAAAATATTGCGCTTCACCTTTATAGGAGTAGACGGCAGAATCGCCTGACATCCACTCTGGTGAACCGGGTGTAGGACTAAATGGACAATGTGTGAGTATCATTGGGTAATACAGCAGGAACGGCTTACCTTCCTTATTGCTTTTTTCGATAAAATCGAGCCCGTAGTTGCTTACGATATCGGGTCCATAGTCACTGTCTCCATAGGTGATCAACTCCCCATCGACTTCCAATACCGGCTTCGAATAGCGGGTATCCCGCCCGGAAGCATCCATGCGCCCTTCGCTAAGCTGCCACAAACAATGCTGATCGAAACCTGCTTTCATGGGGCCTTCCGGATCTTTACCAAGTTGCCATTTACCTACTACGCATGTATTGTAACCCGCCTGTTTGAATAGATGCCCAAACGTGGTTTGCGTAGAATCCAACAATCCAAAACGAACATAATTTCGGACATTGGAAATGCCGGTCATGAGCTTTATCCGACTCGGCGTGCAGAGTGGTTGCGCATAGCAATGTTCAAAACTCATACCTGTAGCTGCCATGCGATCAATGGCCGGGGTGCGGTAGGTTTCTCCTCCGTTTGCCCCGATGGTTTCATAGCCCAGATCATCTGCTAAGATGAGAATAACGTTGGGTCTTTTAGGGGCTTCTTTTTCCAGGGAACAAGAAGTAATGGAAAGCACGGAAAGCAATCCCACTGCGATCAAGGAGATATGGGTCAGGTTGGTCATTTACAAGGGTATTTCTGAAGTTATCGTTTGTTCGTTTCCAGCCACTTATGGTACACGCCTTCCAGCTCGGCTACTACCTCCGGATTGACGGCAGCCAAATTTGTTGTTTCTCCGGGATCATTCTCCAGGTTAACCAGCCATCTGTCTACATTAAATTTAAGTTCCCTGTTTCCGGTATCAAACGGATTGCCAATCAGTTTCCATTTACCCTTGCGTGCTACCCACATATCGTTATACTGCCAGCAATAGCCCTCACTATGCAAGGTTTCCTTGTTAGCTTTGGAAATAATGGGCACCAGACTCTTACCGTCCAGATCCCTCGTATCCAGCTTAATTCCACATAATTCTGCCAGAGTCGGCATCCAGTCTGCATTCACCGCAAACTGTGCTCTAACCTCGCCTTTGGGGATCTCACCCTTCCAACTGATCGCTGCCGGCACGCGGATACCCCCTTCAAACAAACATTGCTTTGCGCCCCGGTAAGGTCCGGCACTTCCTCCTCCGTGATGGGCGCGCTCTTCGGTAGAATGCCCGTTGTCAGATTGGAAGACGATGATGGTATTGTCCATCAAATCCAGCGCTTCCAGCTTATCGAGCAGTTCTCCAATGATCTCATCGTGCGTGGATAAAAAAGCGGCATAAAGATCCCTGGGATAGGCCACTCCTTTTTCCTGATAATACGCCAGCCACTCCGGAGTTCCCTGATACGGATAATGCGGTGAGTTCATAGCATAAAACATGAAAAATGGCTTATCTTCTTTGTTATCCAAAAATGCTTTAGCCTCCTTCAACATGAGTTCAGGGAAAAACTGCCCGTCATAAAAAACTTCTTCTCCGTTTCGGTACAGGTCATGGCGGTTGGGCCCTCGCCAGTAATAAAAGTGAGAGAAATTATCGATACACCCGACGTGATGCCCGAATGAATAGTCGAAACCCTGCTCATTGGGTAGCATGCCTGCCTGGTCTCCCAAATGCCATTTACCAATGTGAACGGTTTGATAGTCTGCATCCTTAAACATCTCGGCCATGGTATACTGCTCGCCACTCAACCCCTTTGGCGTTACCGGCACAGAGGGG
>CALBPF010000250.1 GCA_937899105.1 uncultured Flammeovirgaceae bacterium | reverse complement strand
ATTTCAGATCAAGTAAATCCTTAACGCCAATATTCCTACTCACGGTAAAGCCTTCGCCATATCTAGCACCAATAGAGTGACCTAGTTCCTTCCCTCTCGATTCAATCATTTTCATAAACTCCGGGGAAGAAATATACGTTTCCGGTTCTTTGCTATTTGGGTCGTAAAATTGAGATTTAAAGGCCCTAACAGCTTCCATTTTAATATCCCAGTATTCACTGACATCTACCACGAAATCGGGTTGTAAGAATTGACTTTGGATAAAATGGTAAACCGCCCGAGGTCGCCATGGGGCTAGAAGTTCACCGCTATCTTCAATTTCAATTTTGGATAAACCTGACAAAAAGTTGGCATCTTCAACCAATTGGGCGCCCCTGGCATGATCAGGGTGCCTGTCTTTCACAGCATTAGCGAGAATTACATCCGGTCTATATTTTCGTATCGTCTTAGCTACTATCAACTGGTTGGGCTTGTCATTTTGAAAGAAGCCATCTTCAAGTCCCAAATTCTCACGAACGCTCAACTCCAATATCTCAGCAGATGCCTGGGCCTCTTGATCCCGGATCTCAGGTGTCCCCCGGCTCCCCAGCTCTCCTCGCGTTAAATCTACCACTCCCACCTTGTGCCCGGCTGCTATTTGTGAGGCCAATGTACCCGCACAACTCAGCTCAGTATCATCGGGGTGAGCGGCAAACGCGAGTATATCCAGTTTGATCATTATTCAGTTGTTATATAAAAAAAGGCTGCCTAAGTAGACAGCCTCGCAAGGTAATCTAATTTTACAGCGATGGACTAACCTTCAACCATTTCCATTTCTTTTGACTGAAGGAAACGCTCTGCATCCAAGGCTCCCATACAACCCGTACCAGCCGCTGTCACCGCTTGCCGATAAACCTTATCTGCCGCATCACCCGTTACAAATACGCCTTCAACTTTAGTTTTTGAAGTACCCGGCTCGGCAATAAGATATCCGGTTTCATCCATTTCAAGGTAATCTTTGAAAATATCTGTATTTGGTTTATGCCCTATGGCCACGAAAAAACCTTCTACATCAATATTCTTTTTCTCACCTGTCTGCTTATTTACCACTCTCATTCCTGTAACTGCTTCTCCATCACCAAGAATTTCTTCTGTTTCCGTATTCCAAAGCACTTCAATATTAGGGTTATTAAGCGCTCGGCTTTGCATAATCTTCGAAGCTCGCATTTCATCTCTACGTACGATCAAGTATACTTTAGGACAAAGGTTTGCCAAATAAATAGCTTCTTCAGCCGCGGTGTCTCCACCTCCAACAACTGCCACCGTTTTCCCTTTGTAAAAGAACCCATCACATACCGCACAGGCAGAAACCCCTTTATTGTAATATTCTTTCTCGGAGGGCAATCCCAGGTATTTGGCGCTAGCGCCAGTTGAGATAATAACAGCTTCAGCGGTGATTTCATGTTTATCATCCACAACGGCCTTATGCGGGTAACCCGAAAGATCGACTGAAGTAACCTGCCCAAAGCGGATATCTGTTCCGAAACGTTCCGCTTGCTGCTGGAAATCGATCATCATCTGAGGTCCATTTATACCTTGTGGGTATCCGGGGTAATTTTCTACGTCATTAGTAGTTGTTAGCTGACCTCCTGGTTGGCCACCTGTAACCATTACGGGGTTTAGCCCTGCTCTGGAAGCATAAATGGCCGCAGTATATCCAGCAGGACCCGACCCTATTATTAGTACTTTAACTTTTTCCTCTGTCATTATGATAATTTTTATAAGACGTCAACTACAATCTGATTTGATAAGTTTAGGTTATTCAAATTAAGCGAGCTGTTTGTCAGAATGATTACAAAGATAAAAAAATAGCCCTCATGATTTTATGGGACTTATTATAAAAAATCTATGATCTGATAATCAACCTAAATAGGGCTTAAGAGCCTTACTTCTTGAAGTATGACGAAGCCTGCGAATAGCTTTTTCCTTAATCTGGCGGACACGCTCACGAGTAAGATCAAATTTCTCTCCTATTTCCTCCAATGTAAGTGCATGCTCTCCATTGAGGCCAAAGTAAAGTGTAACAACGTCTGCTTCGCGCTGTGTTAAAGTAGAAAGAGCTCGCTGTACCTCCCTCCTTAACGAATCATTCATTAACTCATTATCCGGCGTCTCTTCAAGTTCATTTTCAAGCACATCTAATAATCTGTTTTCTTCACCCTGAGCAAAAGGAGCATCCATAGAAACATGTCTACCAGAGATTTTCATCGTATCCACAACCTCAGCGGTAGTTACTTCAAGTACTTCCGCTAACTCGTCAGGCGAGGGTTCGCGCTCAAACTTTTGCTCAAGCTCAGAAAATGTTTTAGATATTTTGTTTAGTGATCCCACTCTATTGAGTGGTAAACGAACTATTCTCGACTGTTCAGCCAACGCCTGTAAAATTGACTGGCGAATCCACCAAACCGCGTAGGATATAAACTTAAAACCTCGGGTCTCATCAAATCGCTGAGCTGCTTTGATCAGTCCGAGGTTTCCTTCATTTATCAGGTCTCCTAACGTAAGACCTTGGTTTTGATATTGTTTTGCTACTGAAACGACAAACCTTAAATTAGCTTTAGTGAGTTTCTCAAGCGCCAGATGATCTCCGTCTTTAATCCGTTGCGCTAACTCTACCTCTTCATCAGGGGTTAACAAATCAACCTTGCCTATCTCCTGCAGGTACTTATCAAGAGATTGACTTTCCCTGTTGGTGATCTGCTTGCTAATCTTCAGCTGTCTCATTCCGTGTCATCTGTTAATTCCTTCCAATAAGATCACAACGATTTTAACGAATAGACGCCAAAGCACAAAGCTTCTAAAGAAAATATTATCCTGCGTTTTCCTCTTTTCGCTCCGGTTTTGGCAGCAATACCTTGCGTGAAAGGCGGAATTTGCCTGTTTTTTTATCAATATCCACAAGTTTCACCTGTACCTGCTCTCCGACTTCCATAATACCTTCCATCTTTTCTACACGCTCCCACTTAATTTCAGATATATGCAGCAGACCATCTTTACCAGGCATGAATTCAATAAAAGCCCCGAATGGCATGATCGATTTTACTTTACCTTCATATACCTCGCCTATTTCAGGTACCGCTACGATCGCCTTTATCCTTCTAAGAGCATCATCCATGGATCCTTTATCAACTGCAAAAATGCTCACGATACCATTATGTTCATCCTCTTCTATAACGACAGTAGCGCCGGTTTCTTTTTGGATTTCCTGTACTACTTTTCCACCAGGCCCTATCACTGCACCAATCTGATCCTTGGCGATCTTAATTATTTCAGATCGAGGTGCGCTTGGCTTAAGATCAGCAGCCGGTTTCTCTATGGTTTTCTTCATTTCGTTCAAAATATGAAGTCTGCCCTCTTTTGCTTGTTCAAGCGCTTGCTTAAGAATGTCATAAGAAAGACCGTCTACCTTAATATCCATTTGGGTAGCAGTAATACCTTTTTCAGTACCCGTAACTTTAAAATCCATGTCACCAAGATGATCTTCATCACCTAAGATATCAGACAAGATTGCGAATTTACCTGTCTCGCTATCTGAGATCATACCCATGGCGATTCCGGATACCGCAGCATCTATTTGAATACCGGCATCCATAAGCGCTAGTGAGCCGGCACAAACAGTGGCCATTGACGATGAGCCATTTGATTCAAGTATGTCGGATACTACACGTATGGTATACGGACTTTCAGCAGGAAGAACCTCTTTAATAGCTCTCCATGCTAAATTACCATGGCCCACCTCTCTTCTGGCTGGCCCTCTGTTCGGTTTTACCTCGCCGGTAGAAAATCCAGGGAAGTTATAATGAAGCATGAACTTATTTGAACCAGAATACATTGCTCCGTCAATAAGCTGTTCGTCCATTTTAGTGCCTAAGGTTACAGTACTTAACGATTGTGTCTCGCCCCTGGTAAATACTGCCGACCCGTGCGTGGATGGAAGATAATCAACTTCTGAAGCTATAGGTCTGATTTGATTTAGCTCACGACCGTCCAAACGTTTACGCTCGTTGAGAACAAGGTCACGGCAAGCCTTCTTTTGAATACCTTTGAAATATTGATTAATAAGGAACTTATCTACTTCCTCTTCTTCTCCAAAACTTTCTAAAAACTTCTCCTTAATAGCTTTAAAAGACTCCGAACGAACTGATTTGTCAGCTATTTGCTGCTCTGCAACCGCATATACTTTATCGTATAATTCAGAGTGCATGCGAGCTTCAAGTTCTTCATCATTGTTTTCGTGTGAATATTCTCTTTTTTCCACCTTACCTGCTTCATCCTGGAGCTCGAGTTGCAGCTGGCATTGTTCCTTGATTGCTTCGTGTGCTACCTTAATTGCTTCAAGCATATCATCCTCTGAAACTTGTTTCATTTCACCCTCTACCATTAGTATATTATCAATCGTAGCGGCAACAATAAGATCAAGATCAGCCTCTTCTTTTTGACTTTTCGATGGGTTGATCACGTATTGCCCATGAATTCTGGCTACTCTGGCCTCGGAGATAGGACCGTTGAAAGGTATGTCCGAAACGGCAAGAGCCGATGAAGCTGCAAATGCTGCAAGTGCATCGGGAAGCGCTTCTTCATCACCCGAAATAAGTGATATGGCCACCTGCGTGTCAGCATGATAGTCATCCGGAAACATTGGACGTATTGCTCTGTCCACCAAACGACTAATAAGAATTTCATAGTCAGATAATCTTCCCTCACGTTTTAGGAAACCTCCTGGTATCTTACCTGAAGCTGCAAATTTTTCCTGGTAGTCTACGGATAGGGGTAAAAAATCAACATCGTCCTTCGCTGCTTTGGCTGAAACTACTGTGGCCAGTAGCAGTGTGTCGCCCATACGTACTACAACCGACCCGTCCGCTTGTTTGGCCAGTTTACCTGTTTCTACTGATATAGTACGACCATCAGGAAGGTTTACTGTTTTGTTGATAACATTGAATTGCATAAAAATTTAATTTAATAATGAGCGCTGAACCGCACTCTGTAAAAGACAAAAAGGGAATCAACACGATTCCCTTTATTTTATTTTCTCAGTTTTAATTCTGCTATAATAGCCCGGTATCTTTCGATATCCACTTTTTGAAGGTAGTTGAGCAACTTCCTTCTCTTACCTACTAACCTCAAAAGACCTTGTTGCGTAGAATAGTCTTTTTTATTTTTCTTCATGTGTTCGGTAAGGTGCTGAATCCGGTATGTAAAGAGTGCAATTTGCGACTCTGCAGATCCCGTATCATTTTTCGCCTTTAACCGACCATGATTCTCAAACAAATCTTGTTTTTTCTCTTTTTGTAAATACATGCTTAGTTAAATAATTGATATTTTTATTCAAGGTGCAAAGTTAGCAAGGTCAATTTCAATAAACAACCTTGTTAAGAATTTATTGATTCGATTTACGATTGGCAAACCAGCGTTTGAAGCGCTCGATCATGACATTATAGAAATCTGAATCAAAAAGCCTGGCGTCCACTCTTGCCTGTCGTAGGAAAAGTAAGCCAATGGGTAAAAGGATGGCATTTGCCGCCCACATGCCGATGGCAGGATCTACAAGATCTTGCTTCGAGTACTTTTCACCTGTCATACTTATAACATAGAAAATGATAAAAAAGATGATCGACATAAGTACCGGAATTCCTAGGCCGCCTCTTTTAATAATAGCGCCAAGTGGAGCGCCTATTAAAAACATAATAATACAGGCCACCGAATTTGCCAGTATTTTATGGTACTGAATATCAAATACATCTTTATCACGGGTATGCTGCTCTATTTTCTGATTAGCGCTTTGCAGTTTACTCTTAGCTTGCCGGGATAGACTTAGTGCAGTTTGTAACGCTTTTTTATCCACCTCTTTATCCATCAACTCTTGCACAAGTTGTGCGGTTGTTTTTACCGAATCTTTTTTGATAGTATCTTGTAGAACTGCTATTTCCAATAAGTTCTCTTCTTTGCGGCTTGCAGTTTTTTGTTGATTAACTTTCAAATCTGTATTCTTAGTAAGTTGATTAGTTGCTTTTGGCTTCACAATCCTGCTTTTAGCTTTCTTTTTCTCTTCCAGTTTTTTAATTCTACTCCTGCGTTTATTTTTTTCATCCGTAGATTCTTTCAAATCCAAAATGGTCGTTTGAGCGTTTTTAAATGTGGGGCCGTCAGTTAAAGTATCTAACTTATGCTTGCTAAGTTTGACAAGCGAATCGGCCTTTTCTTTTTCTCTCTCGATCTTTTTTAACTTTGTCAGCTCTACGGAATCGCTCCAGTCACTGTATTGCTGCAAGTAGGGTGGCAAGCTTATCGTATCATTCCGTTTATGGAAATAAAAGGAATAAGGTATCTCGATAAACACTTTTAATCGTCTATTCAAAACTTGTCGCCCCATGGAGTCTACATCACCCACCAATTGGCGGATATTTCTCATTATTCTATTCCCTTCAAAAAGACTCTTATCTGTTCTATCCAGGCCAAATGAAGAAAGGTCCAGGACATACTCACTACGGCTAAAGCTACTTCTTGAAAGTGTTTCTCTCTTACTTTTCCTGGAAGCGCCGTCAGTATTATTCTCAAAGAAAAAATGTCCGTCAAAAAGCTCCAGTTTTAAATACCTGTCATTCAAAATGGTATACATGGCTCCGGAATCGGCCAGTGTCACTTTTTTATTACCATTCTGATTTCTATGATCATAAATGATAATGTCTTCCAGTGTCTTTCCATCATCGTGGCGCTTATTAACCTTAATACTGAAATCAGGAATGCCATTATAAAATGCTCCCTGTTTCAGGTCCAGAGCCGGCTTTTTCTGTTTAATATCATAAAGCAGGCTGTAAGCCTCAAGCGCCGATCTGGGAACAAAGTAGTTATTAGAATAAAAAGCGAAGATGGTTAAGCCCAATACAAAAACGAAGATGGGCAAGAGCGCTCTTACTAACGATATCCCGGCACTTTTAAGCGCCGTTAATTCGAAGTGTTCTCCGAGGTTGCCAAACGTCATAAGTGAAGACAACAGAATAGCTAACGGAATGGCTACCGGGGTTACAAAGACTGCAAAGTGAAAAAAGAGTTGAGCCAAAACATCCCACCCCAAATCCTTACCGACAATATCATCAAACTTATTCAGCATATGCTGAGTAAGCAGTATAAATACAACGATTAAAAAAGTAAGAAAAAAAGGTCCAACAAAGGACGACAGAATTAGCTTATCAATCTTCTTCATTCTGACTATTCACAACAAAAAGAAAGCCAAAATTAGTGAAATACGGAAAAATAACTATTTATCCGCCCACTGTCTCTTTGAGATTATCAATGAGACCGCTCCATAAATCATGAAGTTCTTCTAAATCGTCCATGTCAGAATAGTCGGTAACCTTTAAGAATACAGACTGCGTGAGCTCATTCATATCTAATTTAAGCTCAAAAAATGCAGGGTCGTCCTCTTCTTCATCTTCCCGAATAAACTCAAACTTCACGTAGCTATTAGTACGATGAGAAATAAGTCTGGCCCGATGATCTTCATCATCCCATATGAAATTAAATACTTTATCCTCGTCAATGGTAACGTCATCAGCCATCCATTGGGCAAGACCACTGGCAGTATAGATATACGGGTAAAGCATTTTTTTGGAGGCGTTGATTTCAAAATCCGCGGTGTATAAGTATCTCGCCATGGCACATGGTTAAAATGGAAAATAAGATTAAGAAGTCGCTGTTTATCACTTCTTTAATCGGCGAATAAGTTAGACTATTTTTAACATCTAGCCAAACCAAATAAAAATTAAGGAGGCTTGGGATATTATTTTACAAACTTAGTAAGTTTGCGCTCCCGTTTAAAGGATTAAGTGGGAGTTCAGACGGTTAGGGCGCACGATTCATATCCGCCAGTTGGTGAACGGTAGTTAAACGAACTGCTTTAAAAGTTGAAAAGATAAATAATATGGCGGGGTAGCTCAGATGGTTAGAGCGCAGGATTCATAACCCTGAGGTCGGCAGTTCGATTCTGCTCCCCGCTACTAAAACAAAGCCACTGGAATGGTGCCGTTGTTGTTAATATGCCCTTTACCGTTTACGTACTCTACAGCCCAAAATTTAATAAAATATATATCGGTTATAGTTCTGATTTACAGAGTAGATTAGATAGTCATAATATCTACAGCAAGAAGGGATATACTGTCAAGTACCGACCCTG
>CALBPF010000249.1 GCA_937899105.1 uncultured Flammeovirgaceae bacterium | reverse complement strand
CCGCCAATCGGCGGTTTACCGGATTCCCAATTTAAGGTTCCTTACCAAAGGAATCCACCAAAAACTAAGTGAAAGTAGCATTTATTTATGACTTAAGTAGCTTAATGCACTGATCAAAGCTTGTCAAAGTATAAAGTAAAAGTATTGAATCATTAGTTTCCTTTAATTTCAACGCATCTTAGCGTTACGTTGCAGTTTGATAGTATATGGGGAAAATGAAACCAATCATGATGGTGGGCACCGGCTCCGATGTAGGCAAAAGCTGGATAACCACGGGCATCTGTCGCTGGTTGAAAAACCACGGTTTTGATCCTGCACCTTTCAAAGCACAAAACATGTCCCTCAACAGTTTTTCGACACCCGATGGTTTAGAAATTGGACGTGCACAAGCGGTACAGGCAGCCGCCAGCAAGCTGGCTCCCAGGGTTGAAATGAATCCTATTTTGCTCAAGCCTTCATCAGAAAACAAATCTCAAGTTGTGCTTTATGGAAAACCGATCGGTACTCAATCCGCCAAAGAGTACTTCTCAAACCATAAGAGTGACCTTTTTGACGAGGCAAAGAGAGCGTTTCACACGCTTAACCATGTATTCAGCCCCGTGGTGATGGAAGGAGCAGGAAGTATCAGCGAGCTAAATTTAAAGCATCGGGATATTGTAAACATGCGGATGGCGCAAGCTGCTAATGCCTGTGTTTACCTGGTGGCCGATATCGATAAAGGCGGTCTATTCGGAAGCGTCTACGGAACCCTCAAACTCCTGGAGCCCTGGGAACGAAAACTAATTAAGGGCATCATTGTGAATAAGTTCCGAGGTGATGCTGCCCTTTTTGAAGATGGGAAACAGATGCTGGAAGATATTACGGAAACCCCTGTACTCGGCGTGATACCCTATGCTTCCGATATTGTATTGGAAGAAGAAGATTCGGTTGCGATTAAACAAAGAAACACTGCTGCGGAGAAAGACAAACTCAACGTGGCGGTTGTTCACCTCCATTATCTCTCAAATTACACGGACTTCCAGGCCTTGGAACAGGAAACCATGATCAACTTGTACTATACACGAAATCCAAGGGAGATAAAGAAAGCGGATGTGATCATCCTTCCCGGAACCAAAAATACTATGGAAGATTTAGTTTCCTTGAAAGAAGATAGAATCGATGAAACCATCAAAAGTATGTATGGTCGTACACCCATTATCGGAATTTGTGGGGGATATCAAATGATGGGAAAATGGATAGAGGATCCATTTAAAGTAGAAAGTGTCGGTGGCAAAGAGACAGGTATGGGCTTATTTAACATCACCACTACGCTGACCAAAGAAAAGACGGTAGTGCAGCAAAACTTTACATTCAAAAATCATTTGGAAACCTGTATCGGTTATGAGATCCATATGGGTGAAACAGAAGCTCCGAATAGCAAGCATCTAAACATCATTGATGGATCCCCTGAAGGCTATTTTGATGGAGATAAAAGCTGGGGAACGTATCTGCACGGCATTTTGGATAACCAGGTAGTCGTAAACGAATTGCTTAGAACCAAATACAAAAAGGCCGAAGCCATGGACTATTTATCTTTCAAAGAAATGCAATACGAAAAGTTGGCCCACTGGATTGATCAGCATCTGGATATGGATGTGATCGTAGAAAATAGCAGGAAGAATGATTGAAGGACATGGAGACGATATCTATCGATACAGTGGAAAAATTATTTACAACTTCAGTTCGAATGTTTACTACAAAGGCTGTCCGCCTGAACTTCTAAACGAAATAGCTTCTCGCACCTATACTATTCAAAACTACCCCTCTCCTGCGGCAAAAGAGTTGAGCGATGCAGCTTCCAAAAAGTTTGATTTGCCCAGTGACTATTTCCTATTTACAAATGGCGCCACCGAAGCCTTTTATTTAATTGCACAGATTTTCACTGAAGGGAAAGCAGCCATTGTCTCCCCCACTTTTTCTGAATATGAAGATGCTTGTAAGATTCACGGATTAGATTATGACCTCGTCGATAAAGAAGATTTGATCGCCTCCGAGTATGAGCTTGTTTTCATTTGCAACCCCAATAATCCGGATGGAAGTGTTATAGCATCAGAAAAGCTAGTCAGCCTGATTAAAGAAACCCCTTCTACCACTTTTATCGTCGATGAAGCCTATATTGAGTTCACTAACGAAATTGAGTCTCTTGCCCCTTTGGTCAAGCGTTTGGATAATCTGATCGTTGTTCGATCTTTAACCAAAACTTTCGCCATTCCCGGGCTACGACTTGGATACGTTATCGCTTCTTTTAAAATTATCGAGCAGCTTCTCAACAAAAAAATGCCATGGAGCGTAAATGCACTGGCCATAACGGCAGGGTTAACACTGTTCGAATCTTATGAAAAATGGCAATTCAATGTGGAAGAACTGCTGGCCGAAACGGACACATTTATCCGAGCGCTATCGACCATAGATTGGTTGCAGGTAAAGCCAACCCACACCAGTTACTTCCTTGCTAAATTGAATAGTGGCTCTGCCTCTGCACTAAAAGAATACCTTGTGAACGAACATGAAATACTAATTCGCGATGCCACCAACTTTAAACTGTTGGAGGGGGAATACATCCGGTTGGCTACCCAAAGTCAAGAAGCGAACACTGCACTTATAACAGCGCTCAAGTCTTGGATATAGCCCCCATTTATATCCTGCTCATTGCCTTTATACTGGACTCTTTGCTGGGTGACCCTCGTTGGATGCCGCACTTAATTGTACTCTTTGGAAAGGCAATTTCCAAAGGAGAAAAGTTCTTGAATAACGATCCTTATAGATCTTTAAAGGGTTCCTTACTCGTAGTCGTATTGGTAACAGCTTCTTATGTAACACCTTATTTTTTGTTGGGTTGGTTAAGTGGACTAAACCTTATAGTAGCCGATATATGTGCCGTTGTGCTGTTGTTTTATTGTCTCGCCAACCGCACCCTAATTAAAGAAGGGAAAGCTGTTTTTTATACGCTCAACGATGCCGGATTAGAAGCTGGAAGGAAGAGGCTATCATGGATCGTTGGTAGAGATACCTCAAAACTAAATGAGCAACAGATCCGTACCGCCACTTTAGAAACACTCTCAGAAAATTTGAGTGATGGAGTAATCGCTCCGCTCTTTTACTATTTCATCCTGGGTGTTCCCGGAGCATTGGCCTATAAAATGATCAACACACTTGACTCCATGATTGGTTACAAATCCGACCGTTACCAATCCTTTGGGATGTTCGCCGCTAAGTTGGACGATGTGGCGAACTACATCCCGGCCAGGGTTACGGCTATCCTCATGCTAGTAGTAACCGTGAAACTTAAAGGGTTGTCCTTTCTTTTTAGAGAAGGTAAAAAACATGCAAGCCCCAACGCAGGATATCCGGAGGCAGCCCTGGCTTACATACTGAACTGCCAGTTCGGAGGGCCTAATGAGTATCAGGGAAAGCTTGTCAATAAACCCTACATTGGCAGTAAGCAAAGGCTACTAACGGATCGGGATCTGAAAACCGCCGTGTATGTAAATTGGGCAAGTGGCGTCCTCTTCATTTTGGGGTATTGCATCATTTTCTACCTAATGTATGATACGCTACTTTAAAAAGTACATCATTACCGGTGCGCCTGGTACTGGAAAAACAACTTTGATCAATGCCTTGGAAAAAGAACATCCTTGTATGCATGAAGTGTCCAGGAAGGTGATCGCAACGGAACAAAAAAACAGTGGTAACGGAACGCCATGGCAAGATCTTAGCAAGTTTACTAAACTTGTCTACACGGCCTTCATCGCTGAATTGGATGCCAATCCTCACGCTGTATTTACCGATCGTTCCCTGCTTGACTTGAGCGCCTACCTTCAAGTGGCAGGCAAATCCATTCCTTCATCGATCGACCGTTTTCCTTATCATGATAAATTTGGTCAAAAGGTATTCTTTGCTCCCACCTGGCAGGACATCTATCACAAAGACGAGCAGCGACAACAACCCTTTGATTACTGCATCGAGTTAGAAAACGCGCTGCTAAAAACATATGGCGAAAAAGGATTTGATATTATTCAGCTCCCCAAGGATACTGTCAAGAGAAGAGTTAATTTCGTTCGAAAGATTGTAAAAAGCGCAGGTACTACAAACAACTAAAGATTACCACCTGCTAATTGACTTGAACAGATATGAAAATTTATACCAGAAAAGGAGATAACGGAAGCACCGGTGTATTTGGTGGAAAGAGAGAACCTAAAAACGGCGCACGAATCGAGTGCATCGGCACGTTGGATGAGGTCAACAGTACGATCGGATTACTCCGCGCTAAGCTTGGGGCAAATCACGAGTGGCAACCCAACCTCCACCGCATCCAAAAAGACTTTATGGATATGATGTCTCACCTGGCGAGGCCTTCGGATACCCACAAAGAAAACCCCAACCCAAGACCTACTGATGGCGCTACTTTTTGTGAAACATGGATCGATGCATTGGAAAATGCTATGAGTAGCCCTTCCGACTATTTTCTGCTTCCGGGAGGAAATGAAGTTTCTGCGTTGTGTCACGTCTGCCGAACACAGGTTCGTCGTGGGGAACGCGCATTGTTCAGTCTGGTGGATGAAGACCCGGATTGTGTAGAAGAATATATAACCGCATATATCAACCGGTTATCTGACTTATTTTTCACGTTGGCACGAGCCGAAATGGATAAGCATGGTGTGGCTGAGGAAAAATGGAATCTTTTCTTATACAAGCGGAAGAAGAAGCGTTAGTCGTTAACATCAATTAGCTTCACGTATCGTAGACAGCAGCTCACCGATATCCTGGCATTGAAATGTTTTGCCATTCATTTCCAGCTTCCAACGATCTTCTTCATGGAGAATGCTAATCGGCCAATCTGCATCCTGAACTACCTGATAGCCCTCTCTTTCCAACGCACGCCTGGCCCAGGTGCTATGAACATCGTTTCCCGATAGCGAGACTTTTCCTTTCGTAGGATGTACAACTTTAAACGAGCCGGAAAACTTATCAAACGTGAAGGCGCTGCTTTTAAATACGCGCTCAAACATGCCGGATAAGACGAGGTCTTCAGGCGTGCCACTTTTCAGAGCTTCTTTCCGATTCATTAGCCATATAGTATCCGCGGTCTGAAGAGCAAGATCCAACTCGTGCGTGGATAGAAAGATGGCCTTATTGGTCTGCTTAGCCAAACGTTTCAAGATATTCATGATCTCTACACGATTCGGTAAATCAAGGTGCGCAGTAGGTTCATCCAATAGGATCAAAGGAGTGTCTTGCGCCAGCGCTTTCGCAATAAGCACCCGCTGCTTCTCTCCATCGCTGAGTTCACTAAAAAATCGATCTTTATAGGAAGTCAAATGAACACTATCCAACGAACGTTCAATGATTTCATAATCACTGGATTTCAGCTTCGCAAAATAATTGGTATAGGGATAACGCCCGATGGAAACGATATCCATCACCGTCATGGCACCCACATTGACCCTATCTGTGAGTACCAGGCGCAAGAGTTTTGCATATTGATGGGGCTTGATATTGTTCACGTCTACTTCGGCAATGAATGTTTCTCCATGCAATGGCTTCTGCAGGCCCGCTATGGTACGCATGAGTGTAGATTTACCACAACCGTTTGGTCCAATGAGACACACGAGCTCACCATTACGGATTTTTATATTTAAATCCTTTTCAAGCTCTAATGTATTTCGCTTCGTTTTATAACCTATTGTCAACCCTTGTGTATAAAGAATAGGTCTGGTCAAATGAGCAGCTTCTTGGTTTATGGTCGCTATGCTTTCCATTAGAATGCCCCTTTCATTTTCTTGTTTTTAATGATAATCGCAAGAATGACCGGTGCACCGAAAAGTGCGGTAACGGAGTTTAATGGCAGCGTAGTTTGAGTGCCTGGTACCTGGGAATCGATATCACAAATGAGCATAATCGCCGCTCCACACATCATGGTTCCAGGAATCAGTATTTTATGATTTGAAGTACGGAAAAGTAGACGTGCGAGGTGAGGTACTGCAACCCCTATGAATGCAATAGGGCCTGTAAATGCCGTAATCGTACCTGCCACGACACTGGTTGTCAGGATCAATTTCAACCGGGTTCGAGCCACGTTGATACCTACCCCAGTTGCATAGTTCTCCCCCAAAAGTAAGGCATTCATCTGTTTAGAGTACAATAGAGAGAGTAGTAGTGTCAGCGCTATCACCGGTCCCATGACCCGCAATTGAGACCACGCTACGCCGGAAAGGCTACCGAATGTCCATACCAAAAAGTTTTGAATCAATTCAGGATCACTGAAGTATTGTAAGATACTCACTACAGCTCCTGTCATAAAACCAAACATCAATCCTACGATGAGGACGGTAACCCCGTCAGATATTCTAGCCGAGGCAAATAGGACACTTAAAAGCACCAAAAATGATCCCGCTATGGCAAATAGGACAAGTCCCCAGCTACCCAATGCTTCCTGAAAGTTGGTAGTCACTCCAAAAATAGCCGTTGAAGAAAGTACAAAAACAGCTACGCCAAGGCTCGCTCCATGGCTAATTCCTAATACCGACGGACCAGCCAGCGGATTTTTGAAAAGGGTTTGCATTTGTAAACCTGCTACCGAGATACCGGCTCCGGTTAAAATAGCGGTAATAGCTTTAGGCAGTCTAAAACTAAAAAAAATGTACTCCCAGGCTTTTTTGGAAGGGTTTCCTGAAATGATGTTTAACAACTCCTCTACGGAAATCTTAACGCTACCCAAACTTAAATCCAGTAGAAATAAACTAATGATGAAGCTAATCCCGATCACTACGACCAGCCAGGGTTTCAGTATGTAACTATTGATAGCAGCCAATCCAAATTGCTATTGCAGCTTTTTATAGTAATAAAGATCATGATCAGGAAGTAATCCCGGATGGAAGATCTTAATCACATCCTTAAGAATAAGATCTGGTCGAGACATACCACTTTCCCAGTAATCATTGCCTCCGTTTTCACTCATTCTCTTGTTGGATGTATATACATTTCCCGTTTTAAAAGCTTTAAAAAGGGTATATCTTTCATCCATCATCTCCAGTTCTTTCAAGGATTCAGCTCGAGGGCCAATCCAATAATCCGCGTCTATCAGGTCATCTAGCACTACCTCAAAACTGAGTGGCAGACTCCCAGTCGACTTTTCGTTCTTATAATAATAATCTCCCCCTGCGTCGTGGATCAGCTTGGTCAGATAACTATCTGAACCCGGCATATACCAGGTTCCTTTAAAGTTATTCCCGGTCATAATACTGGGACGATCACTAATATCAGAAGTGATTGATAGTGCCTTGAGATACTCTTTTTCAACACTGCTGAAAATAGAATCGGCTTTTTCGTCTTTATTGAAAAAAGCCCCAACAAACTTGATCCACTCTGCCCTAGCCAACATATTAGTTTCCATCCACTCGACATTGTATGAAATAGGTATCCCAGCCTCAGTTAAACGAGCGTCCTCATTTCTTACATTATCAACGCCCGTTTTCATAACTAAATCGGGGGAAAGATCCAATAAAACCTCTAGATTACTATCTCTTAGCGAACCCACTTGAGCTATCTGTCCTGTGCTTATTTTATCATAGATATACGAATCAAAAATATAACGATCATCCGCTACTCCTGTAATCCTTTCCAATTCATTGATCAAACTAATAAACCCAACATGGGGACTGGAGGTGGCAACCACTTCATCGATAGGTACTGGAATCTTAAATTCGGCCCATCCCAGAGCAGGCTCTTGACTTCCTTTGGGGTATAGAGCATAAGACACTAATGTGTCTCCTTCGTCCCAGGGATTTTTAACAATCATTGCTTTAACATCCCCATATTTATGTAGACTAAAGTGCTTAGCATACTTTACCTTGGGGGTAAAAGAGAATGACTCTGTTGCCAGATCAATGGTTTCATTTTCTGATGATTGATCTTTGGTTGGCTGACAAGCAATCAGTAAAATCATAATAATGATTCCTAATACATTCTTTTTCATTCTTTGATCATTAATCCAAAATACTATTCTTAAGAATGATGACCAATGAATGGAACATAGGTTTCCAAAACCAATAGATTGTTCGCATTCGATAGCTCCATCCCCTAAGCGTCGAATTATTACTAATGAAACAGGTAGGTCTTCTGGCTTACCGGGTTTTAGGCCTTCCCATCCGCCAGTTGGCGGACAGTGG
>CALBPF010000248.1 GCA_937899105.1 uncultured Flammeovirgaceae bacterium | reverse complement strand
ATAGACAACTCCGTCCTTTTGCTGATTCCTTCGACCTTCTTTGATAAGGATATCAACAGCTGCAAAATACTGACCAATACTGCAGTTCAGTTGTTTGCAAACAATTTTATGAGTTCCTGGTTTCCAGGGTTGCTCTGGTAATATTTTATCAACCCTATCCACGAAGTCTGGGCTTACTCTTGTACGCCTAGGAGGATTATACTCGTCTTTAAATTTGCTAAGCTTCTCCAGATTTTCTCCATTTTTAATAGAAAACTTCTCTCCTATCTCCTTACAGACTTTCATAAATAATTTCTTTTTCTTCCAATTCTTTCCTATCAAAAAGTCTTTGTTAGAGTGGAAGATGAGCTGTATGATATCGCCGATCTCTTGAGTCAAAATGCTTTCTTCATCAAGATTTATAAGGTCTTGGGCTGAAAATTGAAAATTTCTATGTACTTTCGAAATAATTAGAAAGCTAGTGATTTGCCTCATTTTTTTGAGAAACCCTTCATTCGCAGAGGTTCCTATTGGACGATATATATCAAGTGCTTCATCTGTAGTCTTTAGAATTCTTGCTATTTTAGGCCAAACCTCTAAGGGTGTTTTTTCGTTAAATACTTGGCAGTAAGAACTTTCCGATTGCATAAAACGTGATCGCAGACGCGTAGCTTGATACGGTGATTTCAATATAAGATTAACAAATCCAGATGCTAAATATAGGGGTGCAATAATTTCTGATTGAGTGTGTCCCATGTTTTTATAGAAATTCTTCCTTCTTTCGTAGCAAAAACCACTTCGTTTTAATATTTCCTCTATATCTCTTTGTATTTTTTCGGTTGCATGAAGTGATGCGATTTCAACATCAGTTTGATTGTTTGTAGCTCTAATGATTGAGTCTCGCACAGCTTCATCTTGAGAAACTATAACTTTTATAAGCACAGACCTTTCGCTAGAATCTTCTCCCCCTTTTTCAAAATATCTAAATATTGATTCAGTAGTTTGTAGACCATTCACGATTTGAATATCTTGAACTTTTATAGACTTGCCGATGATGTTTGCCGACGTTGCTAGAATTGTTACTCCATTGTTTAACCACCAGAAATCAGGGGAATTCTCATCACATAAAGTAGTCCTTATATCCTCATTTACCCTATTTAGACCCATATAATCTCTGACATTTGAGTCAAAAAGATATCTTCTCAACTTTCCTTCATCTGAAATGAAGCTATAGTAGTCACTTAACTTAGTTAAAAGAACATATTTCTCTCCTCTAGCGAGAGATTCAATAAAAGGGATTTCTAGAGAAAACACCGGTGTTTTTCTGCTAAGTTCAACAAGTTCAGTGCAGCCATAAAATTTAAAGTTAGAGCTACAAGAACCAAATGATTCTTTTGCTAGAGATTCAATTTGCTCTGCCCTAGAGAGTACAGAATCTCCTATACTTTGAATGTCTCCTCTTGAAGCATAGGAAAAGTATAAGGAAAAACTACTCATCCGCGATGATAGCTTGCGGTATGTAAGTTTTAATCTGTTCCTACATTCTATTATTAGTTCTGAATAACTGCCTTTTAACTCTTCATTAGAAATCCCAAAATCAAGTAATTCAGTAAGACTCGCAACCAAATTATCAAGTGTAGATTGCTTAAATGTATCGTGATGTTTACAAGTAATAATAAATACTTCGATTTGAGATCCGGTTTTAGGCCAAGTAAAAGACTGTATGTCTAATAACAAGTGACCATTGATAAGAATAAAAAAACCATCTATTCCACCATCGTCTCTTCCATCAACTGAACCACTTTCAATTTCTTCTCTAGATAGATCATAGTCTTTCAAGATCTGCTCAAATACCAAATACTCAAAAGCTTCATCACGACGTCCGGATGGAAGTTTGTCGGCTACGCGATCATCAATAATGCCATCTAGTAATAGTTTGTCATTTTTTGCCATAAGAGATTAAAGACTCCACTGGATAGTGTGACCAATGTGCGAATGTTAGCTCATCAAAAATTATTCAACACCCTGTAGTAGTCTAGCGATTTGCTCAGGGGCAGGTAGTTTATCCTGGAAACGTTTTGGTAATTGACTCACAACTCGATATGTAGCAATTCCTATCGGCTTTTCTGAATCATTGAGGGCATACTCTACAATTGTTCTATCTTTTGACTTACAGAGGATAATTCCAATCGAAGGGGCTTCCCCTTCCAAGCGGACTGTATCATTGAGCACCGAGAGGTAAAACTGCATCTTTCCTACATGCTCTGGCTCAAAGCGCCCTATCTTTAGGTCTATGGCGATCAGGCACTTCAATCGACGATGGTAAAGTAGCAGGTCTATGAAGAATTCCTGGCCTCCCACCTCCAATCGGTATTGACTTCCCACAAATGCGAACATACCACCCATTTGACGAAGGAATGAATCAACGTTTCTGAGAAGCGCTTTTTCCAGCTCACGTTCACTGTGCTCCTCGTTTAGCTCCAGGAAGTCAAAGACGTATTCATCTTTAACCGCTAACTTTGCCTGCTCTTGAATCGGTTCTGGAAGGGCTGACGCAAAATTTGTCTGGTTAAGAAGCGTCTTTTCATAGGATTTATTCTCAAGGTGATGAATAAGGACATTTTTTGTCCATCCATATTTCCGTGGCATACGGATGTAGAACTCACGCTCAAGGTCATCCTTACACTTTGTGAAAATCACCAGATTATGAGTCCATCCAATTTCTGCAACCAATGGTTGCAGTTTTACGTTTTCGGTGTAAGTCAAATAAAAGTTACGCATATTCCAGATGTTACGAGCTGAGAAACCCGTTACTCCTGGAAACTCTGCTTGTAAATCTTGGGCAAGTTGTTCAACGACTCCCTTCCCCCAACTCTCCTGCTCGGTCTGACGAGATACGATAATTTTTCCGATATCCCAATAAAGGGCAATCAGCTTGCTGTTGACTGCTCGTAATGCCTCATACTGAGCGGAACGTATACGCTGTTTTATCTCTCCTAATATCGCATCATAAGTGGCAATATCATCCACATACACTCCTATAACATGACGAATTTGCCCTTTAGTTCTATTGTCTTCATAAGAGAAAACGGATTGATGGGCTAACGTTCTCCGGCTAAAGCATCAATGATGGGGACAATTGAGTTTGGCTGCCGTTCTTTAACTGTAAACTTTACGACCTGATCCGCAAGCTTTCGACCTCCCGAAAAGTCAATGAAATACGGAATAGGCAAACCCTTTAACGTCCGCTTAAATACTTTGGGTGGACTTGTAATCTGACACAGTTCAGCCAGGCGAACAAAACCAATAGACCAGCTCGATTTTCCTTTTCCCAGGTGAACCTGAATAAGTTCCCTTAATCGTATCTCTAAGGGGCTCTGCAGCTTCATGATCTCGTCTGGAATAGCCAGGACTGATTTTTCTTGATCAAGGTAGTCCTTAAATTGCTTATTGAGGTCTATCGTTATGACACCATTAGGATCGTTATCATTCGGCCAGGAAAAAGTAATGAGGGGACCGGAAAATATCTTGTCTTTATAAAAGATATTTCCTTCGTACAGGGTGCCAGAGATGCGCCCTAGCCTTTCGTGCAATGCTTGATAGTCATTACCTCCGCTTGAAAGCCCAAGTTCCTGGAGTATCTCAAAACGCTTTAAGTGGATACTTGAGGGACAGATACCCATTGAATAATGAATTTCTCGTGCTTTGCTGACAACAAGTCGAATCAAATTCCCATCGACTTGGTCAGGCATTCCATGTTCTGCATTAGGTGTAATTCGAAATGAAACTCCATTAACCGAATCGCTATATTGGATACCCTCTTGCTGTCTTCCATTGCGTGCATATTTGGTAGAGAAAAGAGGGAAACGCATAATGCTGCGACCGTTACGAAGACGAGTGATTTTCACCGGCCTCTGCCCCATCTCATCAGCCTTTTTTTGCACTTCTTCTAGGTGCCATTCTATCTGCCTTCTGGCGTCATATTGTGTTCGCTTATTAAAGCGTTTTTCCTCCAATACTTCCTCCTTTAGAGTATCTCTTCAATTGACTACTGAGTATTTTAAGGAGGCTCACAGAAAAAGACAATCACTTATAATTTTAGTGAACTTTATGCCGTAGCATGTCCGACATAATACGGGTTCAAGCTTCGGCAGCTATCGGGACAAGCTTAACCAAACACAGTTATTTATCGGGACAAGCTATAAAAAATAAAGGGCAAAGCTACTACGACAAACTAAGAAAAAAAAAAAAAACTATAAAAAAAAAAAT
>CALBPF010000247.1 GCA_937899105.1 uncultured Flammeovirgaceae bacterium | reverse complement strand
GGATGACGCTGAAATGCGATTTCATAGACAGAAAGCAATTATCAAAGATGCCCTAGATATGAGCAATACTGATTGCAGTTAATACTTAGCATGCCTCAAAATACTAGCGCTACGCTCTGTTGAGGTATTAGCTCTCTCTCCCAATTAGGCTCTCTGCAAATTCTTTCAGCATAGACTTCCGCTGCATGGGTGCATCCAGCTTTCTTAAAGAGCTATGCGCCGATTCAAAATACTCATTCATTTTAACTTCTGCGAGCTGCTTGATTCCTAAACTGTTGTATATTTCTGTAACGCCCTTTACTTTTTCCTCACCATTGAAGTCTTTTAGCTCAAGCCAGCTCTGTAGTTGTTGTTCCATTCGCCCGGTAGCTAACTCTTTGGCCTTAATGAGCAAAAATGTTTTCTTATTGGCTATGATATCCCCACCAACCTGTTTACCGAATTTCTCTTTGTCGGCATAAACATCAAGTAAGTCGTCTTTGAGCTGGAAGCCAATACCGATATTAACGCCGAATTTATACAGCGCCTGTTGATTTGCTTTATCTGCCCCTGCTAAAAGAGCGCCCAATCGTAGACTTGTGCCAAGCAAAACGGCTGTTTTTAATCGGATCATTTCCAGGTATTCATGCTCGGTCACTGTTTTTCGGTTTTCAAAAACCATATCCATTTGCTGGCCTTCGCAAACTTCTGCCGCACAAGTATTAAATAGTTTTAGCGTCTTAAGTAAGTACTTTTTATCCGTTGCTAGTAAAAGATCATACGCTTTTACTAGCATAACATCCCCAGAAAGAATAGCTGTATTACTATTCCATTTTTCATGTACAGTTACCTGACCTCTTCTCAAAGGGGCCTCGTCCATAATGTCGTCATGCATCAAGGTGAAGTTATGGAACACTTCTACAGCCAATGCCTGGTCTAATATTTTAGAAGGATGCTCTTTGAACATGTAGTAGCCGATTAGGGTCAATAAGGGGCGTAATCTTTTGCCCCCAAGAGCCATCAAATAGGAGATAGGCTCATAAAGCTCAATCGGACGCTCTCCATAGTTATGTTTTGAAATGTGCCCTTCAATGAGTCCCTGAAGGCGTGAAATAGGCTGCTGCATTCTTATTCGTAAAAGAATTTATCTTGTTCATCAACAAATTCGAGATCAATTGTTCTACGGTTAAGGTCAGTATTTTTCACTACAACATCTACATTGTCACCCAGAGTAAACATTTTCTTATTGCTTCTGCCTATTACGCGGTAATTGTCCTCATCAAACTCATAATAGTCGCCTTTTAAATCAGCAAGGCGTACCATACCCTCGCACTTAGTTTCTATGATCTCCACAAATATGCCCCACTCAGTAACACCTGAGATTACGCCTTCAAAAATCTTATCCTCCACGCTCTGCATAAATTCCACCTGTTTGTATTTAATACTGGCGCGTTCGGCATCCGCGGCACGTTTTTCTCTCTCTGAAGAATGCTCGCATTTTTTTTCATAAGCTTCCTTTTCCGCAGATTCTCCGTTATCCAGATAATGTTGTAAAAGTCGATGCACCATCATATCCGGATATCTGCGGATGGGTGATGTAAAATGCGTGTAGTGGGCAAAAGCTAAACCAAAATGCCCAATGGCCTGGGTAGTATATTTTGCCTTAGACATGGCCCGTATAGCTAGCTGCTGTAACACATTTTCTTCCGGTTTACCTTCTATATTAGACAGCAGCTTATTTAATGATCTTGAAATGGATTCTTCGTCAACTTTTATTTCGTGCCCAAAACGCCGGGCAAAAGTGGCAAACGTATTAACCTTTTCAGGATCAGGAAAATCGTGTGTACGATATACAAAAGTGTTTTTTTCTTTGCCCTCCCGCATCTTATAGATAAATGTAGCCACCTGTTTATTTGCCAGGAGCATGAACTCTTCGATCAGCTTATGAGCATCCTTGCGCACTTTAGGAATAACTCCTAAAGGCTTCCCGTTTTCATCGAGTTTGAATCTTACTTCCGTGGTTTCAAAATTTACTGCTCCGGTCTGAAACCTTTTCTTTCGCAATTCCAGAGCCAGTTTATTTAACTGAACAAGTTCTTGCGCTAAATCTCCTTCTCCCGAATCTATTCTTTCTTGCGCATCTTCGTAGGCAAACCTCCTGTCTGAGTGAATAATTGTTCGCCCAAACCATTCCTTAGTCACTTGTGCGTCAGGTGTCATTTCAAAAACCGCAGCAAAAGTGAGCTTATCTTCATTGGGACGGAGTGAACATAGTCCATTTGAAAGTCTTTCAGGAAGCATTGGTACGGTTCTATCTACTAGGTAAACTGAAGTTGCCCTGTCCAGCGCCTCTTTCTCAAGTACGGTTTCGGGTAGTACATAATGAGTCACGTCAGCGATATGAACACCAACTTCAAAATTGCCGTTATCCAGTGTTTTAAATGAAATGGCATCATCAAAATCCTTAGCGTCAGCCGGATCAATGGTAAAAGTTAGCGTATCTCTAAAATCTTTACGTTTTCTGATGTCCTCATCGGAAATCTCTTCTTTTATATCTTCCGCAGCACCCAATACATGTTCCGGAAATTCGAATGGCAAATCAAACTCTGCCATTATTGAATGGATCTCCGCTTCATTTTCACCGGACTTACCCAGAACCTGAATTACCTCACCTTCCGGACTTTTATCATGTGATGGCCATTGGGTGATTTTGATAATAACCTTGTCGTCGTGGGCTGCCTTATTTGTTTTTTCTAGTGGAATGAAAATATCCTGATGAATTTTTCGATTGTCGGCAACAACAAAGGCAAAGCGTGGAGAAAACTCTATTCTACCGACCAGTTGCTCCCTTGTTCTTTCCACAATGTCCACGACTTTCCCTTCGGGTCTTTTGCCATGCTTAGCCGGGGATACCGCCACCTTCACAATGTCGCCGTCAAAAGCATTTTTCAGGTCTCGATCACGGACATAAATATCATGTTCTTCATCTTCAGAAACCACATAGGCAAATCTCGGATTCACATGATCCACCCTGCCAATGATCACCTCTGGTTCGTGATTACTTTTATATGCTCCATGGCTAAGGGCTGTAATTTTGCCCTCCTGCTCCAACTTGCCTAGTACATAGGGTATCTCTCGGTTATAATCTTTGCGTTTAAAACCAAGCTTACGAACTACTTGCTTGGAGGTATAGGCGCGCTGAATATTTGCGTTAAGAAGGTTAAGTATTTTTGCTCGAAGCTTCTCCTGAATTCCAGCCGGTTTGCTGGGTTTTTTCTTTCTCTTTTTACTCATTAGCGTACAAAGATGGGTTATTATCTGGCAAAGAAGCTAAGGTGCAAAGGTTTTGTCTTTTCATTAGGTTGCATTATCGTTGATTAGCCAGAGTAACGATCACTCATTGACTTCAGATAACTATGTAATATCAGAGTGAGTTTTCATCTTGATATAATTAACTAATTCTTCTATTTCTCCTCTTTTAATTTGGCATTCCCAGAACCTTAGAACTTTCCAATTTTTAGTATTTAATGTTTCAGTTACGTATCGGTCTCTTCTAATGTTACGCTCGATCTTCTGTTCCCAATATTTTTTGTTTTGTTTCGGTTTTAAGTTTCGACAGTTATGTCCATGCCAGAAGCAACCATCTGCAAAAACAACGATTCTTAATTTTGGAAATGCAAAATCAGGTTTTCCAAAAAGTTTATAATTTCATCTCCATCCTTTTATATTATAGCGCTTAAATAGCTCAATTAATCTGAGTTCGGTTGATTTGTTCTTTGAAGATTTAACTTTCTTCATTATTTGACTTCTCTCCGCTTTTGTGAAAGTATCAGCCATTTTTGTTCAAGATAGTGATCCAGTCATTCGTGACGCTCAAGGACTTGAGTACAATTTCTAGGTCTAGTGTAAATGGAGTTTGTATTCCAATAACCAAGCAATCAGACGGTATGTTTTCTAAGATTGTGAATTGAGACCTATGTGGTTGCCATATGAACGATGTTCACTTGCTGATTTCTCACATCCAAATGAGTATACAAAGGAATTTCTAACTGAAATTAGTCTTGCTTTTTGGATTGTTTCAGGGTTTGTAGCCTTAACCGTTTTTGCCCCCCAAGCAGTATTACCTAGAACGACATCATCAAGCCCTACACTTGATAGTTTCCAGTCTGCGCCAATACGAGTTGTAAAAATCTCTTCCCACTCTGAACCTTCAGAATTAGCTTTACCTTTCGTTACTAATAAATAGACAATCTCTTTCTCTAATGAGAATCGAAAATCAGTTAGAAATCTATTTAACGTGAGTTCGATATAAAAACAGGGGTATTAAGTCGCAAAAAAGGCAGGAA
>CALBPF010000246.1 GCA_937899105.1 uncultured Flammeovirgaceae bacterium | reverse complement strand
GGGTTTAGGGCGGATTAAATTGGAGCGCTTATTAGCATTGGTTTGGGCTAATTATTTGGCTTATGCAGCATTCTGCTATCCATTCGTTTTGCGGCTGCTTATCCTATATTAATAAATCTTTAAATTCTATTCTAATCTTAGTATCTATCCTATTCTTTTTGTTAGGCTTGCTGCGTTTTTTTAAAAATGTCAATAGTTGTCAAAAGAGAAGAATGTTTAGAGCAACCCATGCGACTTTAGTCGTACTCTATTTTTTGTTGTTGGTAAATGCCACTGCCCAAACGGTAAGCCCACCGTTTACCACTCCTCCAGAAATACCCCCATCACCCAATGCCGCGTCCCTTGGGAAATACGGTAATATGCCGGTGAGCCACTATGCCGGTATTCCTACGATTAACATACCACTCTATGAGCTAAAGCACAAAGATATAACGCTTCCTGTTAGTCTTTCCTATCATGCTTCGGGGATAAAAGTAAGTGAGATCGCCTCATGGGTGGGTTTAGGGTGGTCGTTAAATGGAGGGGGAACAATCACCAGGTACGTGCGAGGCCTTCCTGATGAGATTGCCACCAGGGGGTACTTAGATAAAAGCGCCTATTTGGGAGACGTAGCGGCAATCATTCCGGACACCGATGGCTTCGACGAGCGATTACATAACCTGACCCTTGGTTATGACGACATGGAGCCTGATGTTTTCAGCTTTAATTTTGCGGGATATTCGGGGCAATTTGTTTTCAACCGCGACCGTCAAATTGTGCTTAAGCCTCATTCCAACCTTAAAGTCATCCCCCCTGCCAGCAATAACAGAGAATCTTTTCAATCGGAGGAATGGATCATAATGGACGACAAGGGCTATTCCTTTCACTTTGGCGGATTGAACGCCATTGACTTTACCAATACCCTGGACATTGAGATTAACCCCGCATATACCAGTGCATGGCATTTGACCAAAATAGTGAGCCCCAGTGGCAATGAAATAAACCTTACGTATCAGCCTGACTGGATATCGCACGATATCACCTCTTCCTATACCGACTACCACAAAATAACAAAGAGTGGTTGCCCGAACCCTCCTCCGTCTTCCGTTCAGTACAGCAGCATTACCTTTGACGCCAATGTCCTGTCCGAAATTAAGAGTGATTTGGTTACCATTCAATTTGTGCTAGGTTCTCGGTCAGATATAAGTGATGGATCCCGCCTTGCCCAAGTAAATGTTATAGATAACGGCACTGACACAATAAAAAAATCTTTTCTTCTTAATACCAGCTATTTCCTGACCGGCAGTGGAACGGATTTTAAACAAAAAAGACTGAGGCTGGATTCATTTGAAGAACTGCCTGAGGCGGGCTCCCCTTTGCCAAATAAGACCCATG
Organism: uncultured Flammeovirgaceae bacterium; assembly: GCA_937899105.1. Taxonomy (GTDB): domain Bacteria; phylum Bacteroidota; class Bacteroidia; order Cytophagales; family Cyclobacteriaceae; genus Fulvivirga. The sequence continues at coordinate 4,781 of CALBPF010000246.1, read as the reverse complement.
AGTTTGTCTATGAGACCGGCGTGAACCTGCCGTCAAGAGATTCCTATGCGGTTGATCACTGGGGATACTACAACGGAAAAACCTCGAATACCACTTTTATGCCAACCATCGATCTGGCGAATGGCGAATTCTACGAGGGAGCGAACAAAGAAGCTGATTTTAACTACGCGAAAGCTAACATTCTAAAAAGAATAATTTATCCGACCAAAGGGTATACGGATTTTAATTATTCAGAAAAATGCTACGAAGTTGAACAAAGAGTTTATGAATCCCAGAGTCGTAATCCCATATTGAATGACTCAGAAATCTTTGTTGACTACACGGTTGTTTCCACCTTCCCGATTACCCACGATCAATGGGTTTCATTGGATTATGAAATTACTAATCCAGCCACCAATGGAGAGGGGACTACCGGCGGGCAGATTGCGGTATTGGATGCCGGTGATAATGTCGTATTCAGTTCCTTTCTAGAAGGCCCCCAGGAGGAATCGTTATCACTGTCCACGGGTTCGTATAAGCTGGCCTACAGAAACCTAGATGCTGTAGGGACTGATTTTTACATGTACCTGTCCTTTATGCAAGATATGGGGTTGCAGATGGTTACAAAGCCGGTAGGAGGTGTGAGAATTGCATCCATATACGACCATGACAACCACTCATCACAGCCCTTTGTACGATCTTACCTCTATGAAGACATCAAAATAATCGACCCCATACAGGAAAGCGACTATGCCTACTTCCACCGCTATCAACCCGATCCGTGGTCTGACGACTGTACCTATATGATCATCAATTCCTCCCGAAGAAATACAGCCGGGGGCAACACCCTTGGTTACGGCCGGGTTACCGAATACCAGGGGCTTAACCAGGAAAATGGGAAGACGGTCAGCACATTTAGTCATGCCACCGATGAGGGCGGCTACAACATGCCCAACTTAAGTCGTGAATACCGCAGGGGGCTCCTGATTGACAAAACCCTCTTCAATGCTGCTGGCGATACGGTACAGTACACCTATAACGATTATGAATTCGAGCAAATCGCCTCATCCCAGGTGCTAAAAATAAGAAAAGAAGATATCCCCTTCCCTGTATCTGGCCCCAGTGGCACCGACATAGGAGTCTACCATAACTACTACCTTGACTGGAGGCATGAAAGGTCTGAATATGTCAAATTAAACTATACCTTGACAAAAACTTATGAGGGGGACGTCGCCATCACGCAACAGGTCGATAACCACTATGACCAGTTTGTAAGCGGCACAACAACCTATAACCTGCTTACCTCTCAAACCACCCAAAACAGTAAAAACCAGGAGCTGAAAACCATCATTAAATATGCGCCGCAGTATAACCTTACCGGTGTCATAACAGAAATGATGGACAACAATATGGTCAACGTACCCATAGAAGTGTACACCATTCTTGACAACCAATACCTAACCCAAGGGAGCTTTTCCAACATGGAAGTTATTAATACCGGCATAGTGGCTCCGATCACTTCCTATACCTTGGAACCCGGCCGCCTGGTATCTGACTTCAACGCGTCCACATACGATGGTGAATTTACTATAGACAGCAGCTATGATCTTGCGTCCCGCCTCTTTTATTCCTACGCTAATAACCCTATACAGCACATCCCGAGAAACGGTATAGCTACCACCTACATATGGGGCTACGACCAATCCAAAGTCATCGCCGTCGCCAGTAATGCCAGCCGTCATGATGTGGCTTACCACAATTTTGAAAGTAGCGATTTCGGCAATTGGAACACAGCGCCAACTCCTGATTTTAGCGATAGCTATCAGGGAAGAGGGTCATTCATAGGTATTCTCAACAAAAGCGGTTTAAGCGAAGGACAGTTTGTGATATCTCTGTATGCCAAGGGATCAGGGAATATCACTGTAAACGGCATTTCAAAGCCAGTTACCTCCGATTGGTCTGAGCTCACCTGGCAGTTGGATAATCCGGGAACGGTTGAAATCAATTCAAATGGCAATAGACTAGACGAAGTTCGTTTACTACCACACCAAGCAGAGCTCACCACCTATAGCTACGAGCCTATTTATGGGATCATATCGAAGACAGATGCAAACGGTGTGACCACCCATTTTAATTACGATGACTTTGGCCGGCTGAGTGAAGTCGTAGACAAAGATCACAACCTAATAGAACAGTATCGCTACCGCTATATTTCTGAATAAAGGCAATGGACTTAACCAAAACACTACTCTATACACTCTGCTTTCTTAGTATCCCGCATTTTGGCTTAAGCGACAAGCCGGCGGGTATGGCAGCAACCATTTCGTTGAGTGACTATACAATCTGCTCCAGCCAGGGCATTACCATAACCGTTTCAGGTTTGAACCCCTTCGCCGCTGGAACAGTAAAGTTTTACAAGGCTACCGGACAATTGTTTTCGGAATTTGAGGAAAAAGCCTTTGAGCAGACCGCCACCGTTTCGGCGATTGAAGTTGTCAGTGAAAGCACCAGTTTTTATGCCGTGGTTGACTATGACATTGGAACAGATGAAACCACCTACGTGGCTACAGTAAATCAAAATACTTCCGGTGCGGGGACGTTAGTAGTTGTCAACGGCTCCTCGGGTACGCACGAACTATGTGTAGGGAGTCAAGTATCCTTGCAAAATGAAAATGCCAGTGGAGGCGCTCCATTGTGGTATTATTCCGAAGAACCGGACTGGGCTTCGGACAGCTGGCAGTCCCTGGGGCCCCTTGGAGCGACCGCCTCTTTTCAGCCCACGATTAACACCAAATATAAAGTAGGTTTACTATTTGCGCCTGGAACCTGTGTCCAAGACCCTGAATCCAATATTATTACCGTTGTTTTGACCCAACCAACTGTAGCGGGTAATATTTCGGCAGGGGACTCTTTTTGCGGCACGAGTACAGAGAATTTTGACCTTTGCTGTTATACCGGAACGATACTGAGATGGGAGTCGAGGTTCAAAAACGGATCGGATCCTTGGGAAGATTGGGATCTAATAACGGTTGATGATACCACCGCCGTCTCAAAAACCCTGGACTCCTGGTCCGGAGGGCCGCGTACCTATGAAATAAAGGCGACCGTTCAGAGCGGTACATGTGCAAGCCAGTCCGTAGTAAAATCGGCTGTGGTTTACCCTGAACCCAATGCCGGCAACATCACTTCCGGCGATAGCTTTTGTGGTACCTCTACGGAGACCTTTAACTTAATCGGTGCTATTGGGGACATCACCCGTTGGGAATGGAGATACCAAAATCAAGGCGAGGGTTGGTCGACCTGGGACCCCATTACAACATCAAATACCACTAGTATTACCCGCACCTTGACCGCTTCGCCTGACAAGCCTCGCACCTATCAGATAAGCGCTATCGTAGAAAGTGGTTCCTGCGATGACGTACCCCCTGCAATTAAATCGGTAGTGGTGTACCCCGAATTGTCGACGGGTACATTGATAGGTGACGCCGAGTACTTCGGAGTGGCTTCCGGTAGGCTGGAATTACAAAACTATGTGGGCGCCATTGAAAGATGGGAAGTGAATTCAAATGGGAGCTGGTTTTCAGTACCTGGAACAGATGATTTTTATGATTATGTAAATTTACAACAGCCCACCTCGTATCAAGTGCTGGTGTCAAGCGGGCCATGTGGAGAGGGTTTTTCAAATGAGGTTCTTGTTAATGTTCTAAGCGAGCCGAGTATTGACTTAGGTTCCAGTCAGAATTTACGACCGGGTCAATCAACCACACTTTCCACTGACCCGTCACATGCCCAGTACCAGTGGTTCAGAAATGATACCGAAGTGCCAAATGAAGCGGACCCTACGTTATTGGTAAAAAAACCAGGAGCGTACTACCTGGTAGTAACCTCGCAAGGAGGCGCCACCTTCACAACCGGCAAAGCAATCGTATCGGATCAGTTAGCAGTAAACCAAAACGCGGTTCTAAGGATTACCCCGACTATAGCCGTAAACGCCAGTAATTTTGATCCATTCGATTATTCTATGGATCAAATGGATATAACATCTGAGCTATATAACGGTTTGGGTATGCCAAGTCAAAGCATAAACCTGGAGCAATCTCATGCTTCGAATGACGTCATTGTACCCTATGAATATGACGAAGTAAGGAGAAATCGCACGAAATATTTGCCCTATACCGAAGCGGATAAAACCTTGCTGGTACGGCCTGCAGCCGTTGCGGATCAGCTGGATTACTATGCGAACGGTTCCCTGCAAGAGAGTAACCCGTATTCCGTCACTCGCTTTGAGCCCTCCCCATTGAACCGTCCCATGGAACAAGGCGCTCCTGGTTCCGCATGGCAACCCGACCCTGATCCGAACATCACCACTGACAATGTCATCCACTACAGCTATGAAGTAAACAGGCTATCAGACCACGTCTACATTTGGGACGTAGACCTTATGACCGCCGACCTGACAGCAGCAGGGCACTACCCCAACGGCCAGCTTAGCAAAACCGTCTCCACCGACGAAGCGGACCATGCGGTGATCGAGTTTGTGGACAAGCAGGGCCAAACCGTCTTAAAACGGGTGCAGGTAGTCCAGGCTCCCAACATGACCACCTACACACCTGGCGAGTGGGCCGACACCTACTACGTCTACGATGACTTTGGGAATTTGAGCTATGTGCTCCCTCCAGAAGCCGTCAAAGCCATAGGAAGCCCAGGCGCTTTCCCCTATGCCCCAAGCCCCACGCTCTTAGCCACTTGGACCTTCCAATACGAGTACGATGGCCGTAGGCGGATGACCGAAAAGAAAGTCC
>CALBPF010000245.1 GCA_937899105.1 uncultured Flammeovirgaceae bacterium | reverse complement strand
GCGCCTACAAACGCATTGGCGCGTTGCTCTTCGGGGCTGCTGCTTGCGTTAAGTCCAGGCTTCCAGCCCACTTTTTTCAGGTTTTTCTTCGCCCAGGCAAGTAAGGTCTTATCTGTTGGAATGGGTAGCATTTGATCGTGTCGTGCAATTGGTGCATTTGTTCCCGCCATTTGGATGAGTTCTGCGATTTGCCGGTCGACGAAGTGCGTTCGCAATAGAGCATGCGTATCCGCATTCACCTCGGAAGGCCAACTTGAGATCGCTCTTAAATATTCATAGGCAGCCTGAATCCGAGGGTCCTTTATTGACTCTATGTAGTTTGGCGACCAAACAGCGAGTATTTCTTCCATAGGCACGTCCATCAAGGATAGTTGGTAGGCGCTACGGGCGGTATAGTGATTACTCTCTAACCGGATCATTTGGTACAGGGTCATCTTCCATTTGGTCTTGGCGTCAAACATCCCGTCTGCGTGGTTGATAGCGTCCGCCATCAACAACCCGTCGTAAAAATCCCGAATGTTACTGATATCGATCTTGTGCCTGTCATAGTAAGGCATCTCATTGTCCTCAGCAGGTGGCTTTGGAACAGTTTGCGCAATTGATGACTGGCTCACTAGAAGAGCCGTCGAAAATGACAATAATAGTAATATCGTTCTCATATTTTTTATTTGTTTACTATTGATTTTTTATTCCTTGAAATGTTTCAAAAACATGCCGTTCGGATTAACTGAAAAGGTGGGGACGGTTTGAAGCACATCCCAATGCTCTTGGATTCTGCCGTCCGGTCCGAAATAGTACATGTCCACAGCGGCTATACCAAGGTCGTCAGGTTCCGACGTATCCATCCTGCGAAAGTTGACATGTGCCACGGCCCAGTCTCCGACAACTATTATCTTATGCACGTCAATTTCACAAGGGTATTCCGCAACGGTAGCCGAGAAGACCATGGAAAGAGGCATACGCCCATCCGGGACAGACGTACTATGCTGTATATAATTATCTGCGATGTAGGGTAGCAGGTTTTCATGTGTTGGCTCGTCTTCCAAAATTTTGTAAACCTTAATAAGATCCTCGGCACGTTTGCGGTCCGACTCGTCACATATAATAATTTCAGTTTTGAAATCTTTAGGCACGAAGTTGCGCTTGTTCATTGCCTGCTCCTGCGATTTGGTTGGTGGTTTGTCCCCGCTTTCCTGGGCATAGGAGCTCATAGGTACAACCAGTATTGCAAGCAATACTATTTTAAATAAGTTGGCTGTTAGTTTGATCATATTTTAATTGTGTTTAGTGAATTGTATTTTGGTGTATTGAACCGCTTTTAGAGACCTGGAACTAGACAGGCGGTATCCATCTATAAAGAATATTTCTGTGGCTTTTATTATCTAGTTCATTCATATCGGGTGGTTCTTTGTCCGCACTGTACCCAGATAAAGCCATTGGTAGACGCCAATACAGATGCTTAAGGAAAGTATTTTTCATTTGGTCGGTTTGTTTACTGACTGGCAATCCCTCCGTATTCAACTCACACGAACCGGGGTAAAAATCAAAAAAGTAAAAAGCGGGTGCATTATGATTTCATAATAAATCATAATGCGTATGATGTTAAATATTATGATTAGGTTAAGCCTCAGATATGGCGTGCATGCTTCTTTACGCGGTGACTTTTGGCGCGCTTAGCGTCTCGTGATTTAATCCCAGGTGTAAGAGGCGATCATTTTCTGGGAACTTGCTGTACAATATCAGGATAGTTGGAAGTGAGGCTCTCGTAACGTTCTATAGCATTGGTGGAGAGCAACATAGTGATTCTGCAGGGCCATTAGTCTTCGTAATAATTTAGCCATGTTCGTAATACCGTTATTCAAGATCTTAGTTTTCACTTCAATGGTCGGATCTTCCAGTGCATCAATAGATAAGGAAGCGGGTAATTCCGATGCTGTATTATCAGCCAGTATCCAGCCTTCGGGCGCAAACATTAATATATGCTCTTTCCCATTACTGTCGGTACTGTAGCTTATTAGAAGTCCAGCATGGAGATAATACACCTTATGAATAGGTGTCACCTTCTTGCTGTAATAATTTTAATCATTGGATGTTAAGTTGCGGACAATGTTTTCTTCCTGAACGACTGACTTTTAGCGGCGCTTAGTGTTTCAGGATTTACCCCCAAATAGGAGGCAATCATTCTTTGAGGTACGCGTTGTACTATATCGGGATAGGTACTCAAAAAGTGATTATAACGGTCAATTGCACTTGTTGATAGAAGCATTATGACTCTCGTTTGTAAGACTGTTAGTCGCGTAATAAATTTACCGATATTCTTTTCTTCCTCTTTAATAATCTTATCAAAGACTTCCAGAACCGAGTCTTCTATAGCATCAATATAGAGTTCGGCAGGTCTTTCAGGCCCCCTGTTATCAGCTATTGTCCAACGTTCAGGCGCGAACATGAAGATATGTTCTTTACCGCTATTATCAATGTAGTAGCTTCTCAATAAACCTGATCTAACGTGATAGACCTTATGTTTAAGATCTCCCGACCGCTGTAGTATTTCGCCTTTTTTTATTTGAACCGTTTTCATTAGCCGTAATGATCAATTGAAATACCATTTATTGCTTAACGGCAATATATGGTAAGCTGTTGTTTTTGATCCGGGCTGGTCTGGAATTAATCCTTTTCAGTCATCTGGCCGACAATATTTAAGTCGAGATTGGTCAATCGCTAAAAGGTAGGACGTAGTAAATCTCTAATTCCAGTCTTTCAAGGATCCCTCGTAGTTGCCGGTAACTACTTTTCCATTTTCAAGAAGTAGGTCATAAGATAGCGTGTAGGTGTCCTTTTTCTTTTTCACTTCAACGGTTCCATCAATGGCGAAATATACATCTCCGGAATACGTGTTTACATCATAATTGATCAGTACAGACGCTGAATTAAAAGTGAAATTTTGAATGGCTTTATTATCAGAAGCAAGAAATTTATAGATCCCGGTAGATACATTTCCGCTGTTGTCACTATTTAAATCCAGCAATATATAATCAAACTTATTAGTCATTTCTTCCTTAGGAACCGACATGAGATGCACATCATAATTCTCTGAGTTACCTGTTTGGTCAAGGCCGTAACTTTCAAAATAGCCATATCCGGTTCCATAGGCTACCTCATCAAATTTGAACTCATTATTCTTAGGTTCTGAAGAATATAAACTAAAACTCAGGGTCAAAAGGAAAGAAAGAATTTTCATGGTAGTAGACGTTTAAGATTGTTATAACAAAGCTATTTGATAAGTCACTTCCGCGGTATCCGCGCCATCACGTATTTTACATAAGTAGTATCACTTAGTTTGAATAGCTGTAACCTTTGCCGTAATGAATTATTATATAATTCAAATATTTTTTTTAATACATTCGTTAGAAAAGAAATAAGGTTTACATCTTAAATTCACTTTTGTAAAGGTATTCATATCAAAAATGAAGCTTAATGAGCAGATTTAATATTGCTAAGTCAACTTTTGAATAAGTATTTAATTGTTGTTTAAGTCATATGTATCTGGCAGGAATTTAAATTTAGGCCAAATTCACTTGATTAAGCTTCAAGTAAGAACTTTCATTATTTGTAGCTTTCGGGTTGTAAGTTTTTTTATAGTCCGATAAACTAGTGAGGCTTCAGCCCTAGATAGAGTTATACACTTCTGGTGAATGGAAAATATATGCTTAGTACTTCATTTCATCGTTTTAAGCTACCTCTAGACTCAGAGGCCGTCAGCTTATGTTAACGCTTTGTTTTTTAGTATTTGCTCTTTATGAGCAAACATTTGAACTAAACTTATTCATGCTTAGCGCTCCTAATAAGACCTAAATGGAAGTGACAACATTTCAAAGCTAATCATATTCCTACACCTAAAACCAGTCCGATCCTGGTAATATTAGATGAGTTTATATCAGCAAGTCCTTGACTAGATCTCTCAATTCTAATTGCTGCCGATAAAGACGTGGTTTTTAACTTAAGGTTAGCGCCAAGCCGTGCAGTAAACAAATAATCAAATGACCTAAATGCGTCAATAGCCTCAGACTCGCTAGTATTTTATATAGTGTTGGTGGATATATCTATAGTGGATAACACTCTTTTGTTTTCTTTGCCATTAATGATTTGTCCAGTTAGACCTGCTCCAAAGAACAAAAAATTTCCCTTAGAAACAGGCACATTGTAATTCAGATAAACGGGTATCTTAATGTAACTAGCGCTTATTTCTAATTGATTCTCAAAAGTAGCATTGCGTGTATCAGAATTTAATATTGCGGAGCCTTCGAAATCTTCCTGCATAAATTCTAATCCCGTACGTACCGAAAAAACATTACCAAATGATTCAAAAAAAATACCCACTGAAGGAACCCAAACATTATCAAAATCTGCATTTTTTTGAAATTCAGGGGTTCCGGTTAGATTAAGAGATCCTGAAAAATAACCTGCCTGAATTCCTATTGTATTTTTCTTTTGACTTTTGCTTTTTTTATTTTCGGAAATTTCAAACCCGTTACACTTGTTGTATTTTTTTATGATCGAAGAAAGAGCTCGTCGTCCATATCCGATTGAATTAAGATTTTTTGTTATCTCACTACAGTCATTAAGGAGTACGGAAAGAGTGCCGATATAATTTTTAGTTACGTATTCTACAACATTTCCCTCAGCAAGTTTTTTTAGACCTTTTGTCTGGAATAATTCATGTAATTGATTATCCTTTTCTATAAAGTACCCGGTTTTGATCGTTGAAGTTGAGTTATTGATAACGCCAAAATCAGTATAGTATAAGGATACGATCGACTTAACTACTAATTCTAAAAATAGTACTTCCTCAAAGTTGGTCGTATTCACATTCCTTTTTTCGAATATTCGCCCATCATAACCATAACCGTCAATATCTTCAACCGAGAGAGTAGAAAATTGATCGCCATCATCAGTTTTGAAAAGACACTCTTTGCCCATTTTTGTATTAATGATGGGCTTGATAAAACCTCTTGTGGTATCGTTGTCTGATATTATGTACCCATCAAACTGACCATAAGTATGAGTGCATGTTACGCTTAGTAACAAGAATAATAATACAACTTTCATATTCATTAAAGTTTCAAGAGGTAGTATAAATTAATGTTGAATGAGGAGAAGTCAATTTTACTTTCACTTCCAATATCGGCATCGGAACTTGTTAACGAGGTATTGAAATGATAGTTTAATTCTAAATTCAATTGGTTGCCTCCAATTTTTCTTGAAAGTCCTGCTCCGCCAAAAACACCTATTGCTCTATCATCAATTGATTTCACAAAAGGAGGCGTAGTTATGGAGCTATTACTCGTAATGAAGGGCCTCAGACCTAGATTAATATAGGGGCGATAGGAAAGGGTCGATAAATTAATTCTCAAATTTATCGGCAATGCAATGCCTTCTAGTGAAAGGTCGTAATCGTCCGTTTGGGCGTCTAATTGAATCATTTGAAACCCAATTTGCCATGATAAGTATTTGCTAAATTGGTTAAGAAGACTGATAGTGGGTCGTAAATTATTGGAGGAAGGGCGCTGACCGTCATCATCAACTTCGATATTCGAAAAATTTATGTTTAGTCCTCCTCCAATGTATATTTCATTAGGTCTTTTATACTTTACAACCACATAACGATTTGGGTCAGTAAAATGATTAATTAAAGATATTTTATTTGCTAAACTATAAAAGTCGTTAACCTTAGATTCTCGGTATTGTGACTGTAGAGTTGTATAATTTTTCACGCTATTCTCAAGAATTTGGTTTATTTGATTATAATTGACTTCAGTAATCCGATCTGGAAACTTGACATATGCGCGTCTATCTTTTGCTTTTTTATCTATGGATTCATAAAGACTTAAATATCCGGTAATGATGGGCTTCACCAACACGTATTTGGAGTCTACCTCTATGGAATATATGGTGAGGTCATTACTACTAAACGAGTGAATTTCTGAAGCAGAATATGTGGTTTCCTCACCTCTAATAATCAAGGTTAGTTGGTTAACATTGGATTTATTTTTTATCAATTCAATATTCTTTAGGGTATCCCTGCTGCTGGTGATAAATTGAGTTCTTTGAGCCTCTGAATAGTTAATTATAAAAATTAATATTATAGTGAAGTATATCTTTTTCAATCGTTAAATAAATTAAAATAATCCAATACATATGAAATAGAATTTCAAATGTACTAAACTGACGATTATCATCAAGATGGTATTAAAAAAAATGCTACTAAGTTTTAGTCAACTATTACAGCCTGAACAACTCGTTTCCAAACCCTCTCATCGGTCTTCGTTTTAGACGAATTAAAAAAATCAAAAAAGGGTATTCCAAAAAGAAAATAAAATCAGTCCTTTCGCAAAGACTAGCTATTATATACCTCATTGCACTTGATAAGATAATCCAGGAGGGTCGGAAATCGATTATCTTAATAATCCCATCGCTTGACAGTAGCATGTTTTTGTTTTCTGGACATCAACGTTTCAAAGTTATCTAGGTTTGATCTATTGGAGGCATTAAACCATCCTCCCAAGGTTATCTTCACCGTAGCTTATAAAGCGTTACCCTTTAACGAAATGATTTAAACATAAGCGATTACTTGTTAAAGCCCTTTAGCTTTCAACGTATTTTATCTGCATTCAATAAGGTGGCGGACTCACTCTGTGTGAAACCTCACAAGAAGATGCTAGCTACTGCAGGAGCTGGAGCCGTAGCTAGCATTTTCCTCAAAGACAATTAGAAGTACTACGGTAGCCTTCTTTAAAAATAAAATGGTTTAAAAAAGAACAAATTAGGAAATGCTAGCATATGCCGTATGTTCTTCTTAAGGATTCTTAAGAAAAGATGAATCAAGATTGAAGTAACTTAGTAGGAAATGTTTGGATGTCTAGAGAACTGACATATAAACGACATTTTTTTGTTTATAAAAGAAGCTTTTAAACATTTTTCTGTAAAAGAAGTTGGGTTTTTGTTATGA
>CALBPF010000244.1 GCA_937899105.1 uncultured Flammeovirgaceae bacterium | reverse complement strand
TACTACAGGCTCACCCACATTATCCCCCTCTATTTGTGAAGATTGACCTTTGGTTAACACTATTTCTTTTGCTTGTGTGTTAATAACCCGAACTTTACCTTCAAAACACGATACCTTAAGTATCTCACCCCGGTTGTAGACATTAAAGCCCGTACCTATGACCTGAACGCGCCCTTTGGATGTTTCCACAACAAACTGAGCTCCTTTAACCACATTGAAGTAGGCCTCACCTTCCAGTGCTACCAGGCGCTGTTCCTCCCAATTAGACTCATCAAATGAAACATAGGTTTCAGCGTTTAACATTACTGCGGTGCCACCGGGCAGTTTATAGGATAATTGTTCTCCTGCAGAGGTGCTGTAAGTCGTGTCTGAAGGAAGCAGAAAGTACATGGCCACAAGCATAACAATGGTAGCGGCAACCGCCATTCGTACGAAAGGGGCAAGTTGGATAACACGAGACTGCCCTGTGGAGGGATCTGTTTCTTCCAACTGATCTGCAATTTCGCTCCATGCTTGCGCCTTACTCTTCTTTTTTGGAGGAGCCAGATGCGATGAACTTTCCATGATATGTTCCAGTTCTGCAATAGTTTCTTTGTACTCAGGATCAGTTTTGAGCTCTTGTAGCTCTTCCAGAGAAACTTTGCCCTCCATCCAATCTTTTATGAACGTGTCCTTGTTCATATCTTTTGCGTTATACGTTCCCTTAAAAATTTCAATGCTCCATGCATTCGTTTTTCTACGGCTTTTACTCCAATACCCAGACGATCCGAAATTTGCCGATAGGTAAGATCATCTATCCGGTTCATTAAAAACACTACTTTTTGGTTTTCAGGTAACTGATTCAGAGTTTCATTCAGTTTCTCCGCAAATTCCTGTTCTTCCATTTGGTATTCAGGGGTTTCGGCTATCGGCTTGTCCTCATGTTGCAGTTTGAACTCGTACTTTTTTTTGGCGCTTTGGAAATGATTGATGGCCAAATTATTAGCAATGGTGAATAGCAGGCTTTTAACGGATCCCATCACAATTTTGTCACGCTTGTTCCAGGTCTTGATGAAAACCTCCTGTGCTATATCTTCTGCTATATCGATATCGCCCAGCTTGTAATAGAGAAAATTCCTAATCTGGTCGTAATACTGATCAAATATGACCTTGAAAGCTTCCTTATTCATTGTAGAAGATTACCATCGTCATCCCAATCGAAATAATCATCTTCTTCAAGTTCAACCGTATGTTCCTTTTTTAAGCCCTTATCCTTAAAAGCTTTTTTAAGTTCTTGCAACTCTTTCTTTAGATCGCTTACGATCTTTTTCTTCACGCTTTGCTTGTCATACACCACTCGATAGTCAGTGGTAGTACCCATTATTTTTAGAAAGAGCATGCTCCGTCCTTTAACGTCTTCTTCAATGGCTCCAAAGGCCTCATCCTTATCGATCTTTTTCGCGCTCCTTAGTGGAGCCACTACGCGATAATCAATCTTTTGATCAAAAGTGTGAGTGCCGCTAATCTTAATATCAGTTACGTTAGTGCCTACCTTCATTTCTGGTAGAAATATGGTCTTATTCTGAATAAAGATATCATTTTTCAACTCAGAGAACTGAAGTTTACTTAGCCCGTCTTCATCCAGGTACTTATCCAGACGCTGTAAAGGTTCAAAATTATTAAGTTGCCCTCCGGTTATACTCGTGGAAATAGTGGAGGTCAATGTTTCTGCGAACAGATCCAACGTTTCATCAAAATCCATCGAAGCCTCAACCTTCGCATCTACCTTTCCCTTTAAATGTTTGTCTTCCAGAAAATCCTGGTTAAAATTTTCAAATGTGTAGAAGACACTATCTATATCAAGACCGTTGATGGTAAATGCGGTATTCACTTTTATGTCTTTTTGATTTTGAGCATCTACCAATCCGGCCATATCAATTTTACCGCCCATTGATGTAAAAGAAAGCTTATCAGTGAGCGCCAGTTGGTCTTTAATTTTAAAGTCTCCTAAAATTCTTTTTGCATGTAGGCGTCTGAATTTTAATGATTTAATGTTACAATTAAACTTAAGTCTCAGTCTTGGCGCCAGCCTGAAAACATATGCTGATTCATTCTCTGCCTTATTACCTGTACTTAGCAACTCATCAAGGTCTATGAAATCCGATTCCAGCCTCGACTCTATACCTAATGGCTCGTCGCTAAAGACGAGATAGGCAAGAATATTCTTAAAAAAACCATTAAGCTTAAAATGGCTGTGGCCCAAATATCCGCTTACCTCCGAAAGAGCGATGTCACTGTTGTTGAATAGCAGATTCCCATTGAGGTTTGAAAGTGGTAACTTTATATCTTCCAAGGCCAGCGATAGGTCCTTCATTAGTATATCTCCTGAGGTAATAATATTAGGGGCGCTTGATTTTGATTTGAGGTCATTCAAACGACCTTCAAATAATATGTTAATGGCCATATCGCCCTCAGCAGCTTCTAAGCCATTAAAATCATAGAAGCTGGTAACCGAATTGATGTCAAAATCACCTTCCAGTTCTAATTTGAGTTTTGGATCGTTAAAGTTGGTATAGTCCAGACTGGCTTTGAAGTCGCGATTTTCCAACACTCCCTCAATCTCCCTGAGTTTTAGCGTATAAGTTTCAGGCCTGACAATATCTAAGCCTGTAAAATTGCCAACCAATGAGGCTTGTGAAATGGTAACGTTGTTTTCGGGATAATTTAATTCACTTTTTTTCAGTCCAAAATCAACTTTTAATGTCGGGGACTTTGATCTGGTGATTGGACCATTAAGTGTAAGATCAAAATACACCTCACCGCTGCTCCTATATTTGTTGAACTTAGCCTGCTGCTTCGTGCCAAGAAGCGACAGCAGCGTTTGAATGTTCGTGTTGCGACCTGCTACTTTCAGGTTGATATCGGCCTTGTCTTTAAAACTGTAGCCACCGTTTACTGAAAACTGGCCATTACCCAACTTAAAATCAGAAGAGGAGTACTTTACCACTTTTAAGCTATCATCATAGGTAATTTCAGCGTCGAGGTTCAGGGCCTTATCGGCGACCCAACTCTTGCTAGCAACATTGAGCTTGGCAACATGAAAATTACCGTTGGTAACAATACTATATATATTACCCCTTGCTTCAAGGCTGGCCTTTGCCTCTTCAGCGCTGATGTCAAGCGTCATTGACGTCAGCTGATTTGTGTATTTAAAATTCACACCCTCCAGAAAAACCTGAGATAGATTAAAGACTACCTTCTCTTCACCAGATTCTGGTTTAGATTTGAATATTGCATAATTGATTTGTCCCTGATCATTTAGCTTTAAATGACAATTCGCTCGTATAATTTGTATAGAACCTACCTCGTATCGGCCTTCCAAGAGGTCCAACGGATTAAAGGTAAACTCAAGACGTTCTGCCTCCAATAACGGATAGCTGCTGTTCGTATAACTTTCTTCAATTACTACTTCATCAAACACGAGCGTTAACTCCGGGAAGTTGTTAAAGGCGGATACTGATATTTTCTGTACTTCTATGGGTGTATTCAAGCTCTTATTCGCTTCTCTGATAAAGTGATTGATGAGCTGGTCTTTATAAAGAAATGTAGCAATGACCATACCCACCACAAATGTGAGTGTACTTAATAGGGTATAGACGACTATTTTTTTGAGGATCCGTTTCACTGATGGAGTTTAAAAAATAAGGATTTGATCCTTTCCGGAAAACTACAAGTTTAGCATGATAAACGGTGAACGGGGAAGAAAGGATTAAATTTTAATGGCATCTGAGAAAGGATTTTTTAATTTGGAACATTTGTTTAAAACACCCTTTGAATTCTCTTAAAGGGCAGTTCTTAGGTACTTCCGCCAAATGGCGGGTAGTTTTCAGCTTTAAAGAGAGATATATTAAAGGCACTATTTTCGTGTCTATAAAATTGAGTTGGATACCAACAATTAAATTTTATGTTTTTACAAGTATTGATAGTTGGAAAAAATAAAAACTATACTACATTTGCATTCCATTTCGCAAAAGGGCGTAAATGTGGCTATCGGGTTTTTAGCTCAGCTGGTTCAGAGCACCTCGTTTACACCGAGGGGGTCGGGGGTTCGAATCCCTCAAAACCCACAAAAAGCCGTCGAGAGACGGCTTTTTTTATTTCAGTACTTTCATTTCTTTTAGCTACCTTAATTCTGTGATCTTACCACCACCCTTACAACCTGGCGATGCTGTGGGCATGGTAGCTCCTTCAAGACTCATAAAGCCTGATCAGGTCGAGCAGGCCCTGGCTACCTTTAACTTATGGGGGCTCGAGGTTAGGCGAGGGTCCTCGCTGTTTGGTACCTATGGATACTTTGCCGGTACAGATGAAAATCGGCTAAATGATCTGCAAAACTTTATCAACGACCCCGAAATCAAGTGTATTTTCTGTGCACGAGGTGGCTATGGCGTGACCCGTATCCTGGACCAATTGAACCTGAAACCTTTGCTGGAAACCCCAAAATGGATTGTTGGATTTAGTGATATTACTGCATTACATCTTGCTTTAGGCAACCTTGAAATTTCTAGTATACACGGATTAATGCCCGTTCAATTTGGTTATTTTGGTGCGGAGAGTTCAATAGAAAGCTTAAGAAAATTGTTGTTCGATAGGGTTGGAGAGGTTATAGCGCCTTATCACTCAATGAATAGGTTAGGTAAAGTAAATGCTCCTGTTGTGGGGGGCAACTTATCACTTATTGTTGATAGTATTGGAACTAAGAACGAAATCCAAACTCGAGGCAAAATCCTTTTCTTAGAAGAGATTGATGAATATCTATACAAAATAGATCGAATGCTTATCCAGCTTAAGAGAGCTGGTAAGCTTGATTTGTTAGCAGGGTTAATGATTGGGGACTTTACTCAGACGAAAGACACCCAAATACCCTTTGGTCAGAATTTGGAGCAAATCATTCTGGCAAAGGTTTCTCAATATGATTATCCACTAGCTTTTAGTTTCCCCGTAGGACATGAGATCCCGAATCATTCGATTCTTATGATGAAAGAGATTACTTTACAGGTTGAATATGGCCATAGTAGAATTTTCTTTTCTTTTTAATTTATTTCATTGACAAGATCTTTATATTGGATTTAATTCACTTGTTGATGAGATACATTTGGTTTTTCTTTGTGTTTTTTTTCGTAACACTTGGCTATGCCCAAAACCAGCTAGACTCTCTAATAGACTTTCACAAAACACTCAAGCCGACAAATGCTTACAAGGAGGAGATTTTTATCCTTGATAAAATAGTTGCAAAAGCTAAGGTTCAGGAGATGGACTCTCTAATATTCGAAATGAGCTACAGAAAATTTCAGGTTTATGGGGCTCTGTCTATGCCTGACTCCCAGCGTTATACGGTGATAGAAGTTTTGGAAACCTCATCTTTTTTAAAAACGGCCTATACCAAATTAGGTAGACTTAGATTGTTGGGAGATTACTTGTATTCTAACAATAAATTTGATTCGGCATATGTTGTCTTGATGAAGGCTCTAGATCTTACTAATGAATCTCCTGAACTACAACGAACAAAGACATTAGTTCTGAGTGCAATTGGTCAGGTTCAACATGCACGGTCGGAGCTGATTGAGGCAGTAGACTATCTTGAAAGGGCCATTTTGTATTCCGAGAAACATAACCTATCATCATTTGAGCGGTCAGTCTACTTCAATAACCTGGCTCAGGTCTACAGCGCCTTAAAAAATTACAGAAAACAAATAGAATGCTTGCGTGCGTCTCTAAGTATCAAGGACTCATTGAACATGCAAAATGACTTGGAATATTTAATATCTATCAATAACCTCGGATTAGCCTATCGAAATCAAGGGGATTACCTTCTATCAATGGATTTTTTGAGACGTGCAATGATGAGTTTCAAAGAAGAATTGGGTGAAACTCACCGTTTTTATGCCATAGGACTTAATAATGTATCATTAGCTCACTTGAATCTCAAAGACTTAGATTCAGCCCTTTATTATGCCAAGAAAAGCTTACGTGCAAAAGAAGAAATCTTCAGGAAGGACAATTTTGATATCGCTGTTAGCTGTAACCAGCTGGGTGTGATATATAGAGAGTTGGAAAAGTACAACATAGCAGCGAAGTTTTTTAAAAGGGCCGCTCTTGCCTTTGGTATCGATAGTTATTATTATCCGAGTATGATGCTTAATATATTTAAGTTATATAAAAAACAGCATGACGCAGAAGCCATGGGTTATTATGCAAAACACGCCCATCAAAGAGCCAAGAAGTTGTACAATAGGGATATAGGACTAGCTGATACATATAAGGCGTTGGCTGATTACTATGATATTGTTGGGGAAAGTGAGATTTCACTGTTATATTACGATTCTGCATTACGAGTCCAAAATTTTCATTTCAAGGGTTCATTTGATTCTTTGCAAAACCCTGTCACTCTCTATAACACTTTGGTTCACAAAGGATTAATGCTTAAAAAATATGGTCAAGATTCAAGCATTAATTATATGCTAAAGGCGGTAGAACTTAATGAATATCTTGCCCTTCAAACACTGTCCGATAGAGATCGGCTTTTGATTAAGTCTGCGAATGCCGAGCTTATCAAGGGAGCTGTTGAAACACTTTACTATCAAAGTTTATTATCTCAGGATAGTGATGTATATGGTAATCTCCTCTTGTTTACCGATGTCAATAAATCTTTCTTACTTCGGAACAACCTTATCTCTTATCTTGAGTCAGACACAACAATAAACCATATTTTGAGTCTTCAAAATAAAATTGATTCCCTTAAAGAAGTGGATCAATCCAATAAGGCTCAAAGCATGGGCGTGCACTTTCAGATAGAATTAGAAAAATTAAAAGAAAAATGCTCAGTTTGTGGGATGGATCTCCCTTCTCTAGAAGATTATAAAAAATTAAACGGGCAAATAAGAAAAGATGAGGGTATCGTATCTTATTATCTGAGTGATGCACATATTTATATTATTTATGCGAATAATGAAAATGTCAAGCTGTTTCGAAGAGAACTTCCAAACTCTTTTAATTACTGGTTAGAATCTTTAAAAGACGGGTACCTTCCAAATGTTTACGATAGCCTTAGCAATTACCTGTTAGATAACGAATTTTTAGACAAAAGGCATTTAATTTTCATTCCAGATGGTCAACTTGGTATGTTGAATTTTGAGCTATTAAAAAACCAAAAAGACAAATGGCTATTATACGATCATATTATTCACACTCACCCATCTGTATATAGCTTCCTGAACAGGGCTAAAAATGAAAAACAAAGGAATGTGCAAGGAGAGATTATGGCATTAGCTCCGGTATTTGATAATTTAAAAGAACCAATTACATCAGCCATGGTTACTCGGGATGCATCGTTTGCATTACCCGGAACCGAGAAAGAGGTACTCCTTTTGCAAAAGCAATTAAAAGCCAAAATTTCAATTCGTGACGAGGTAACAAAATCTCAAACTATTAAAGCCCTCAGGCAATTCGGTATTGTGCATCTGGCCACCCATGCGCTTATAAATATTGATAACCCTCTTATATCGGAGATATTAGTTTATAATAACCAATCCATCAAAGCCTATGAGATTCTCAGAAGCCCTGTTAGAAGTAATCTAGTTTTTCTTAGCGCTTGCAATACCGGGGTTGGAAAGTACTTCAGTGGAGAAGGAATCATCAGTCTAGCTTCTTCATTTCTTAGCGCTGGAGCAAAATCTGTGATAATGACCCCATGGAAAATACCTGACGAAACTACTCCTGAAATTGTAGGTAGTTTCTACGAAAACCTCGCAAAAGGTATGTATAAGGCGGAAGCATTACGCCAGGCTAAACTCACTTATCTGGAAAACCAAGCAGACCCCCTAAAGCGCCATCCTAATTTTTGGGCGGGTTTTGTATTAGTTGGTAATGATGAGCCAATATATTTGGAAACTAATTATTTTGAGAAATGGTACTGGATTACAGGACTACTTTTATTTGTTTCATTACTCGTAGGAGCAAAAGCATATTTATATAGATTGTAGCAGTTTTTCAGCTTCTTTGTATTTGTATCCTTTCGTTTTATTAATTCTTATTAAAAGTTTTTTGGCCTCATTCTTATTATCCATGTTGAGGTAAGCAAGACACATGTACCACCTGGCTTGCTGGTTAAATATATTTTCGGAATTCGCAATCGGTTGAAGTAAGTCAATGGCTACAGAAAATTGATTTGTATAAAAATAACTTAGAGATAAATAAAACTCTTCTTTTATTTCTAAATCGGTCTTTCCATTCAGAATTTTAATGACTTCAGCATGCTTTTTATCATTGTATACGGTAACCCAGCCTAGAGAGGCTACCTCATCTCGAGTAATAAATGGAGCCGAATAGTGTTCCTCAGAATACTGTGCCAGCAAGGTTTCCGCTGATAGGTTTGTTTTGTCTAAAACAAACCA
This sequence comes from uncultured Flammeovirgaceae bacterium, assembly GCA_937899105.1. Classification (GTDB taxonomy): domain Bacteria; phylum Bacteroidota; class Bacteroidia; order Cytophagales; family Cyclobacteriaceae; genus Fulvivirga. The sequence goes on along the minus strand of CALBPF010000244.1, from coordinate 6,627 downwards.
GGCTACTACTGCCACAATTGCGGTTAGTGAAGCTGCAATATAGAGGTAAATAGGCTTCTTTTTTCCAATGTTCAGTTTGCTCAGTGTGGTATTTGATTGCTTCTGAAAAAAAGCTTTCTTGTCATCTTCGTTCGGAAATTTCTTTTGTAGCGCTTTGAATCCATCAAGAGTTTGTTGAGCGTCATAATTCGTATTTAACCAGCTTTCAAATTCAGTGACTTCCTCAGCAGTAAGCCGGTTGTAAAAGTAATCCTCAAGTTGATCCCAATACTTTTCCTCCTGAGATGTCATTTCCAAAGCTTTTTTAGTTTATTCTTCACAAGAGACTTTCTATTCGCTACAGTTTTCCTGCTCAGCTTCAATTTTTTTGCTATTTCATCGTTGTTGAATCCTGCGGAATGGAACTTCCATATGCTGTAGTCCGGCTCTTTAAGGAGCATTTCCAGTTCAGAGTCTAGTTCTTTTTTCTCGATATCTTGCTCAACCTGCGGAGATATAGCGGCGCTGATTTCTTCATTACTTTGAAAAACTTTGCCTTTGGTTTTTCTTACATGGTCCAACATAAGGTTTTTAGCCACTGTAAATAGATACGCCCTGACATTGTGAACCTTATCTCGCCGTTCAAAAGACTTAAGCCATGTGTCCTGAACAATATCTTCGGAGAGAAGAATATCACCGGTTTTTCCTAAAACAAAAGCAAAAACCATTGGATTTAAGTGTTGCACTACCTGGGCAAACGCAAGATCATTTCCTCTGACAAACTCATCCCACAGTTGTACAGGAGTTATTTTATTCATCGATTAAATTTTTATAAATGATCGGGAATTTAGATCCACAATGCCGTCTATAGATTGAATCACTTTGGGAAAATAATGATTTCGGAGAGAACAAGACAAGCATTAGTGGATTTAATCACTGAAGAAGCGCGAAAGCGCGTGATCAAAAACAGGGAAGTGCGCGGCGACTACAATTTGCTGCTACAAAAAACGGCTATATGGAAGTCCAAACACTATGAGCTGTTGGCTTTGCTGCTTGATATCAGTGTGGCGTCAGTCAAGCGTTTGTTTGGGAGGCCAGGACATAAAACTCCTAAAGCTTTATCTCAGAGTGTAGAGGTTAAAATACTTGACTTTCTGCGCATAGGTTCTTCAACTGAATTGCGGAATCTTCTTGATAATTATTCAGGCTTGCAAATGCAAAATGATGTAGATAAGAAAATAAAAGAGATTAAAAGGGATCTAAAAGAGATGGTTGAAATAATAAAAGTGTTGGGAAAAAAGCATGAAAATATTTGCTCACAATTTGAGCAAATAAGCTCATAGTAGTGATGGTGATCAATGAATTAATCAAAAGGTGAGCAGCATCCTACTACAAAGACACATAAACTTGTTTATTACGAGTTCTATTATTATTCCACAAAGCAAATAGTTCGATTCAATGAAACGCTTACAGCGTGACAAATAAAAAAAGTGAAATGAAAAAGTCTATAGTAAAACTAAACATGGCAAAATGGAAATTATATTATTACGTACTATGAGGGTCCTGATAGTAACAGGATTTTTTTTTGGGGCCAGTCTATATGCTCAACCACAATCGGAAAAGCTAACATTAGGAATATTGCAATTCGATTACATTGAAGGCGTTGACATCGATCCACAGGACGTGGCTACTGTTCAGGACATTGTAACTAATGCTTTTATTAATAGTAAACGTTTCAACATCCTGGAGCGTGAAATGCTGGATAAGCTCATGGGGGAAGCTGAAACTCAAAAAGAGGAAAACTTTATTAACAACATAACTTCATTGGCCGAGCAGGGAAAGATGGTGGGTGCAAAATATTTACTTCTCGGTAAAGTAAGTAAGATATCCATTGAAGAAACGAACGTTAAGAATAAGGTAGAAAAACAAGATAAATACGATAAAAAAACCGGTTCTCAATCAACTTCGGTAGCCTCCAAGACGTCGGATTTTATAGCCTACGTAAATATCACCTTAAGAATTGTCGACGTTGAAACCGGAGAGGTAACAGGAAGTACGACAATCAACATACAACCAGGATTTGTTGACCGCAAGTTGTTTGCTGCGAATACTAAAGGAGGCGCTTTACGAAAAACAGAAAAGCCTATTACAAAAGAGACCGATAAGTTTCTGAAGCAATATCTACCTATTCAGATACAGATAGGTAAAATCATAGAAGAAAAAAAGGGTAAAGTATTATCGCTATATGTATTGGCGGGTGATCAACAGGGCATTTCAGCAGGCACCAAAATAAACATCGTACGGGTAGAATTTGAAGATTTCGGAGATGGTAGTAAGACAAGGGTTGAAACCACGGTGTCCGAGGGAAAAGTAGTAGAACTCAAAGGAGCTAAAGTATCTGTCGCCAAAATATCAAAGGGTGGAGACCAGCTAATGAAAGAAATTAACGGGGGTTCTGATTTATTCTGTAAAACGATTAATTGATGAAATGTAATACCAAACCTAGCAGGATTTTAGTTGTTCTGACGGTTGCTTTTTTAATAGCAGCATGCGGTACGACAAAGCAAACCGTAACTAATGTTACGCTTAGAGCTCCTTCAAGAAACGATAGTCAAATAATTAATAATAGCTTAATCAACCTCCGGTCTGTAGGCTATGGTAATACTGAAGAGGATGCTAAATATGATGCTATGCGACGGGCTGTCGATATGGTTTTATTCCAAGGTATAGCAGATCATGATTCTCCGGTTAAAGACGGATTGATTTCAAATCCTGAAAGAGCGAAAGAGACGCACAAAAGTTTCTTTAAGAATTTTTATGGGCAACGTGAGTATATGTCATTTATACCAAACAGTGTACTGGTATCTTCTGGTAAAAAGGCAAAAGGTATTAAGCCAGTAACTGTGAATATGTCAGTAAATGTGAGGGCGCTTAGAAAGAGATTGGAAAGAGAAGGAATAGTAAGAAAATTCGGACTATGAAAAAGGTATTTATTTTGGCTTTCATAACATGCATAGTCCATTGGCAAAACACTGTCGCCCAGGATGAGAATGATACAAGTGAAAATACGGTACAGCCAACCATTATGGTCATACCCTTTGTTAAAGAAGGTGACGATATCCGTAAGGTTATTGAAGACGACCCTAATAAGCGGATTTCTATATCTGCAGTTAAGCAGGGCTTTGATTCCAGGAACTATACCACTATTGACTTCATTGGCAAGCTCAAGTCTATGAGCAGAGAGAGCGCTATGGCAGGGGAGAATCAAGTCTCCATTAAACAATTGATTGTAGAAAATTCAGGCGCTGATATCTATGTAGAAGTGGATTACATTCTAACAGAAAGTGAGTCGGGAAGCATGGTTGAAATCATATTGCAGGGGTACGATGCTTTTTCTGGACAATCACTCTCAAATGCGACAGGTAGATCAAGAATCTTCAAGACTAATAAACTGGGTATTTTAGCTGAAGATGCAACGAAAGAATGTATTGAAGATTTCCTGAATATAATGATTCAAAAATTCACAAATATTGTGGAAAATGGGAGAACTGTTACTATTAATATTACCCTGGGTGCAGAGTCAGAGTATAATATGGATTCGCGGGTTGGAGCAAAGAGTATTCCACTTAAATTTGCTATTCGTCAGTGGCTAAAAAAGAAGTCGTATAAAGGGTATTATCATCTGCAAGGTTCTACCAAAACCAATATCAGTGTTGATGATTTCAGGATACCTATAAAGAATGAATATGGGGAAAACTATCAGCTTGATGAGTTTGAGTTTGAAGTTTTTACCTTTTTCGAAGACTTAGGGCTTGCAGCTTCCACATCGATAGTAGGTACTAGCATGCAAATCAGTATAGATTAGCCATGATAATAGCAAAGCGCCATTTCTTTACGATTGTCGTTGTCGTTGCATTGTGTTTACAGCTGAATGCACAACAAAATGATCTGAAATTTCGGTATAAGGCATCAAATAGTGTGCTACAATTGGACCCATCTCAGCAGCGAAAATTAGAAAGTCGGGTTCTTCAGGTTCTCACTCGAAATGGTGTAGGATCATACAACGACTATTCTCAGTTTGTAATTGTCTCCGGTATTGAGATGTATGATACAAAACGTGTTGAAGGGCTCACAAATTTATACATCACAGAATCAGAGTTCAATTTGTATATCGGCCAGGTTGATGGTGATTATTTTGCAAGTTTCACCAAACAGATTCGCGGTTCTGGACGTAGTAAGAAACAATCGTTAACAGATGTTATTAATAAAGTCCCTACGTCTAGCCCTTCACTGAGTGAGTTTTTTAACGATGCGACAGAGAAGATTAAAGTATATTATGAGCGAAATTGCGATAATATATTTCTTCAGGCAGAAAATCTTGCGAACATTAACAAATACGATGCAGCGATTCAGACGCTATGGGCTGTCCCTATAATATCCCAGCGATGTTATAGCCAGGCAAGTACCAGAATCCGTGAGTACTATATCCGCAAAGAAAACTTAAATTGTAAAAAATATATTAATCTGGCAGAAGCAGCAATGGCAGCCCGTGATTACCAGGCCGCTGCCAATGCGCTCGTTCGAATCAACCCTGAAGCAGATTGTTATAGTCAGGCACGATCCATTAAGGAAGAAATTCAAAATCAAACAGGAGATACCTATGATAAGTGGTGGGAATATCAGTTTAAACTTTTAGACAATTCAACGGAAGTAGCGAAGGCAAAGTATGATGCGGTGGGAGACATAGGAGCGGCAGCCATATTGAGTGCGGGACAACCTACGAATGGACGCGCAAATGGTGGAATCGTTATTAACAATAACAACGGCGCTGGCTCGACAGAAGGTGCGGCAAATGACACATTTACTCAGCGACCTCGTAAAGAAGCTATTGAAGCATTGTTCAAAATTGTAAGTCCTGCCAGTAGGGCCATTTCAGGTGAAATAGTGACTGCAGATGACTCCGTAGTTATTTATGGAATTATTGAAAAGCCGAAAAATACAAGTCGGTTGACTATTGCAGGAAAGAGTACCAAATGGGATGATGAAGGAGTCTTTAGTCGACAGGTAGCGGTACCTTCTGAAAAGATTGAAATCCCTTTTGTGTTAGAAACAAACGCTGGTGAAAAAGAATCCAAGCTGGTAACGATTAAAAAAAAAATCATTAGTACAATCTCTGGTAAAAATTCGTCAACCTCAAATAACAATCAGAATTTAAGGAAAGTAGCGTTAATCATAGGCAATAATGATTATAAACAGCAGGCTAAGCTACGTAATGCCAGAAATGATGCCATTGATATGACCAATACGTTAAAGTCAATAGGCTTCTCTACGGTAAGGATACTGGATGCCAGCTATGAACAAATGCGCTCTGAGGTAATCAAATTCAGTAAAAAGCTCAAAAATGCCGATATCGCCTTTTTTTATTACTCTGGGCATGGAGTAGAAATTAATGGCGAGAATTACCTCATACCTGTTGATGCCAAAATCAGCAGCCCGGATGATATCAAATTACAAAGTCTTGAAGTTTCCCATGTGTTAAAGTCTATGGATATATTAAATGGGAGTAGCCTCAATGTAGTCATACTAGATGCCTGTAGAAGTAATCCGTTTCCTAAGGGTACAAGAGGAGGAGATGGACTCGCGAGAATTAGTCCGCCGTCAGGTATGTTAATAGCATATGCTACCGAACCAGGTAGTGTTGCGTCTGACGGAACCGAAGATAATGGTTTGTTCACTGGTGAGCTCATTAAGCAAATTAAAATCCCCCAGCGCATTGAAGATGTATTTATAAATACTAGAAATGAGGTTGAACGAAAATCTAAAAAGGCTCAGCGACCTTGGGAAGAAGCCAGGCTAAAGGGAGTATTTTATTTAAAAAGCGAAGAATAGTTTCGTTATCATGTATGACTAAACTAGCCCTGAACCCCAACCTCCGCCTCCCGGGGTTTTTATGGTAAGTTTATCCCCTTTTTTCACCTCTACATTGGCCATGCCCTTGAGACCTGTACGCTCTTCCGATTGTTCGAGATATTGTTCGCCAATTTTGCCATCTTCACCGCCATGCATTCCGTAGGGCGCTTCCTTACGATGTTGTGTGAGTAACGTCAGTTGGAGGTCGTCAAGAAAGGTAAAAGAGCGGATTATACCATTGCCACCGTTGAACCTGCCCTGTCCACCGGAGTCCTTACGAACAGCAAATTTCTCTACACGCACCGGATAACGGTGTTCAATGATTTCCGGATCAGTAATTTTTGTATTAGTCATGTGCTGGTGAATAGCATCATGACCATGAAAACTTTCACCTGCCCCGCTACCTCCACAGATGGTTTCGTAATAGCCGAAGCTTTCATTTCCAAACAGTAGGTTGTTCATGGTGCCCTGGCTACATGCGGCTAACCCTAAAGCTTTTAGCAATGTATCGGTCAGCCGCTGGCTTACTTCGGTATTGCCGCCTACCACGGCCGGCAGCGCTGTTTGGTTAAAGTCCGGATTCAATAGACCGGTTGGATTTATGATCTCAACATTTTCAAACAATCCTTCGTTGAGAGGCAGATCTTCTTTCACTAATAGCCTAAGCACATAAAGAACAACGCTGCTTACTATGGCTTCTGTAGCGTTGAGGTTTCTGTGATGTGTAGCTGCACTACC
>CALBPF010000243.1 GCA_937899105.1 uncultured Flammeovirgaceae bacterium | reverse complement strand
TCGGCCTCATTAGGTGTACGGCTCAACTATCATGAAATCAATGACCAGTACTACAATGAGCCAAGGTTTAGCCTTAATTTCAAGGCCACGGAAAAATTAAACTTGAAAGCTGCCGTGGGTAAATATCACCAATTTGTGAATCAAATTGTATACGACGATCCGTATCAAGGCAACCAAAACTTCTGGGTATTTTCTAATTTTGATGGAGCCCCGGTGGTTGAGTCCGATCATATTATTGCCGGTTTTACGTATCAATTCAACGGCTTTTTAGTGGACGTTGAAGGTTATGTTAAAGACCTGAACGGCTTAGTTGAATTTAATCTTGTCCCATTCTTTAATTCAGATGAATTAGACGATGTTGACTTTTTGGTGAATGGAAGCGGCCGGATGCGAGGACTTGATTTTCTTGTTCAAAAAGAAATTGGAAAATACAAAGGATGGGTGGCTTACTCATGGGCAAAGTCTGAGCAGGCATTTGATCAGGTGAACAATGGTGAGTACTATTCCACATTGCAAGATCGCAGACACGAATTCAAGTTGATAAATATGTTCAACACCGGTAAATGGCATTTTTCATCATCGTGGATTTATGGTAGTGGCCGACCATATACGGAATTTGAAGTGGGTTATTTGACGGATGATATTGGCAGGGTTACTGACTTTGCCGTGGTAAAAACAAATACAAACGCCGGTCGTCTGCCGGATTATCATCGGCTTGATTTGTCTGCCGCCTACGACTTTAACTGGGGCAATAACAAAGGCCAAGTGGGTATATCCGTATTTAATGTATACGGTCGAAAAAATATAAAAACCCGAAACCTGAACGTTGCTGACCTTCAGGCCACCTTAGGCACCACAAATCAACCTGATATTACCTACAGAGATCTGGTCCTGATCGATTTCACCCCCTCAATTTTTGCAAATTTCACTTTCTAAGTGTCTGTAAATCAATTTACTAAATAATAGGTCTAATTTTTTTTAGCAGCTTGGGTAGGGTGATGCCATACCTGGCTTGTACCATTCATTGAAAAGTAATGAATGAGCGAGCAGACAAACTATACCGAGTTAAATCAGCGAATAAAAGATCTCGCGGCTAGAATTAAGGTCCCGGCTACAAAAACTGCCGGACAGGTTTGGTTTGAGGTTTCTTCGCAGCTTACAACAGAGACTAAGGTAAGCCAGTTCAGCAGCTGGTTAAAAGTAGCGGCCAGCGTGGTACTTGTAGCAAGCAGCTCATATTTGTTCTATAAAGGCCAGGATGTAAAGGTAGTTACTGCCAGGGCCCAACAACTTGAAGTCACTCTACCAGACAATTCGAAAGTTCTACTGAATGCCGAAAGCACATTGGCCTATAATAAACTTTCCTGGAGAGCTTCTCGATCATTGCAGTTTGAAGGAGAAGGGTTTTTTCAAATACAAAAAGGCAGCGCTTTTGCTGTACATAGTACACAAGGAGCTACACGAGTGTTGGGCACTAGTTTCAATATCTATGCCCGTAAAAATGATTACCAGGTCAGCTGCTCAAGCGGCAGAGTTCGAGTGGAATATGCTGATCATCGAGATACCAAGATACTGACGGCCGGATTAGAGACAAGCAACATCAATGGTAACCTACATGTCAGATCATTCGAACAGGCGAAAACACTCGGATGGCAAAAGGGAGAATTCTACTTTGAAGCTGAACCCCTGCACAAAGTCTTTGCAACCATTGAACGACAATATAACGTCAGACTGTCCTTTCAACAAATCGATGTGAGCAGGCGCTATACAGGCTTTTTCACAAATCAGGACATTGACGAAACTATGAAAATAGTGTGTCTGCCAATGGGCCTTAACTATCAGATTGTAAACGCTCACCAAATCAAAATCTATAAAGAACAAAATGTATAACAAAATGAATATGGCTATGAAAACTAAATTGAAAAACGTACTGTCAATGATTACTTTGGCAGCGATTGCATTCTTCTCGTGCGAATCAGAGGAGTCTGTACAACCGAATCAAAACGATGAAATCGTAGATCAAACCGCTCAGCAGATACTTCTTCAGGGAGGCCTCAATTCTCTTACAGGAATAGGAGGTGTATATGGAAACTTTGAAGAGTTTGGGTTTAACAAACTATCTAACTTGGGACGCACCAAAAGTAAATCAGTCAACGGCAGATCTAACGACGATGACACGTGTGCACTGGTCACCATCAAGGAAAATCCCGATGGCAGCTATAGTGTGATCTTGGATTTCGGCGAAGAAGGTTGTGTGGACGACGACATGCTCATAAAGGGTGTAGTAACATTCACGGGGTACGAAACAGATTCCACAGGTACGCTAAAAGTTGAATTCGAGAACTTTTCTGAGGTGCCTACAGGTGGATCTGAGGATGAGGAGTCGTATACTGTTAACGGATCTTATGAAGGGCATTTCGCCTGGAATCCTGAGGACGGTTACGATTACCTTGAGGCTTATGCCCTAGACATCCGGTTGGACTACACCAATGGAACAGTAGAAAACGTAATAGCCAATGGTGAGGCGCTGGCCAATGAGCAACAGTACATTGTAAGAGTACATAATGTGAATGGCTCAAATAATTCCGGTGATCAATTCCTCTCAGAGGTAGTGGAAACTCTGGTATATGACCTTTCATGCGAATCAGATATTTTCACCTCAGGTGTTCAAAAATTCACCGTCAATGACGAATCTGCTGTAGTTGATTTTGGCGAGGGAACCTGCGATAATATACTGACAATCACTGTCCCCGGTATTACAATAATTATTGATTTAGACGAATATGAAGGCGCTTAGGCGAGTGGGTTGTTGATCAAAGGGGCCTGGAGCTGTCCAGCCCCTTTCTATTTTTTAATGTAACCTTCGAAATCGTTGTGATCTTTTTGAAAAAGTTCTTCACTGGATAACGACTTAAAATACTCGTAGGTGATCTTGAGCCCTTCAGCTCTTGATACTTCAGGTTCCCAATCCAGAATTTCTCTGGCCTTATCAATATTAGGTTGCCTCTGCATAGGGTCATCTTTTGGCAAGGGCTTATAAACCACTTTTTGTGTAGTCCCAGTAAGTTTAATTATCTCATCGGCAAACTCCTTGATCGTAATCTCATCCGGGTTACCAATGTTTACGGGACTAACGTAATCACTCAATAAAAGCCTGTAGATTCCCTCAACTAGGTCGTCTACATAGCAAAAAGATCGTGTTTGACTTCCATCTCCAAAAACTGTCAGATCTTCTCCTCTTAGAGCCTGGCCTATAAAAGCGGGTAACACTCTCCCGTCATTTAGCCGCATTCTGGGTCCGTAAGTATTAAATATCCTCACTATGCGGGTTTCAACACCATGATAAGTGTGGTAGGCCATGGTCATAGCTTCTTGAAATCGCTTAGCCTCGTCATAAACCCCACGAGGGCCCACGCAGTTAACATTTCCGTAATACTCCTCAGTTTGTGGATGCACACTTGGATCGCCATACACTTCTGAAGTAGAAGCAATTAACATTCTTGCCGCTTTTGACTTAGCTAGGCCTAACAGGTTATGAGTACCTAAAGAACCTACCTTTAACGTTTGTATAGGGATCTTAAGATAATCAATGGGACTGGCTGGCGAAGCAAAGTGAAGAATATAGTCCAAGTCACCAGAAACGTGCACAAAGTTGGATACATCATGATGATAAAACTCAAATTCTTTCAATTTGAACAGATGTTCAATATTCTTTAAAGAACCGGTAATAAGATTATCCATGCCTAATACATGGAAGCCTTCCTTTATGAAGCGATCACACAAATGAGAGCCTAAAAACCCCGCAGCTCCTGTAATAAGGACTTTCTTTTTAACCATTGATTGTTGCTCTACCTATACTGAAATACGTAAAACCTAGTCTATCAATATCATCTAGTGAGTAAAGATTTCTTCCGTCAAAGATTACCGGATTAGTCAGGCCGACCTTAATACGATCAAAGTCAGGCGTTCTGAATACCGGCCACTCAGTTGCAATCAATAATGCATCAGCCCCATCCGTAGCCTCATATGCATCATGGCAGAACGTCACTTTATCACCAATCGATTTTTTTACATTTTCCATCGCCTCAGGGTCGTAGCACTTAACTTTAGCTCCGGCTTTTGTTAACTTATCAATATTATACAATGCAGGGGCCTCCCTTATATCATCAGTGTAAGGTTTGAATGCTAAACCCCACAGCGCAATGGTCTTGTCTTTGAGGTCACCATTAAAGTAAGCCTTGATACGAGGTATCATTTTTATTTTCTGATCCTCGTTTACATCCATTACCGACTTTAGTATCCTAAAATTATAATCTACTTCATTAGCTGATTTTGCCAAGGCTTGCACGTCCTTAGGAAAACAGCTCCCACCATATCCAATTCCTGCAAAAAGAAATCGTTTTCCAATCCGACTATCTGTACCAACACCTTTTCTTACCGCATCTACATCAGCGCCAAGTAATTCACACATATTAGCTATTTCATTCATAAAAGTGATCTTAGTGGCAAGAAAAGAGTTGGCCGCGTACTTCGTAAGCTCAGCTGACTTTTCGTCCATGAAAATGATGGGGTTACCTTGTCTTACTAGCGGTGCATATAAAGTATTCATCATTTGTTTGGCTTTCTCAGACTCCGTACCAATTACTACACGGTCAGGCTTCATAAAATCCTCAAGCGCCACGCCTTCTCTCAAAAACTCAGGGTTGGAAACTACGTCAAACTCGATATTCGTACCGGCGCCAATTTTATCTCGTACCTTTTCTGCCGTACCTACCGGAACAGTGCTTTTATCCACAATTACAGTATAGTCCTCAAGTAGTGGTCCTAAGTCCTCCGCAACTTTCAAAATGTATTTTAAATCTGCAGAACCATCTTCACCAGGGGGAGTAGGCAACGCCAGGAAGATGATTTTAGCTCCTTTGATTCCTTCTGCTAAATCGGTAGTAAAGTGCAATCTGTCCTGATCTATGTTCCTCTCAAAAATAACTTCAAGGCCAGGTTCATAAATTGTTACTTTCCCATTTTGCAGGCTCTTAACCTTATCCTCATCTATATCTATGCACGTAACATTATTACCTGTTTCTGCAAAGCATGTTCCGGTAACTAATCCTACATAACCGGTCCCAACAACAGCAATTTTCATAAGCGTAATTAATTTGTGGTTGAATAAAAGCGGGTTAAAAATAAAATAAAATAACCTAGAAAACTGAGGTTATTTATTAAATCAAATTTTAACCAAACTAACATTCGTTCGGGTATTGTAATTATATTTGCCGGAAACGTTTGCAATAAAAACATGGAAGTAGTATTAGAAGAAAATCAAACCTCTTTTGGTTTTGATGAGAATGAAAATCAGGTGATGATAGCACAAATGATTCGTGATTTTGGCGATCGTGAAATCAAACCGCATATGATGGAATGGGATGAATCACAAGAATTCCCTATACAGGTGTTCAAGAAGTTGGGCGAGTTGGGTCTTATGGGCGTTCTAGTACCCCAAGAGTATGGTGGTTCGGGATTTGGCTACCATGAATATGTTACTGCCATAGAAGAACTGTCCAAGATTGATGGTTCAATAGGTCTGAGTATGGCCGCTCATAATTCCTTATGTACAGGACACATCTTACAATTCGGAAATGAAGAGCAAAAATCAAAATACCTTCCCAAACTTGCTACAGCGGATTGGATAGGCGCATGGGGGCTTACTGAACCTAACACAGGGTCTGATGCAGGCAACATGAAAACTATTGCTACTGAGGATGGAGACTTTTATATCTTGAATGGAGCGAAAAATTTTATCACCCATGGCATTTCAGGGGATGTAGCGGTAGTAATTGCCAGAACCGGAGAGGTCGGAGATAGTCATGGTATGACCGCTTTTATAGTGGAACGAGGCACACCTGGGTTTTATGGTGGAAGAAAAGAGAATAAACTGGGAATGCGCTGTTCTGAAACTGCAGAGATGATCTTTGAAGATTGCAGAGTACCTAAAAAGAATATTCTGGGGAAAGTTGGTGAAGGCTTTGTCCAGTCTTTAAAGGTGCTGGATGGCGGAAGAATATCAATCGCTGCTCTTGGGCTTGGAATTGCACAGGGCGCCTACGAGGCTGCTGTGCAGTATTCTAAAGAGCGCGAACAATTTAATCAGTCAATTTCCAAATTTCAAGCCATTTCATTTAAACTAGCTGATATGGCTACAAAAATCGAAGCTTCTAGATTGCTAACACATCAGGCGGCTAACCTAAAAAACAAAGGTAAAAGCGTTAACAAAGAATCTGCTATGGCCAAGTACTACACCTCTGAGGTGGCAGTGGAAACAGCAAACGAAGCAGTACAAATTTTTGGCGGATACGGTTTTACGAAAGACTACCCTGTGGAGAAATATTACAGGGACGCAAAACTTTGTACCATAGGAGAGGGCACTTCTGAAATTCAGAAATTAGTCATTTCCAGGGCGATATTAAAGTAAGTTTAATTCTCATATATTTTTGATTTTTAAAGGGAGTATTCTAAATTTGCACTCCATTTGAAAGGATTGAACAATGATAGTTATCAACGTTAAGGAAAACGAATCAATAGATAAGGCGCTTAAAAGATTTAAGAAGAAATTCGAAAAGACAGGTGTTCTCAGAGAGCTTCGTTCGAGAACAGCTTTCGAAAAGCCTTCGGTTGCTCGTAGAGCTGAAATCATCAAAGCAAAATATCGTCAGTCTAAATACGCTGAAGAAAACTACTAATCTATCTGTAGTTTCCTACCAAAATCATTAAATTAGTATTGATCGTGTTAAGTCGGTCAATACTTTTTTTATGCAGGAAACTTTCCTAAAATACCTTCAGTTTGAAAAGCGATATAGTGTTCATACGATAAAATCGTATCGAAATGACTTAAGCCAGTTTAGCGCTTTTCTTCTCTCAGATTTTGAAGTTCATAGTTTGCAGGAAGCCAACCATGCCATGGTCAGGAGTTGGATGGTTTCACTGGTGGATCAAGGGCTTGATTCACGGTCCGTAAATCGAAAAACGGCTTGCCTACGTAGCTTTTATAAATTCCTTTTAAAACAAGAAGTAATAAGCGTGGATCCAATGAGGAAGGTAATGGCGCTTAAAACGTCAAAAAAACTTCCTCAGTTTTTGAATGAAAATACCATTAACCATCTTCTGGATAACGCTGTCTTTGAGGATACCTTTACAGGTTGGCGAGACAAATTGATTCTTGAGCTATTATATAGTACTGGCACGAGACTTTCTGAAATAATAAACCTGAAGGAAAATAATATTAACCTTGTTAATAACACCATTAAGGTAATAGGTAAGAGAAATAAGGAGAGGATCATACCACTTTCAAAAAGTATGATGGCTGTCATTGACGGGTATAAAAATTCAAAGAAAAGATCAATTTCAAAAAATGATGACGAATTTCTTATCGTTACAGAAACAGGTGATCAGTGTTATCCAATGTTGATTTACAGAACCGTTAAAAAGTATCTTAATTTATTTACAACAATCGAGAAACGCAGTCCACATGTGCTCAGGCATACGTTCGCTACGCATCTCCTTAATAAGGGCGCTGAGTTAAACGCGGTCAAAGATTTGCTGGGACATTCCAGCTTAGCAGCTACACAAGTTTATACCCACAATTCAATGGATAAACTAAAAGCTACATTTGACCAGGCTCACCCCAAAGCTTAATATATTTATCACTATTTAAACTTATAGATTATGAAGTTACAAATGCACTCCATTCACTTTGATGCCGATCAGAAGCTGTTAGATTTTATTCAAAAGAAAGTAGATAAGTTGGAGACATTCTACGACAGGATGGTAGATGGAGAAGTTTTTCTCAGGTTGAATAATGATAATATTGAAAATAAGACTGTAGAAATAAAGCTCAATATTCCAGGTGATCAACTGTTTGCAAAAGAACAGGCGGTTTCATTTGAAAAAGCTGCAGACATGGCCACCGATGCACTGCGAAGACAGATTAAAAAATTTAAAATGAAGAAGGCTGCGTATTAACTAGTGACTTTAAACAAAAAAGGGGCTTAAAAGCCCCTTTTTTTATAGATTAAAACTATTCTTCACTTTGTCTACATAGTCAAGTTTCTCCCAAGGAAATAATTCTACTTCAAGTTCTTTGATTGTTCCATCCGCAGATGTGAATTTTTTGCTTACTACTTCATTTTCTCTTCCCATATGACCGTAGGCTGCAGCTTCAGCATAAATCGGATTTCTTAATTTCAGGCGCTGTTCGATGCTGTAAGGTCGCATATCAAAAATTTCAGCAACCTTAGCAGCTATTTCTCCATCGTTGAAATCCACATTTGCTTTGCCGTAGGTATTTACAAATATCCCCATGGGTTCTACAACGCCAATTGCATAGGACACTTGAATTAAGATTTCGTCAGCAACACCGGCAGCCACCATATTTTTAGCAATATGTCTGGTAGCATAAGCCGCAGAACGATCAACTTTAGAAGGATCCTTGCCCGAAAACGCTCCCCCGCCATGAGCGCCTTTTCCACCATATGTATCAACGATAATTTTCCTGCCTGTAAGACCCGTATCTCCATGAGGTCCACCAATTACAAACTTTCCTGTAGGATTGATATGGTATTTAATATCATCATTAAAAAGTTGCTGTAATTCCGGCTTCAGCTGGCTTATCACTCTCGGGATTAAAATATCTATAATATCTTCTTTGATCTTTTTAAGCATGGCCTCTTCCATATCAAAATCGTCATGCTGCGTGGAAACGACAATAGCATCAATGCGTTGAGGCTCATCATTATCGGAATACTCGATTGTGACCTGTGATTTAGCATCAGGGCGCAAGTAAGTAATATCTTTGTTTTCTTTTCTTAGCTTAGAAAGTTCTATGAGTATCTTATGCGAAAGATCCAAAGCCAACGGCATGTGATTTTCAGTTTCATTTGTAGCATAACCGAACATCATCCCCTGATCACCGGCTCCCTGCTCTTCAGGGCTTGATCGATCTACTCCTTGGTTAATGTCAGGCGACTGCTCATGAATGGCTGAAATAACACCACACGAGTTGCCATCAAACATATATTCCCCTTTCACATAGCCAATATCGTTGATGACATCTCGAGCAATTTTTTGAACATCCAAGTAAGCGTCTGATTTTACCTCGCCACTCAATACGGTAAGACCCGTTGTAACTAATGTTTCGCATGCTACTTTGGATTTCTTATCAAAGGCTAAAAAGTTATCAATTAACGCGTCAGAAATTTGATCTGCTACTTTGTCCGGATGTCCTTCGGACACTGATTCTGAAGTGAATAAATATGGCATAAGTATTTGTCTATGTCGTAATTTTAGCGCACAAAGGTATAGTTATGATTCTATTATTGAAAGTCTGCACGAAGAAAAAGGCTAAGAGACTAAGGCGGCTTGTAAAATAAAGATACAAGGTATTTTATGAAGGTCAACCTCTTCCTTTTTCCATATTTTTAATGGCAGGGTTTTGATAAACTGCGCCGGCCCAGTCAAGTCTTTAGCTACACATAGCATTGTTTCAGGATGAGCGATCTTACTTAGATTTTCCAGAAGCTGGTTATTCCTGTAGGGCGTTTCAATAAAAATGTGGGCATAGCCTTCTTTTACGGAAGATCGTTCAAGGCTTTTTATCACCTGCTGCAGTTCTGGCGTCTTTATTGGTAGGTATCCGTGAAATGCAAATTTCTGTCCGTTAAGTCCGGAAGCCATCAGCGCCAGTAAAATAGATGATGGTCCAACTAATGGAACCACCTTGATGCCACGTTTATGAGCAAACTCAACGGCTCTTGCACCAGGATCAGCAACACCGGGACAACCAGACTCTGACAGTATACCTGCACTCTTGCCTTCCATAACAGGCATCATAAGGCGCTCCACCTGGGCGTTAGAGGTTTTTTTACTCAATTCCTGAAAATCAAGCTCTTCTATTGTAAGTCCTAACTTTAAGCTACTAATATATCTTCGAGCTGTTCTTACGTTCTCAACAAGAAAGTAATCCAGTCTTTTTAACCGGGTGCGTACCTGTTCGGGTATACCAGCTACTTCTCCTTCTGAGATTGAAGTAGGAATTAAGTAAAGCGTACCAAAGCTCATTTACTTTACAATAGTGGTCATTTCGTTTCTGTAACGAGACGGACTCTTTCCGGTAAAGGCTTTGAATAATTTATTAAAATGTGAAAAATTATTGAACCCGCATTCAAAACAAATGTCCGTAATATTATCAGGCCGCTCGGACAGAAGCTTTGAAGCGTGAACCAGGCGATACTCGTTTACAAATTGCGTAAAAGTTTTACCTGACAATTTCTTGAAATATCTGCAAAATGCCGGCTCTGTCATACTTACTACATCAGCAATCTCATCCAAAGAGATCTGCCTTTGAAAATTATCTCTCACAAAATCATATACTTTATTAATACGCTTACTATCCCTGGGCTCAATCTCCATCGCATATCCGTCTACATTTAATACAGTATACTCCTCAGACTTAGCCAACTCTTTTAAGATGGCTAATATTTTCAATAGCCTGTCAAACGGGTCGTGTTTTGGAAGTTTTTCTAATTTCTGACCTACCTTACTTTTTGTTTTTCCAGTGAAAGCTATTCCTTGTTTTGCTCTTTGTAATAGTTTCTTCACAGCAATCATCTCGGGTACATCAAAAAAATGAGGTCCGAGAAAATCTTCTTTCATCTGAACAATGGTTTCAGATTTGTTTCTTGTCAATCGATCTGTAAAACCATAGTGAGGAAGATTCGAGCCGATTAACAATAAATCACCATTCTTATAATAAGAGAGCTGATTTCCTATATGCCTCTTACCCGACCCTCCGTTAACATATATTAATTCCATTTCAGGATGGATGTGCCAGTACGGTTGTTTATCACGGCAAGGGTCTGCGTATTGCCTTACCTTAATTGAGTTTCCAAAACCCGGATCAATCTTTTCAAAAGTCGGAGCTCCTTTAAGTCTCATATTCCCTGCCTTTTCTTTTGTCTTTATCATCTGTTATTAACTTAAAGATTTCTACAAATTTAACGAAAACATGTTCTAAATTATCACAAGGCCAATGTTAATTTAATATTAACGTTAATATACCACATGAAGTTGAGAATTATAGAGTAGTAACGGCATTCAAGAACCGCATAGCTTTGTCTCATAATTAAAAACAAATTCTAGAGCAATGAAAAAAATCATTCGTACCGGAGTAGTCGTAGCAATGATGTTGATGGGAGTGTCAACATTCGCTATGGGATCTGAGCCCTTTGTAAAGGTGAGCGCAGCAGGTAATAAAGAATTTACGTTGTTTATTAATGAAGTAAATGCACCTGCCGTAGTCGTGTCTTTAAAAGATATCAGTGGCAATACATTATATAAAGAAGTATTGTTAAGTAAAGATAAGTACTCAAAATTGTATGATCTTACAGCCTTACCGGTTGGTTCATACACTCTTGAAGTAGATGAGGACACAAGAATTAACACTTGGTCTGTTGAACTATCTTCTGAAGGACTTTCTGTTGATCTTAACGCTAAGAAAGAATTCTTCAAGCCTCAAATCGTTGAAAAAGACAACGTTCTCGGGATTTCATTCTTTAATAAAACCAATGAAACTCTCGAGATCAGTGTGTTGAATGATCGGAATGAGGAAATTTTTACTGAAGAACTTGCTGAAGACTTGGTAATAATGAAGCAGTATGACCTTTCAAAATTTGATAGAGGCAGATATACTGTGGTAGCGAGAACCGCTGGTAAGTCATTCAATGAAGTTATTGATGTAAAGTAAAACTAAGTATTACTCAGACAGAAGCCCTGACGGTACCGTCAGGGCTTTTTTATATCCATTAAATGCTGGATTAGAAAATAGTGTATAATAACGTTTCGGGAATGTATAACTCCATGAAAAATATACTGGTCTATCTAATCTGCTTTCTTAGTTTATTCAACGCTAAGGCCCAGGAGCAAAAGTCACCTAATGGAAATTTTCACTTTTCCTCGAATTAAAAGATGGTTTTGCTACTTAACAAGAATGCGGTAATCACTGAAAGTTCACTAGAGTTGGATCTTAAGGATTCGGCTGATCTGATGACAGGATTTAGTATAAAAGAAACCAAGAATAGCTCTTTTGACGAGATCTGAGAACCGGTTTGGGGTGAAACGAAAAAAAGGAATCATTATGATGAAATGGAGGTACATTTAGCACACGTGAACTCTACGCTGGCTCAGTAGCTGGCACATTACATTACTATGTACAGCCCGCTTCAAATGGTAGCAGATCTACCTAAGACGTATGGGAAGTTTTTGAATGCCTTCCCGTTCATTAAAGATGTAGGAATTGATGGGGATGACACAAAAGTATTAGAGGCTGAACCGGATGATTTCGTCACCTACACCAGGATGGAAAAAGGAAGTGAGAATTGGTTTTTATGGAGCGGACTAACGACGAAACTGCCAGAACCTCTACGATAAATTTTAATTTTCTACCAGAAGGTAGGCGCTATATAGCTACCATTCACAGCCATAAGAAAGATGCACATACAAAACCAATCCGCAGGCTTATGAGATTAAGAAATATGTGGTAACAAGTAAATCCAAACTCTCCCAATTCTGTGCTACGGGAGTGAGACGAAGGGGATGACGAGGTTATAATTTAAGAAAGTATGAGAGTATAATTCAGATAAAGACTATTTTATAAGAAGTAATACATCGGACTCACTTGAAAATTCTTTAGGTCAAGGAGGGGAGCTTGTCCACGAATAGCGC
>CALBPF010000242.1 GCA_937899105.1 uncultured Flammeovirgaceae bacterium | reverse complement strand
GAAGTAGCTCAGAAGTTTAATACGACAAACCTTTGAATAGACCCTTTCGGGTTGTATCCGCTTAATTTTGCTCATGGAGTCAGGCAACTTCTCAAGTAAAGCAGTATATTCTTTAATGAATACGGCCTTTCTCCTTGTTTTAAACCTACTAATAAATGTACCCACCTTTTGAAGCATAATAAACAGGTATTGTACCTCAAAAGTACGTGGATCTAACCTGGGCTTTAAATAGGACAATTTGCTCGCCGTCTCTAGCGAGATAGACTTTGTTGCCTCTTCCTTTATGGGATCACAAACGCGGTCATACCATATATCACTTACTTTGGACCTATACGTTGATTTACTCATATAAAGAGATTCTATCCCTTTATACCAGAGTATTATTCCAAAAATATACACGAACTCAAAGATCATCCTGATTAAGGATTTAACTTTTGAAGTTTGCATTGTCAATGTTGAATTATCAAGTCGTCCCTCATCATATGATATGCCCCAAATTAATTCTATTCGAATTATTGGATATGTGCAAAAATTAAACACCTTTGGAAAAAGACAATTATGGTCTCTTTCCAAGGAGTTAAGTGTTTTTATTGCCTCTATAGTTTTCTTCAACCTAACTTCTATTCAGCATTATAGATTCGGCCATCAACCAATCAAGCTCATTATCTATGTCAATGGAGGCCACTTGATTCATCACATACTTCCTTATCCTTGTAAACGTTCCCAAAGTTGATGTTTTCAAACTACTTACATTGACAATATAAATTGCGCCATTATACTCCCAAACTTTAGGGCAATCTTGGCGTCTTGAAAAATTTCCTTTCTTGGACTTCTCGAGGTATCCATATTTATTCTCTTCAAATAAAACATAATAAGGGGTAGACTGGGTCTCTTTAACCGAAACCACCATATCAATTGATTTCTTGAAAAGGTTAAGTGCTTCTCGTATATTTTTTGCCGTTCTGAAGGGTGATGTAGGTTGCAATAAAATGAGCGCGTTCGGTGAATAAACGTTTTTTTCAAAGAATTGCAAAGCGTGATTCAAAACATCCTGGGTCGTTGCATTATCAGTGCAAAGATATTCCGGTCGTTTAAAAGGAACAGTTATACCAAGGCTCTGGGCAACATTGATGACCTCATCATCATTTGTGCTGACCAAAATATTTTTTTCATCAAATAATTCTAGCGCGGCTTCTATCGTATATTGAACCAGGGGCTTACCAGCCAAGCGTTTGGTATTTTTTCCTGGTAATCCTTTGGAACCAGCTCTAGCCGGGATAACAACTATTGGATCCATCTCAAAGTTTGATATGCTTTATATCTTCCTGAGCTTTGTCATAATCACTTGGTCTACCAATGTCAAGCCAGTAGCCCCTAAGTACATATGAGTGAACCTTTTTACCAGACTCAATCAATCTTTCCAGGAAATCAGTTGCATCAAAAAAGGTATCTTTTGGTATATCACGGAGCAAATCCGCCTTAACTAGGTAAATACCACCGTTGGCGTAGTAGGTATAGGTAGGTTTTTCTTTGAAACTATTAATAACCCCATTTGAGGTTTCTAGTACGGCATAAGGAACTTTTATATCATAGGGTATGGTAACCACAGAAAGGTCAGCTTCTTCTTTTATAAAACTCAAATAAAAGTCTTCATAATCCAGGTTTGTTAATAAATCTGAATTCGTGATGAGAACAGTATCATGTTTCAAATTTTTAATTTGGGCTACTGCACCAATGGTACCTAAAGGTTCTTCCTCATGCAAATATTCTATACTAACCCCTTTAGATCGTCCATTCCCAAAATATTCAATGATTTGATCGGACAGATACCTTACCGATACCCAAAAATCATCAATGCCGAATCGGATCAGCCTGTTCATGTTGTGCTCCATGATGGCCTTATTTCCAACCTTTAAAAGTGGTTTAGGAGTGGTGTCTGTAAGTGGACGAAGCCTTTCGCCCCTGCCGCCGGCCATTACGACAGCATCAATAGGCAAGTATGAATTCTGGTGGACAAAATTAACGACACTAACAACCCGTCTTCCTTCATCCAGCACTGGCACAACTTTAAACCTCTTCTCTCTTAATTCTATTATCTTATCAAATGAGTAGTTAGATTTTTGGATGTACTTCGGATCAGGCTGAATAAAACTATCCACAATATCATCCGTAGTTAGTCCTCTAATTAAACCTCTTCTGACGTCACCATCAGTCAGACTACCTCTTAATACTTTCTCCTCATCAACAACAAATAATATGGCATCACTGGCCAATTTATCCAGTTGAGCCAAAGCAATTTTTAAGGCAGAACCTTTAACAATAAGATGTTCTTTGTAATCTCTCAAGATAATTTATTGTTAATAAACCTTGTATTATTCTCACTTACTATTATCAGTTGAATACTCAGATTCTTCTTATTCCAGATCATAAAACTTCTTCTTTAATAGTTGATTTAAATCTGTATTCCTTAAAATCTCTACTATTTTCTCTGAGGAACCTCCGGTACCATAAGGGCTTTGAATATTCGATATTTTATCTAAGAATTTGCTATCTAGAGCACGATTTATAGCACTAGTTACTGATGAAGCAAGTGGTTCACAATTAATAACAGATTGGGGCATTATACGTCCCTTTTGTCTATCTCCGATGTTAATTGTTGGTATCCCAAATACAGGAACTTCTCTTAGTCCACTTGAAGAATTACCCAATACAAAATCAACATATTGCAGGGCAGATAGATATCTAAGCTGCCCAAGAGATACAAAACCACAATATTTTTGAGGGTTTGACTTTACAAAATCATCAATCATCTTGATTATAACTCTACCTTCTGTATCGGCATTGGGCTTCGTAAAAATTACAGAAAGTTCAGGAAATCCAGATATTGAATTTAATAGTTCATTAAAATGCTGTTGTGTTGCTTTTTTTTCAAGTGTAATCGGATGAAAAGTGACCAAGGCATTCACCTTAGCCAGTTTGAAGTTAAGCGACTCTTCAAATTCTTCTTTACTCAATAATTTAAGGTTAGAGATATTATCAAGTGCAGGACTGCCGACATTAAATACCCTTTCAGGATCTTCCCCCAGTTGAATTATTCTTTGCCTATACGTTTCGGTGGCCGCAAAATGTAAATGTGACATTTTTGAAATAGAGTGGCGAATAGATTCGTCAATAGCGCCCTCTGTAGACTCTCCGCCATGTATATGAGCTATAGGAATCCTTGCAACCATAGCGGCAATTGATGCAGCAAAAATTTCAAATCGATCTCCTAAAACAAGTAAAATATCAGGACTTAGCTGCTCATAGCACTCTGAGAAAGAAATTACACCTAATCCAATAGATTTTGAAATACCTACGGACGTATCTGAAGACAATAAGATTTCTATTTTTTTGGATACTTTAAAACCACTTTCCTCAATATCTGTATAAGTTAGTCCAAATTCGGAGGAAAGATGCATCCCGGTTACTAACAAGTGAAGCTCAAAATCACTGTCGTCATTTATTTTTTTTATTATCCAATATAGAAGCCCAAACTCCGCCCGAGAACCGGTAACAATAGCAATACGCTTCATAACAAATCTTGCATAGACAATTTATGATACCCTGGTAAGTCTGACTTCACTTTTTTACCAATTAGTTCATCAATCCGCATGGGAGAGATACCATCTCCTGGTCGAAGAGCAATTAAATCACCTTGGGTTAGGCGTGTATCTCTACGAATTGGCTTGGAAGTAAACAAACTCTTCCTTGCGATATCAATATTAATCTTTTCACTTTTGGTTGTCTCTTTCATTCCTGAACCTGAAATAGCCATTTCAACATTTCTAATAGCCCTAATCATAGACTTTAATTCAGATGGTTCAAGTGATGCGCTATGATCTGGTCCTTTAAGGTTTCTATCTAAAGTAAAATGTTTCTCTATTATGCATGCTCCCAGTGCTACCGCAGCTATTGGAACTTCAATTCCTAAAGTATGGTCAGAATATCCCACTTCTACGCCAAGCTCATCTCCAATCTGAAGCATTGCCTTTAAATTAACATCCTTCATTGGTGTAGGGTATTCTGTGTTACAATGTAAAACTGTCACCTGTTTCCGTAAAAGTCCCCCTTTTTCTAATTCAGCAACAGCCTCCTTTACCTCTTGCAAATTAGACATTCCTGTCGACAAGACTACAGGTCGTTTTTTCCCTGCTATATACCTCAGATATAATTTATTTGTTACTTCACCTGATGGTATTTTGAAAAATTCCGGATTGAGGGAATCAATAAAGTCAATACTAGGATTATCAAAAGCTGTTGAAAGAAAACTGATATTATGTTTCAAGCATTCTTTGCTTATTCTAATGAACTGGTTATAGGTCAACTCCATCCTTTTGACCATCTCAAACTGACTTTCATCAATTCCAGCACCTTTCTTTTGGTAATTGGCCTTTTCAGCAGCCTTAGAAATATTTAATTCAGTCTTAAACGTCTGGAACTTAACAAAGTCAGCTCCGGCATCAGCAGCTACTTTGACAAGTTTCAAAGCCTTATCGATGTCGCCATTATGATTTACTCCCGCCTCTGCAATAATAATGACACTCATTATATTAGTGGTTTAGCGGGGACACCGATCATGACACTGTTGTCATTAATGGTCTTATTTGCCAATGACGAAGCTCCTAATGTATTGTAGTCACCTACGGCTACATTCTGTAAAACCGTTGAATTAGTTCCAAAAAGATTGCACGAACCTATTCTAACTCCTCCACTAATATTGCAACCAGGGTTAAAAACGTTACAATTGCCAATA
>CALBPF010000241.1 GCA_937899105.1 uncultured Flammeovirgaceae bacterium | reverse complement strand
GTGGATATTGGGGGAAGGAATATGCCCTTACCTGGGGAGGTCTCTGATATCACGAGTTGATTTCTGAGAAGTCAGCAGAGGCCATAGTAGCTACTGGTAATGAGCCGATAAAACATCGGAGGTCTCACAAGGTAGTGAAAGGCTGAACATCTGGTGAAATGAAAATTTGATTGGGAGCCATGGGCGGCCTTATCTTAGAAGTAGTGGAAAGGGATAACTGGTGTAAAGAGCGGTTATTCTATGCTGGATGAACCGCCGTATACGCGACCCGTACGTACGGTGGTGTGAGAGGCGCACTCCATCAGCTTTCACTGGTGGAGCCGTCTACTCGATTGGGCTTTCGTGCATTTTTCTACGTACTGTTTCTACGTTCATGTTAGTTCGTCTGGTGCGGTGGAGCAGCCATACTCTTTGGCAGGTTTTGGGTTGGAGGGTTGATTGTGTGACCTGGCAATGTGTATGGCTCATCACTGTTCCCGTGGTAACTTGTTACAATGTTTGGGATGATTACTTTGAATTGTTCTCCTTCAATTTCGTTGATCAGCTCTACATTCGGTTGTTCAGAAAGAGCTCGGCTGATACCAGACCCTAATCCACTATATGGCATTGTGTGTGATCCGAATGCTGCAATCTGATTATTCCTAATAACAGGGTTCCCATACTTAATCTCTTCAATTGTTAAGCTATTTGGTAATGATCCAGGGCTGATTATCTCAACTCTATCATCAAAAACAAACAACCTTATTGGTGAATTCTTTAGATAATCTCTATGAATCAAGGCGTTCTGAAATAATTCAGTGAGTGCAATTTCTGAGATTTCCAGTTTGCCTCTAGAATTGAACTCTTCTTCCTTTTGAGTTGCCTTAAGATTTGATTTCAAAAAACCCATCCCTTGTTTGAAAATTTCTGGTAGAGTTCCCCTGAAGTCTTCGGGCTTACTTCTGTATTGATTGCCGGAAATAGCGTTTCCAAAAAAAGAGACCGCTTTAACTGTATAAGCTGGTTTGAAAGATTGTGGATCGTTTGCAAAAAAAAGGAGCCCCGCAATTGTTACTCGTTCATTTCTAAAAATCTTTTTGGCCTTCAGAGCTTGCTCATAAGTCAGTTCTTTTTCTTCGAAAGAGATCTTAAACTCAGAAATAAAATACTCTTCAAAAACTTTTCTGTTAATGTCATCAATGGATGTATCAAATACTTCCATCTCATCAGCTAAAAGATTTCCACTTTTCTGGAAAAGTCTTAGAATTTCTGCATTATCTGTTACCCTGCGTTTATCTGAACCTTGTTTAATCCAAATTGAAGCTCTATTATCCTTGTATGGTTTATTAATTCCTTCTGAAACATGAATAACAAGGACTTTCCTGCTATCACCATTATCTATGGTTACTATTTCAGTCGTTACATAGATTGGAGTGTTAATTAGATCGGTCGCAATATTCCCAATTCGAAGATTATAATCTCTTATTTCTTCATTGGTTAAGCCTTTAATCTCGCCTGTCTTGTCCTCAACGCCAAGCAACAACATACCTCCAATAGAGTTGCTAAAAGCAATCATCTCAGCAGCAATACCCTCTTGATTTGTCCATTTCTCCTTAAACTGAACCTTACTTGTTTCTCCTGAGCTTACAATATCTAATAATTCTAATGCATCCATTATTCTTCCACATTCCAAATGTTATAAATCTGCTTTCTAAGATTGAAAGCCCGGGTTCCTCCCTCCATCACATCAACAATTCTTTTTTGAATTTGATGATCGTCAATTGTCCCTATTTGTAAGTCTATTTCTTCGTTTTCAATGTAATCGCAGGCAATCACCTTTTCACTATCACCCAATACCGGAATATTGGCATTGTGGGTTGCAAAAATGAATTGCATTTCACCTTTTAGATTCCTGATTTCTTGAATCACATCTTTATAAATAGTTTGATTGTCTAAATCATCTTCCGGCTGGTCTATGATTAGTATATCATTTTCCTTTTGTGCCAGTAAAAACAGAATCAATGCCGAAGCACGTTGACCCAAGGAATGATCCTTTAAAGGCTTACCATTGTATTTGATGGTAACCTCATTTTCAACTTTATAGGTGAGTAGTTCGGGTAATTGTTCATTAAACCTTCGTTGAAAGTCAACAAATTGATTCTGGTTCAATAGTTCATCCAAGGGAGATGGGTTTCTATATATTTCAATAAAATCTACATACCTCTCACTAATCTCGGGATAAGTTGTTTTGTAGATATTGGCCCCTTTTGAAATCTGTTTAAGTTTATCATTGAATTTCTCTCTATTACCTTTGAACTTGATTTCAATGGTTAGCTTAGTTTCTGCGCTATTGATTTTATTCACTTCCGCTTCCAACTGGCGATATTCTTTAAGCCAAAGATCATTTAGCTCCGTAAGCCTTTTATTAAGTGTTTCATTCAATATTTTCTTTTTAGCCTCAGACTTTTCCACTTCCTTCAGCTTCATCTTGGCAGTTTGAATTTGCCTGTTGAGATTTAAGAAATTATCAGGGCTTAATGTAGGTAAATTGATTTCTCTCTTAATCTTTGCAAATTCTTCCTTTAGACTCTCTTCTTTCTTATGAATTTTGGAAAGTACCGCTCGGAAACGTTCATATATTTTGGTTGTATCAACCGAAATTTCAGAAAACTTTTGGGTTTGCTGAATAAACTCCTTTATAAGTTGATTGGCCAAATCGTATTCCTCTTTAGTGAGTTCCGAACCTTTTAGCTCAGATTCAAAAGTGAGTGACTGACTTGCCAACTCTTGTAGGTCGTTCGCAAAGAATTCTAATTTTGCTTCGTACTGCTTCAAACGACCTTTATCACTTTCAAACTCTGTTTGCTGTTTGAGTTTTTGTTCTACTCCCTGTTCTGCATAAGTCTTTAGTTTGTGCTCATTATCGATGATTGTTTTTTCCGCAGATGTCTTTACTTCAGCCAAATCCTTCAGCTTATTGATTTCAAGGATTGTGTGCTCAATCTCATTTTGCTTGCTTTTTATTTCTGCTTTTATGGATTTAAGCTTACTCCCTATTAAACGGTGGATAAGGTCTGCCTCAAAATCTGACTCTTTATTGGAAAGGTCTTTCTGACCAAAATAAACAGGCCTTTTAAAGAAAGCATCTATTGAAATGTTATGTTGTAGAACCTCATATTTATAAATGTTCTCTTTCTGTCCATAAATCTTTTCAATCCGATATTCCTCTTCGTGTTCATTAACCAGATAAAGAATGATTTTACCCCCAGACCTAATTACATGTTCGACTAAGCCATTTTTATACTGGTAGTCAGAGGTCTGATTGTTTAGAGAGATTCCAAGTGTATATCTGAGGATTTCAAGGATAGACGATTTCCCACTGCCACGTATACCAATGAAATTATTGAGTTCTGGTGAAAAACTGATGGATTTACCATCTAGAAGTCCACCTTCAAAGACAATTGATTTTATGTAAGAATTTTTAACCTTAGGCTTTTCTTTCGGGCGGACTCTGTATTCGTGATCGGTCAATGCATATTTTAGAGCCTCAAAGCTAAAATCACCTACTTTCATGTAAGTAACTCGTTTGCTTGAACCGATTCCTTCTATACCAGCATGAGCATTGTCCGAGCCTTCGACACACGCAATATCTCTCATTGAAACTTCTGATAATCGATTGAAGTTCTCATCACTAACCTTTTTTTGAATCGCCAATACTTTTTTGAAGGCCTCTTGACTGATGAACGATTCCAAAGTCCTTTTTTCCAAAACTTTAAAAAGGCCATTCCCATCATCAACATGGGCCATAATGATGAAATAGTCATGACCAATTTCATCCAGCGCTAACACTGTTTCTTCCAAATCAAGTTTTGAGTTGGGATAAGGAGGATTGCTGTGATTGGATATTCCATAAAAGGCCTTACTCAGAAACTCTGATATCTGATTATTTTCACCTTGATACCATTTTTCATCAAATACAATGAGAATATGAATGCCTTCTTTCAAAGAGAATTCAACTCCTGGAAATAAACCAATTCCGTTTTTCCTGGCTTTCTTCTTTAAAGCAGCAAATTCATTTTTATCAAATTTATTGTGATTAGTGATTACACCGATTCCTATTTCATGATCAATTAAACGCTGAACGAATTGGTTGCAGAAATCATTTTCCGGTCCATTATAAGCCCTATCAAACTCCTTGTCCGCTCTGGTATGAAGATGGAAATCAGCTCTTAGCCAAGTGCTGCCATGCTCAAATATATTTTTAATTTGTTCCATGACTCAATTCTTTTTGTACAATTTTTAGAGCGCTGAAAGCGTCTTCTTCACCACGGACTATCTCCAATACCTTATCTGCAAGCCAGATTGATATCAGCTCACTTTCCGAACAATCCAGTATACCAGCAAGTCTTACAATATGTTCCCGCTTGCACGACTTTTCCCCTCGCTCTATTTTACTGATCATGGCCGTATCTATCTTCAGATGAGCTGCTACTTCTCTCAGCAGCAAGCCTTTTTGCTCTCTTAATTGACGTACATGTTGCCCTAAATTCATTAGTCAAAATAATTCTTGTCCTGTTTGGTCAAAAATAAGGTCTTTTGATATGGTTTCATATCATTCGTTCTTCCAATTGATCCTTCCAAATCACGAATCCCTTTCTATCGTCTGAGTAATCATGCAGTACACGACTAAATTCGATGGGCTCCTGTTCCAGAAAGAACTGCCTGCCTTTGTTTCGTATAGTTTCGATATCCTTGTCAATTTCACCAAGTTTATTCTTCAATGATCTGAGATCTTTATCCATATGCCAGATATAAGTAGCTTCTTCTGTGTCCAGCGTTTCGAGGACAAGATGATAGCATTCATTTCCGGCAATAAGAAACACGAAAGAGAATGGCGAGAGAACAAAACGCAATTTCAGAATAATCCTTTCGTGCCTGGATGCCAAGTATTCGAGTTGACGAAAATGTTTTACCTGTTGGTTTTTCAAAATGTCTTCCAAAAGCTCTTCTTCAGAATCGTATAGATCACTAAGACCTTCGGTTTTAGAAAGGCCAGTAAGCCCTTGATTTACATCCTCTGACCTTTTCTTTGAAAGAAGTCTTTTTTCAATGAATCGAAATTTTACGCTATCAATTACCTCTTTGTTGATTCTTAACAGATCATCTGATGTAGCATTTTGTGCCACGAGTAGGTGATCTTGAAATTCTGCATGAATATGAATAGAGATAGTTTTTGAATTTAGAATTTTTGAGAAATAGGACTTCAAAACATCAAATTCCGGTCGGATATTCAAATGCTCTATTTCAAAATCTAACTCCATATTTATTTCCCGAATCATATATTTAAATGCCGCCAATCCATATTGAAAATCCAGTTCGGCAATTGATACTTGAATTTCCCTACCTATGATTAGGTCTTTAGGGCTGGGGGTTTGTTCCACAGAATCATCAAATAATGAGGCTTGTCTATCCAAATGGCGATAGTGAACGTTCCTTTTCTGAAAGAGCCTGTGCAGATAATCTATTTAGTGATCGTGGTAATCGTAGATAACTGGAGTGACTTCCGATCGCTGTACCCGACCTATGTATTGGATCAGTTTCCCTTTAAACGAAAACGGATAGACCAGAAATAGTCTTGTGGCATTCTGCAAATCAGTTCCTTCACCAAAGAATTGACCAGTTGTGATTAAAACCTGATAGTCACCATTTCTAAGTCTATTCCATTTTGTATCACGCTCCTTTTGAGTATGATCTCCTGATAGCGTTACTGGCTCATAGTTCTGTTTCAGCAGTTGATTCAATGTCTCAATATGTTCCTTCCTTTCGGTAATGACTATACACTTTTGGCCGTTTTTTAACTCAGAAATTATGTCATTCAGGATCAATTTATTTCTGGCCGTGTCATGAACCAATACTTTTGAGAGTGTCTCGAATGCGTCAGTTTTCGGATTGAATGGAAACTCAAAATCAGTGTTTCGAAGAATGATTCTTGTCCTCTTGAAGGATTCAATCTCTGAGGGTTTAATTTCAGCAATGACTTCCCCTAAATAGACAAAAATCAACTTACCATCCGAGTACTTTCGGAATGGGGTGGCATATTGATAGTAGGTTTTGAGCTTAGAAATTGTATTAGCGAATGTTTCAGCAGGGATGTGATGACATTCATCTACTACCAGGGTGCCAAAGTGATTAGTAATTTCAGGTTCATTTTGAATCTTCTTTGCCAGACTTTGGATCATGGCAACAGTGATTTGTTTGCCCACTTTTGATTTACCGGAACCTATCATTCCAATATCTGTCTTAGGGATATTCAGAAATGCTTGAATCCGCTCAACCCACTGATCAGCGATTTGCTTCCGGTGCACCACAATGAGAGCAGGTTGTTGTTTCGCAGCGATGATCTTCAAACCAATGACGGTCTTACCGGAACCGGGAGGAGCTACGATGATGCCGAAATCCTTCTTGTGAGTGGCTTCAATCGCTGCATGTTGATGCGTTAGCGGATGAATGTTCGATTGGAAGATTGCGTCTTGCTTTTTCTTCCTCAAATCATCCAATTGATAATCAATCTTGTTCGATTTGAGGTGTTTTAGAAGTCTTCCGGTAAGCCCTCTTGGGATAATTACCTCAAATTCTTGATCTTCAATCAGCTTAAAATAGCGCTTGGTGTTCCATGTGTTCTTTCCTGATTTCTTCTTGATGAAAAATTCAGAATTGGCAATATTCAGTTCTTCCCTAAGAAAGGATATTACCTCGGGGTTTAGGGTACTTCTTTTCAGATGTAGTTGGTTGTCCAAATTGATTTCTAACCAGCCAGACAATGAGGCTGAAGAATCGTTTTTTAGTTTTGTTTTCTCTTGAATTTCATAAATAGAATCAAGTTCTGAGGCATCCACCTTTTTTACTTTGGTTAGAAACTGCCATTGATTTTTAAAAGGCTCATAGTTTTTGGGATCAATAAAACAACTGTTTCCTTTTTGTAGCGATTTACCGTTAAGAGGCAGGGCGATCAAGTTCCCAAGTCCTTTACCCGAATGAAAATCTTGATTTGGGAATAGGCGATAAAAGCTGGAAGTTATGTCAAAGACACTGAATATGCCTATTTCTTGAAGTAACTGAGTGATTACTTTTCTACTCCTTATTGCAGGATAGCTCTGATCAAAGAAAATCCAAACATGTGCACCATTACCGGATTGAGATCTTTCCAAATAGGCATCTATGTTATTTCTATTGCATTCCTGAAGGAATTTTAAACTTTCCTCTTTCCATTTTGATCCATCAAAATCGGCAGCAATGAACCAACTGGAGTTATCTTCCAACAATGGATATCCACCAATATGTTTTTCTCCCAAAATGTGCTTTGTAAGCTGAGAATTGTCGAGCTTTAGGTAAGTTTTATCGGGGTAATTGGCCAAGGTGCCACCCTTCATTCTGTGCAACTTGTACATGTACGGATCAAAGTGATAGGCCGGGAAGTACCCCTTCTTATTGCCTTTTTCCCACCGAATAGCAAATAAATCTTCCCTTACTCTGAAAAGAGACTTGTAGAGTTCGAGTTGTTCGCCTGTGGGTTTACCTGATTCCATATCCTGTAAGAAAGGTTTTTGTCTGCTTCCTTGCAAGTTATAAATGAGGTTAAGTGTTTCTGTCGGTTGCAGAAAAGAGGGGAAGGAAATTTTAGCTCTTTTGGTTTTTTCAGGGTTAGAGTGGCAGTGGCAAAAACCAAATGTGCTAAAATGTGCGGTGGGTGGTCTAAGTCACGGCATGAAACCTAACGGCCAGCTAAAATGAGTATGCGCCCCAATTGCTAGTTAAGTCAAAATTTGATGTTTCCGGTTCAGTATCCAAATGCTCAGTTCGCATATTCATTTTTAGCATCTGTGTGTGCCCAGCATGAGCATCTGGTATTTAAGATACCAAATTATTCCAGAGGG
>CALBPF010000240.1 GCA_937899105.1 uncultured Flammeovirgaceae bacterium | reverse complement strand
AGCGCCACAACTTAGGGTAGACTTGATCATTGAAGACTACTACCATTGTAAGTTAGGGCTCACTTGAAAATTCTTCAAGGCACGGCGGGGAGCTTGTCCACCAATAGCGCGGTTCATTCAGGGCTTGTGGGTAGGCAAGCATAAGGGGTTGGTTCTGAGCGTTTTGCGGGGAGAATGGACTTTATTCGTGGCGCCCTTTTCTTTTGTTTCGTTTTCTTTTGGGCGAGCAAAAGAAAATGAAAACCTTACTTAAAACCTCAAAAACTAACTAAAACTGCTTGTTTTGAGGTTAGTACATATCTATAAAACCATCAGAAAATGTCTGGATGACGCTGAAATGCGATTTCATAGACAGAAAGCAATTATCAAAGATGCCCTAAGTTAGAGTACTGAACATAAGCCTTCCGGTCATTTTAAAACCTGCTGTTATTCAAAAATCTTCAAATAACATTACTCACGCTTAGAATGTCTGATGTATTTTTCAATCACTACGGCAGTTATGATTACCATGTAAAATTGACCAATTAAACCAACAAGAATTGCCGCTTTTTGAGCCACCGGCACAACTGGAACTATTTCACCATATCCTATTGTCAACAACGTAATATAGGCGTAGTACATCATTGCATCGGTCCTTATTTCAAGTTGATCACTGTCTAATAAATTCCCTTGAAATGCCCCCGGATGGGCAAGCTCAATAGACATAAATAAGAAAAATCCTAAAAGACCCAATGAAATGTATCCAGATATCAAACCCATTACAACATTTTGGTTTACAAAATTGGCCCACCATACTTGTCTTATAATGTTGAATGTAACAACCGTATAAAATATAAAATAAATAGGCAATCTCAGAAAAAACGTATCCTGATGCGTTCTCGTTAACATAACACTCCCAAACACGACTGCCGATGCAGCAAAGAGGATAATAAAAAACCACGTAAGCCTCTTATTACTCGATATGAGCAGGATACCAGCGCCAATATTCAGCATTAGAAGAACAGGTTGAATTGTTACTTCAAATAATTGTACCGGAAAAAAAAGAGACCCAAACAGAATTGCTATTTGGGTCGCCAAAAAAATATAAAATCTATTCTTATACATTTCTTGCATCATAAGTGGAATTTTATGATGCATTATCTACATTATATGTATAGTTCTTATAATTCAATTTAAAAACCAAGCTATAAAAAGCAGGTATAAAGAACAATGTTATGATTGTGCCAAATAACAAACCTATCATTATTACAACCGCTAAACCTTCCCACATTGGCCCACCCCCTAAATAGAGTGGTATCATTCCCAAAACAGTTGTCGCAGTTGCTAAGACAATGGGCCTAAATCGTTGCAAACATGCCGTAATAACCGAATCTTTCTCTGTTCGTTGGTATTTATTCTGTTCTACTTCTATTCTATCCACAAGTACGATAGCATTGTTAATAATAATACCTGCTAAAGAAATTACTCCTAAAAATGGCATGAAGCCAAAATTTTGTTGAAAAATTAAAAGACCTGCCGCAACACCGGTTAAGGCCAGGGGAATGGTTAAGGCAACCATTGTCATTTTTCTGTAAGAGTTAAACTGTAACATCAGCAGCAGTAATATTCCAAAGCCTGCTAATGGAAGATACTTAGCAACAGAACCCATGTTTTCAGCAGTATCTTTTTGATCTCCTGCAAACTCGTACTCGTAATAAGGTGGCCATGTTTTTTTCTGTTCTTCTAACCAGGGAGTTATATCAGCAAGTATTTCACTTGCATTACCCCCCTCTTGTAATTCAGACTCAGCGGTAATGGTTCTGTCAATGTTGTATCTCTTAATTTTCGAGTAACCCCACACCGGTTTAACACGAGCTACCTGTAAAATCGGAACACTCTCACCAGTACTTTGTACGTATACATTGAGCGCCTCAACATCTTCTAAACTTAATTGCTGGCTTTCTTCACTACGCATGTTAATAGGAATTGACTCATCTTCCTCTCTGAACCGACCTGTTTCAACACCACTCAGCACTGTTTCTAAAGAAGTGGCAATATCACTATTGGATACCCCTGCCTGACGCGCTCTTGTTTGATTGATTTCTATTTCGAATTTTTTAGTTTTGGGGCCCCAATCGTCTTTCACATTTTTGGTAGTCGGGTAACTCAATAATTTAAGCTTAATGGATTCGGAGATCCTTGCTAATTCATCAGGATCATCGCCTGACACTTTAATTTCTACAGGAGTACTACCTGGCCCAACAGCTAAGGAACTGACTTTAATATCAGAATCAGGAAAGTTTGAAAAACAATAGTCGTCAAGTTTATTGATCATCTCCTGATTATCATCGCCGTGCGTAGTATTAATTAAAATGTGACCGTAATTCGAATTCGCCTCATCAGGTTGATATCCCTGATCATAGGACTCAGGCCCTTCTCCAATATATGAGGACCAGGAAACAATTCCCCTTTCTAATTGCTTTGGTCCATCAACCCATAGTTCTTCTTGGATGTATTTATCGATTTGATCAATCACTTCGGAGGTCCGCTCTATTTTTGTTCCTTGAAGTAGGTTAATGTCAGCCGTAATCATATTTCGATCACTATCTTCCATGAATACAAAAGGAATTTTACCGAAGGCGTAGATTGCCAAAACACAGGCCCCAAAAATGCCTAGTAAGACTATTACTTTACTCTTCAATGCAGATAAAATCAAACTCTCGTACCCATTTTTCATAGTCGCAATTATCTTATCAACAACTGAAGGTTTAGCATCCGCAGATTTAACTTTCAAGAATATATAACAGAACAATATAATGATAGTCAAGGAGATCAGCCACGACGAAATTAAAGCGATGGATATAACAAGAAAAAGTGGCCCCACAATATCACCCATTATGGTTTCTGCCAGATAGAAAGCCGAAAAGGCAACAGAAGTAGTTAAGGTAGAAATCAATAATGGAACAAATAATTCGGAACAGGCGTCAATAGCTGCTTTCTTCTTCTCTATTCCCTCTTCTAGCTTTACCATAATAGTCTCTGCCACTACTATTCCATTATCTACCATCATACCCAAAGCCATAATCAATGCTGCTAGCGACACCTGGTTGATTCCTATAGTAAAGGACCCCATCATGAAAAAGGTGGCAAGAATAACCAAAGGGATTAAACTGGAAATGATCAATCCTGTCCTAAACCCGAGGAAAATTAGCATAACTGCAGCTACTATGGTGACTGACTGAAAGAGGTTCTCCATAAATTCATCGATCTTTCTTTGTATGAAAATATCTAGTCTAGAAAGGTAAGTTACCTCAATACCCACGGGCAGTCGCTCTTCCCATCGATCCATTAATGATAGGACATCTTCTCCCAGTGTTAGAATATTTGCGTCCGATTTTAATGATACATGAATAGAAAGCGCATTCTGACCATTAACTTTAACTATTTGTTCGGCAGGTGTAATGTAACCTCGGGTCACCGTTGTTATATCCTGAAGACTTACGACATCGCCTTGGCTGCCCACAGGCACCAACATTTCTTCTATTTCTTGAACAGAATCAAAATTTCCTGTTGGCTCCAATACCAATCGCTCATCATACACATTGATCTCACCACCAGAACTCAAAATATTGGTAGCAGAAATCAACTCGGACAATTGGCTAGTAGTTATACCAAATTCTCTAAGTCGTGCATCATCAAAATCTACAAATATTCTTTCATCCTGATCTCCGCCAATAATCACTCTTTTTGAATCATTCAAGGCAATTAAATCATCCTGGATATCATCAG
This sequence comes from uncultured Flammeovirgaceae bacterium, assembly GCA_937899105.1. Taxonomy (GTDB): domain Bacteria; phylum Bacteroidota; class Bacteroidia; order Cytophagales; family Cyclobacteriaceae; genus Fulvivirga. Next base: position 4,139 of record CALBPF010000240.1, on the reverse strand, counting down.
CATAATCCTTCAATTCTTCATAGCTATATCCATCGCTTGTAAGCCCAATGACAATACCATATACATCGCCAATTTCGTTATCGTCGAGAAATGGAACTACTCCGTCAGGTAGACCATCAATTTCGTTTAGTTTTCTTCTAAGCTTATCCCAAACCTCCTGCATATCTTCCGGACCAACGGTCTCTTTTAGTTCAACCGCCACAATCGACATCCCGGTTCTTGACGTACTGGTTACCTCTTTCAGTTCAGGAAGCTCCTGTACTTTTTCTTCTACTTTTTTGCTAACTAAGAGTTCAACCCGCTCCGGCGCAGCGCCTGACCAAACACTTATCACGTTTGCGTTTCTTACCGTGTAAGGAGGAAAACTGTCCTTTGAGAGCGACATGTACAATACCACTCCCAATAACAGAATAGTGACAAGAATCAAAGATGTGATTCGATTCTTTTCAATTGCTAATTGCGCTAAATTCATCTTAATTCAAGAGTTTAACTTTCTGACCATCTAAAAGAATATGTAATCCCGCCGCTGCAATTTTCTCCCCTTGCGTTAGACCATTCACTATCTTAAATCCATTTGTGGTCAATTCTCCAACTTCTATCGTCTGTTTTGTTGCCAAAAAAACTTCTGGGTCATCTGTTCCTTTTAAGGCGAATACATAATTCCCTTTTTCATCTTCACCCACTGCATAGACGGGTACGGTAAGGACCGGTTCGGTATCCGCTGATCCAAAGGTAAGTGTGGCGGATGCAGGCATGCCAGGTCTTAAATTACTGTTATTTTCATCTAACTTAATGACCACAGGATATACGCCGGCGCCGGAGGAAGAATAACCAACTTCTGTTACTGATCCTGTAATCACGTTGTCATTAATTTCTACTTCAGCTTTTTGTCCATTAGTTATCATCGAGATGAAACTTTCCGGCACACCTACACTTATTTCAATGTTAGCATCCTCAGCATCCATGACCACAATGGTCTGTCCTGCATTAATATACTCATTAACCTCAGACTCCACTGAAGAAATTACACCTGTTAAAGGGGCTCTAATTCGAGAATATTCAAATTCCGACTCTGTCAGCCCCAGTTCCTTAACTGCCGTTTCATAAGAAGTTTGCGCATTCGCAAAAGCTGTTTTAGCATCTTCGTAATCGTCAAGCGAAGCGCTTTGAGACTGGTACAACTCTTTGGTCCTTTCCAGGTCAGATTTTGTATTCTGCATTTCAATTTGTGTGCTTTGAACGTTGGCTTTTGCCTTTTGATAGGTAAGCTCTACGTCTTTCATATCCAGTCTGCCTAAGAGCTTACCTTTTTGTACGCGGTCTCCAACATCCGCGTCTAACATGGTAATAAGACCACTTAAGCGAAAACTAAGATTGGTCTCTGTTCCGGACTGAGCTGTTCCGGTGAATGTTCTTTTTTGAAGTCCCCCACGAAGTGAGATCTCCTCGTATTTAACTGGCCTTATTCTTACTTCTTCTACCGTTTTGCTGCTACAACTCATGGCCACGAGTAAAATGATTACGGATGCAAGATGATTAGGTAAATTAGTTTTCATGATTAGTGTGTTTTTCAATTTAGAAATGCCTGTTGCCAGTATTCGCACTTAAGTTTAATTATCATAGTTTGCCAAGAATTCTTGATACCTCTCCGTTACTCCCGCGATTTCTTCGGGAGAAGAGAGCATACTATACGAACCAATATTGTTTTCAAGAGTAACAAAAGCTACTAGATAATTATATACAGAATTGTTGAAACTTAATTTAGTTTCCAGCGCTGTATTTTGAGCATCAAAAAGATCGATTACAGCGACGGTTCCCTGCCTATACTTATCTTGTATAATAAGAAAGTTTCTCCATGAATTGTCCGCTGATATCCTCGAAAAATCGATGTTAGTTCTGCTTGTAACCACATTGATGATTGCGTTCTTTACATTAAATTTCAACGTATTATCAAAGTCATTTAAACCTAACTCAAGTTGTTGTAATTGAATTTTAGAGGTTTGGATATCATAGCGTCTTCGATTTCCATCAAATAGCGGATACGATAAATTGAGCCCTACAGACCAATTCGAATCAAAAAAGTTACTCATTTCTGTTTCTTCAGAACCCGCTCCGGATCGATCAAGTATCTCGCTTTGAGAAGCTCCTAAAGAAAGTGTTGGTGTGTAGTAGGCTCTTTTGTTTCCTTTCAGCTGCCTTTCAGTAGCCGAGATATTAGCCTTAAATTCTTGTCTTAGCGGATAATTTCTTATGGCTTCCTCAATAAAAAAAAATGACGCCCTTTGGACATCATCCGGCCCTGCGATATCTGCGGCTACAGGATTATTTTCAAAAAAATTGTATAATTCTCCTTCAAGTGGTACGTCTTCCACGTTGAATTCTTCACCGAGTGTATTGTTCATAAATACATTCAAATTTATTTTCGCTACTATTAAATTCGATTGGTCTTCAATAAGATCTTGCGTAGATTCCGCGACTTCGGATTCCCATCTGTAGACATCTGAACTATTCGTCGAACCTATATCTCGCCTCAATTGAGCTAATTCAAGATTTTTTTTCAAAAGTTCAAGATTCTCACGTTGAATCTCAATATTTGATTGGGCCAGCAACACATCAAAATAAGCTTCATAGACACCCAAAATAACATCATTAATTTCTTGTTGTGTTGCGTATTTCTGCGCCTCAAGCAGATATTTCTGGATGCCAATATTAGCTGAAACATCTTCAGAATAGATCACTTGACTAAGTTCCAATGATTCCGTTGTGGTTTGTTCAGATTGACCAATGAGTTCACTTGTCGACCCTTCATTAATTTGAGTATAGTCCAAGGTTCCCGTTAAAGTTGGTAAATAGTCGGAATTTGCTGTTTTTACATCCTGCTCTACCAATTCGATATCTTTCTGAGAGATTTTGATACCTAAATTCACTTCCAGAGCTTTCCCTATTAACTGATTCAAACCATAGGTAGAAACCTCCTCATCGCCAAAATCACTATTGATAAGATTGGCAGTAAATAAACTTTGAAAAGATGGAGAATAACCTATTTTACGACTTGTTTCCAAATTAAGAAACAATTGATTTTTGTTGTCAAGTGTTACGGAAAGATCTTTTACTGCCGATCCCAGGCCTATTTCATCTATCATGATTGCAAGCTTTCGAATCAACGAACCATACCCATCGTCTGCTGTTACAGAAGCCAAGATGCCCATGGAAACATAATCTTTTCTTAAGGTGTAGGAAGGAATTTTTTGTTCAATCAGAATTTCAGCGATTGATTCAATCTGAACATCGTCAAATTCATAGATGGAGGCTACGAGCGCCGCATCGGTGCCCTCAGGTATAGCTTGAAGTGATTGCGCTATGTTCTCACCTGCCAGTACCAGATTGATTTCAGCATTAAATTTTTCGGACATTTCCTGAAGTTTTGCATTTGCTTTTTCTTGATTAATAATAAGCGGATTTTTATCATGTAAGATAATCGCGAGTTTCTTAAACTTGACGAGCTCGTAAAAATTAGTAAGTTCATTTTCTATATCCCTTGAAGTGAGGACATAAGAGAAATTACTTACTCCTGATGTTCCGTCCGGGGTTATGGGAATTTCCTGAAGCTCTATGTTAGTAATACCAATGGCTAATGTAGGTGTTGATAATGGCCCGCTATTCAATATAGTTTTAGTGCTTAACACTCCAACCAAAACAATAATATCACATCGTTGTGATAGATCCGAATACGAACTTACGGCCGCTTCGGCATTCCAATTAATGGGCGCAATGTCTTGGTCTGCAATAGAAACCTTAGTGGAAGATCCTATTGTTTTTTGAACTTCTGCGACAAGTGCATTTTTCAATGCCCCAATACGCTCCTGATTACTTTCAGTGTCAATTATCATTCCTATTTTCAGTTCTTGGGCTGAAGCAAATAAGTTAAGCATGAATACAAATAAAATCGAAATAGCTATCCTCATAATGTTAGATTGTGGCTTAGTATGACCATGAATTATTTCTTGAATGATCAAAAGTTTAAGAATTAGGGATCAAGTTAATCATTTATTGATATCAAACTTGCTTTTAAGAAATCAAGTATTCATTAATCTTTATTAAGATTTATTAAGATTCTTGAATCTTGCATAAATAAATAT
>CALBPF010000239.1 GCA_937899105.1 uncultured Flammeovirgaceae bacterium | reverse complement strand
ACCATAATTTCTTGTGAAAACGACACTATTGGAATAAATAAGATTAAGTAGAGGATAACGGTTTTCATATTTTAGTCAATTGTTGTCGTGTTATAATTACTTTAATTTTCTCTAATTTTTTCACTCCTTTAACGAAGGAAATTTAACGGCCGCCTGTCTGAATTCATCGAAATCCGGAATCGCGTTATTCTTCTTATAATAATCGGTCAGGTAGCTTCTTGCGTCCTTATAAAATTCATTATGCGTATGCCAAATTTTTTGTTTCTTACCCTGATTGTTTATAAGCCAGTAACCGACGTGTTTTTTTGTATTTTGATTGACTTCATTGTTATACATCTCCCAATAGAGTATAAAAGGCGATCCCCATTCCAAACCTGCTTTGATGGTCCATTTTGATCTCAAGTCCTGATCTTCGTCGTTAAACTTAATTGAAGGATTACCATATTCACCAATCCATACCCTTTTACCCTTGGGTAAAGATACTTTGGGTTCCAGTTTCGCCTCAATATAATCAAGGGCTTCTTTTAACTTGCTATTTAACTCTTTTTCTGATTTGTATGGATTGGTGGCATCATAAGAAGAATAAGACACGTAGTCAGGATTAACATTTGAAATGATACTATTCGTAACGGTAATAGAATGAGGTTGCTCTATCGACTTTTTGACCAGGTTTACTTCGATGTAATTATATACCTCTATACCCTCCGTCTGATGGTCAGCTTTAGCATCGTCAATAGCCTTTTGGCGTATTCTCTCCCATTTGATCATGCCTTGCAAAGTTGCCGAATCAGCTGGTTTTGTTCGATCATAATCCCACCTCAAATGCCAATCCCCTTCCCAATGACCCAGATAAAAAGTTTTACCAGATCCTTTGTAAGTCATCAATAAATATTTAGTGAAATCATAAAGCTCTTGATACAAAGCCTTCTCGTATTTGTCTGGATAACCTCCAATGAATTTTATTTGCGTTGTATCATTTTTTTGACCTTCTGGCTCTGGTGAATATTGTGAGAATCCGTAAACCCAAATGTGATAGTATTTGAAATCCATATTTAGCACCGTTTTCATGGATGGTTCCATGTTGGCTAAATCAGTCAGTGATTTAATGTTATCATTTTTTGGGAGATCATAGTTTTCGGTGCAATATCGCGGATGCATTGAGAATTTGAGCAGGTTGGAACCCATATCTTTGATTTGCCGAGCTGTCTCAACCAAATTAGTCTCATTGGTGAATTTATACTTGGCTCCTACTGTCTGTGTACTAATAATATAATTAAACGCTTTCAATTCCTCAACAAGAACTTTGGAATAGTCTACACTATATGTATACAGTACAACCGCTAAAGAGGTGATTGAAAATAAGGCGGTAATAATTGATTTCATAACCTCAAAAATGCTGAAGCATGAAGTTGAATAAGTTTAAAATTTGATCTAAATGGTTTATAAATGAACCAATTTAGCCTTCAGAGCTATGCATGGCCTGGAACTCGCTTGGCGTTTTTTTGAAATGCTTTTTAAAAAGGGTGCTAAAATAACGCGGATCATTGAAGCCTGTCCGATAGGCAACGTCTTCAATTCGAGCATGCGGCTCATTAGCCAAGAGTTCTTTGGCCTTATTCATTTTTATTTCCTGAATGAGATCCGATGGAGATGAACCAGTGATTGATTTCATTTTGCGAAACAAATTTGAGCGGCTAAGACCCACTTTATCGCAAAGTTGATCTATAGAAAAGTCATGCTGCATAAGGTTTTCGTTAATAATGTCAATCACGTTAGACAAAAAACTCTCATCCGGATTTTGAATTTTTCTTTCATTTGGACTTTTTGCTTTAATCTGCTGATCTATTGAACTTCTTTTAAGGAGGTTCTTAATGGCAAGTTTTACCACCTCTACGTCGAAAGGCTTTTCCAAATACATGTCAGCTCCCACTTCCATACCCGCGATCTTGTCATCCATTCCACTCAAAGCTGTCAAAAGGATGACAGGAATATGACTGGTTTTTTTGTCATTCTTAACGATGTGGCATATTTCCTTACCATTCATACTTGGAAGCATCACATCGGAGACAATTAAATGAGGTAGATTCTCAAATAACTTATAAAGACCTTCTTTTCCGTCGGTGGCAGTCATAATAAAATAATCTTGAGATAGAGATCTTTTCAGAAAAGCAAGCAGATCTTCATTATCCTCAATTAACAGGACAGATTTCTTTCCCTTTACGTTGGATTCGGTCAAACGGTTGATCGCGCTAGCTGTAGATTCTGTTGCCTTAATATCACTTGGATCGAAATGATCTCTCCCGGTCAACAACTCTACTTTAAAAGTAGAGCCAACTTTCTCTTCTGACTGACAAGAAATAGCTCCTTTGTGCAGTTCTACAATCCTTTTTGAAAGTATCAGGCCAATCCCAGTTCCTCTTACATTATTCTCCAGTGCATTATCAGCGCGATGGAAGCGCATAAAAATTTGATCAATCTGACTTTTGGGTATACCTAAACCCGTATCCTTAACCATAACCTGAATCAGGTCGTCCATTGCTTTAATCTCTAATTTTATACTTCCACCTTCATGATTATATTTAATTGCATTTGAAATTAGGTTGGTAAAAACCCTTCCTAATTGCACCTGGTCGCCCCAAATCATCAACCTTTTGGGAAAATCCTGTTTTACCAGAATAGATTTTTGATCTAACATAGGATAGAAATCATTAACGATCGAGTTGAGCAAATGCACCAAATCAAACTCAGATGCCAGAATTCTTAATTTTTTTCTTTCCGACTTTTGAAAATCGAGCAGCTCCGTGACATACTCATTCAGATTACTTGTATACCTCTTGATTATGTTTACGGACTCTTCAATGTTTTGCTTTTCCAATAGCTGATCACTAGCTAATCGTATTAATGATACCGGTGTACGGATATCATGCGCAACATCGACGAAAAATTTGATTTTCTCATCACTAAACTTTTTGTTTTGACGTTCTCTATTCATAGTTATGTACATATATATGACAAGCGCCAAAATCAGAACATAAATAGCAAAAGCCCACCATTGCATCCAAAAAGGTTTTTTGATCTCAATTGGAAGCTTGATTTGATCATTGGATATTAAGCCGTCGCTATTAAATACGGCTGCATTTAAAATGTACTTACCCGGACGTAGATCTCTGTAGACCACAGCTTTTTGTTTATTTGAACTTTGTACTTCACGATCGTATCCATCTAAAAACCAATCCAGTTGAAACTCAGCAGATCCTCCTAATTTGACAAAATCGAATTCAAACAAAAGAGTGTTTTCATTATGGTCTAAATACAACGATTCCGAATAGTTCAGGCTCTTTGAAGCAGGGTCGGTCGATGCCCCATTCACTTCAAAATTTGATATATATATATTATATGTATCAGTGTCAGACTGAATTTTTCCTGGATCAAATAACATTGCACCTTTGGGACCTCCAAATGCTAATCTCTTATCTCTTAGAATTGTTCTGGCCCCCCACCCAAATTTTTCAATATTTTGACCATCTTCGGCAGCGTACTTTCTGTATCTATTGGCGCCAACGGAATACTTGAAAAGGCCTTCCTCGGCTGCTACCCATAACTCGTTTTCAGTTAATTGTAAAATTGAATATGTCGCACCTGCTACATTATTAAAGTCATCCAATATATTTATATGCTTAGACCTAAAATCGAATTGGGAGAGCCCGATATCATTTCCTATCCAAAGGTGGTTTTCATTGGCATCAAAATGTAGCGAATAGATATTACTAATCTGATAGTCTCCAAAATCATACTCCTCAACAGTTCTCTTCTTTATATCAATACTGTAGACACCTTCAACACACCCTACCAGTAATTCTGATTCATTTTTCTCGATGAATGTTTTAACCTGGCCAGTAGCATAGCTGGCAACAATAGAATCTCCCTTCATTTGATATACAGGGCCATCAATTCCGCCCACCCAGAGGAATCCATCTTGCTGGTGAGTGGCATATATTCTCTTAAGCGGCAATGAATCTGAAAAGAGACCGACAGTACGTTTTTCTAAGTCAAGGGATAGCAACCCATATCCGTAAGTTCCAAGAAGCAGCTTTCTTTCATACTGGGTTATGCTCAAGACCGGGGTATTAAGCATAGCCAAGTTTTCAAATGAATACCAATTTCCGTCCAGATCTCTCATGTTGAGACCACTTTCTGTCCCAAACCATAACAATCCGGCATCATCTTGATAGATAGATCTGATTAAATTATTTGAAATCGTATTCTTACTATATCTTCTATGTACAATGTTTTCAAAATTACTTCTTACTCGCCTTAAAACGTTAAGACCAAGCTCTCCGACCCCAAGCCAAATAATACCTTTTTCTGAGCAAATAGTATTTATGCTATTCTGCGAAATCGAAAAGTTATCATCAGGATTATGTGAAAAAGAGGTTGTTTTCTTGCCAAAGGCATCTAGCACATATAAACCCAGCCTGTCAACTGCAATCAACAAAGATCCCTGGTCATCTATTTCTATATCACGAATAGACAATAGATCATTATCGATGAATTTAACTTTTACTACGTTGCTTCCATTCGATCGATAAAGTCCTTCATTCTCCGTGCCAATCCAGATGGTCTGATGTATGTCAATTTCAAAATCCAATATATCAGACTGGGCTAATAAAGTGCGTTCTAGCTCCCATTCATTTGATGGTTTTAAGATCAGTTTATGAACTCCCTTTGAACTTGATAGATACACCGACATCCCAACTCTCTTGATCTTTCTGATGTATCTAATTTCTTCAAATTGACGCTGACTTATATTTCCATTTTGAAGATCGTAAATAAAAAACCCACTGATAGTACCGATCATTAATTTTTGATCATCTATTTCTGCCAGGGAAATGAATATTTCATCAGGTATTTCAAACAGCAATTCCCATCTATCGTAGGCATAATCATATTGAAAAACTGCGCCTGCATGTTGCATTGCCAACAGTTTATCTTGGGTTTGCGTCAATTTAAAAATGCCTGGATCTGATGCTCTGTCCTTGAAGGTCAGTTCATATTTTTTAAATGAAGAACCGGAATACCGAGTAAGACCATTCGCCGTGGCAAACCACATGTAACCTAGCGAGTCTTTTTCAATATCATTAATTCTTCCATTGGAAAGCCCGTCCGAAACAGTGATTTTATTTATTCCGTATTGCGACTGTCCATGTGCAACCCAAACTAAGGTAAGAAGCAAATAAAGAGTTAAACACTTCATAGGTCAGAACTAAATATAGAATGAATACAATCAATAATCTCATTATTTAGAAATAACTTGCCTTAACCACCAATCTCTATCAGGATTATAGTCATATTCGATTTTCAATTTATCAAGTGACTGCCTGAGGGCTTGCTCAACAGAATCAAAACTTATTTCATTTATTAGGTTTTTCATTTCACCCGGGTCATTCTTAAGATCGTAAAGCTCATCGATATCATCTTTTAAATGATTGTCTATAAGCTTAAACCTATCGGTTCGAATCGCTAGCATATCAGGTCCGGCATAGGGGTAAGCATCGTCTACGTAATATTCAAACAAAAATGATTCTCTCCATTTGGTCTCAGCGCCTAACAATAAGGGTTTCATAGATTCCCCCTGCATATAGTTTGGAATAGGTGCACCTATCAAATCAAGTATAGTTGGAGCCAAGTCAATATTTAAGCACATATCCTCAATACGAGTATGTTGCTTAATAAGCTTAGGGTACCTAATTATCATAGGTATTCTCATTGAGTTTTCATAAGCTATGCGCTTATCCCAGTAGGTGTGTTCTCCCATAAAATAACCGTTATCGCTGCTGAATATTATCACAGTGTTATCTAACTCACCTATTTCATCAAGTTTCTTCATTACAGCGCCGAGTGATTCATCAATAGACTTAAGACACCTTAATAGTTTCATAAATTTATCCCCTTTAATTGGCCATTCTTTAGTTGGAAGTTGGGCAATAGGCTTGTAGCTTTTCCAAGCGCTGTCGTAAGCTTTAACTCGTTGCCACTCTGGTTTATTTACAAATGTCTCTAAGTGGGTATCATATGGAGGGGTGGGTAATCTACGATCTGTGTAGAGTATTTCATGCCTTGGTGAAGGTGAGAGAAATTCATGGACTCATTTGTGCAATAGGTAAAGGAAAATGGGCTTATAAGGATATATTTGATAATCAAGACATTCTAGCATTTTATCTGTAAGAATATCCGTCATATATCCTTTCTCGCGATACTCATTTCCGTTATCGTTAATCATAGGATCGAAATATTCTCCTTGCCCGATAAAGCTATACCAATAATCAAAACCAGGTCTGATGTGCGCTTTACCTTTCAAATGTGCCATATGGATCTTTCCGATATGAGCTGTTTGATAACCTGATTTTTGTAAGTGCACACCTACCGGAGGAATTGACTCCCAATTAGGATCTACATGCGGATTGTTTTGGTTAACGCCGTGAATATGAGGGTAAGTTCCGGTCATAAAACTGGCTCTGGACGGGGAACAAATCGATTGCGTACAAAAGAAGTTATTAAAAGATACTCCATCAGCGGCTAATCTGTCCATATTAGGCGTCTCTAGGAAAGGGTATCTTCCATTGAAGCCCAAAGCATCAAAGGGTTGATCATCCACCAAAATAAAAACGAAATTAGGAGAGAGATTCTCTCCTTTTTTACAAGAAAAAAAACTTAAAGCAAAAAAGAGAATTAGGTAGACTTTATTCATAACTATTTAAACAATAACAAAACAATCAAACAAAATAACAAGAGCATGTACGACCAAAAACGATAGTTAGTCAAGAGACTGGTACCACGAAGCTCAAGTGTTTCTTCTCTAAACAGTTTCCTTGAAAATGTGAGTCCTTCAATCTTTTCTCTTCCAGGAGCCTCTGTAAAAGAGCTCACTAACAACATTATAAGCGAACTCCACAGGAAGTAAATGGGGACGGTGAGCAAAAAATGAATTTCACCAAAAAGTGACGCTCCGGTACCTATTTTGAAGAAGAGGTTGGTTAGGCCGAGAATAATTCCGCCGATTAAACCATAAAATGCCCCTTGCCAGTTTGTTCTTTTCCAGAAAATTCCTAATATAAACGCGGCTACAATGGGTGGCGCCATTATTGACAACATTTCTTGATAATATTTCAACAGCGTTCCAAAACGCTGACCAATCTGAGGCGCCCAAAAAACTGCAATGATCAAGACGATAACTGAAACTATTCTTCCTACCTGCACTTGATGATTACTTGAGGATTGAGGCCTTATCTTATTATAAAAGTCAATAGTAAACAAAGTAGCAACGGAATTAAGTAGGCCGCTTAACGAAGAAGTCAGCGCTGCCACCATAGCAGCCATCATAAACCCAATAAGTGCGTTGGGGAGCAACTCCAATATCATATTAGGATACACCATGTCTGGTTTTTCAAGTGCAGGAAAAAGCTTTATCGACATGATTCCTGGTATTATGATCACGAATAACGTGAGCACAGTTAAGAACCCTACCAGTAATACTCCTTTTCTTCCCTCATCAACAGATTTAGCGGACAGTACTCTTTGGACCAGTTGCTGATTATTACCCCAAAAGAACAAACCCAAGATCGGTATTCCCACTATCATTCCCAGCCAGGGGACCGAGCTATCATTTAACGGACGAATCAGCTTAATCAAGTAATCTCCATCTTTGATCAAGCTTTTAATGTACTCTGCACCACCGTTTACCGCCGCAAAATAAGTCAACACAACTGAACCCAACAGTAAAAAAATACCTTGAAAAAGATCGACCTTGATCGCAGCAGAAAGGCCTCCAGGAATGGTGTAGGCAGCCACAATTATGGCAAATACTACAGCGAGCATCATTATCGATACTCCAGGAAAGACCAACTTCATTACAATAGCAGCTGCATATAAAGAGCCCGCTGCATCCAGAAAAATATTTACAATGATCGTAACAGCAGAAAAATAATAGCGGGAATGAACACTAAATCTTTTTTCAAGAAACTCAGGAATGGTAAAAACATTTGTTTTAATGTAAAATGGAAGAATAAACCATGCAAAAAATATCATTACTACAACTGAGATCAGGTTATAATTAAAAACCGCAATCCCGGTACTATACGCATCACCTGCCTGACCGATAAGGGTAGAGCTGGAAATACTCGCCGCAAATAACGAGAAACCAATAACAGGCCACGTCATTCTTTTTCCGGCAAGAAAATAGCTTTTGGTATCTGAACTTTTACTACTATACCGGACACCTAAAAGTATAACAAGTATGAAATAAACGAATATAATTAAAATGTCAATCCAGGCTAATCCTGTTGCCCAAGCTGGGCTCTCAAAAAAATTCATATTATACCAAAGGGTCAATTTAACGGTTGAGATAAGGTAAAATCAACCAACTCGTTGATGTTGCAAGTTGCCAGACCAATGTATTTGTCAGCCCCTCCATAATAAACGTATAAGACGTTATCTTTAACGACATTACCTGTCGGGAAGACACACCCTTTATAGTAACCTTCAATTTCATAATCAAACTCGGGCTCCATTATCCAGTCCCTTGTTTTACCGATTATTTTTGTTGGGTCCTCTAAGTCCAATATTAAGGCGCCTACCCGGTAATAGCCCTGACCACCGGACTCCACTCCATGATACAAGACCAGCCAACCACTATCCGTTTTTATAGGAGGTGTACTTCCACCCACTTTCTCTTCCCAACTTCCCGGGATTCCTGTCAATAGTAAATGACTGGGCTCATCCCACACAAGCATGTCATGGCTGAATCGTATCCAAATGGCAGGATATTCATGTCCTCCCCACTTTTCTCCAACCCACTCTTTCGGACGATGTAGCATGGCATACTTACCATTTATTTTTTCGGGGAATAGGATCACATCTCTATCATCGAGATCAGAATCTGTAATCCGCCCCAATTTTAACCAGTTCTTGAAGTTCTTGGTTACCGCCAAAGCAGAGTTCGCCATATTATTCTTGATGAATTTAGGAGCGTTTTCTCCGTGATCCTGCACCAGGACTTCATCATGCTTGAAATTCCAATATTGGCCAGGTGGAAATGGCCTGAAGGCGTAAGTCACATAGTAGTAATCGTCAAATTTTACTATTCTAGCGTCTTCAATACAGCCCATATCCGGGCCTTCATGACTAGGCCCCAACACAGGATGATCGCTCTCCCTTTTGAAATTAATACCATCTTCACTCGTGGCTAAACCAAACCTTATGATATGTTCCTCGTCATTTCCGGCCGCGCGATAGAGCATGTAAAACTTATTATTATCCAGATATACCCCTGGATTACATACGACAAGCTCTTCCCATTCATTTTTTTTGTTTGGAGTGAAAATGGGATTTGAAGAGTGTTTTGATAGTTTCATTAGAATGATGCATGTTTAACTTTAACAGTATTACTACGATAAGTCAAAACTATTAGCATCATCAGGGTGGTAGGTTGATTTCTAGGTCATTAAGATTTAAATAATGATCAAGGAACCCAATAGTGGTCAGTATTAGAACATAAGTATGGTTGTTTAAACTACTAAAATTCAAAAGGTGCAAATAGAAAAGTCAAAATGATGATTCACTTTGCTTGATTATAATCATAACAAGATCTTAGCCTTAGCATGGAGTTTACAAGGACGCCCTGGAAAGTGACGAACAAAGCTATATAGGTACCACACAATTTAACTGCTAAAAATCTAATTTGATCCATACTTAAGATAAGCTTGACACACTACAGAAAATATCTTTCATGTTTTACGTCCTCATCCAACTTATAGGAAACGGTTCATTGTACTGACAATCGACTGAAACAAAGAGCAAGTTATTAGCTACGGTCTTAGAATTCAGTTAAATTGCTTTAGTTCTACATTAAAGCATGTCTAAAGTATTTGAAAACCAGTTTGTGACTTGTGAGTTAGATGAAGCAATACCGGTTTTAACTCATACCTGGCATTGTGAGCCACCTGAAGGAGAGTTTAAAAAGAATTTGTTGCAAGTCTTAGATCATTACAATCAGCTTAAAATAAGT
>CALBPF010000238.1 GCA_937899105.1 uncultured Flammeovirgaceae bacterium | reverse complement strand
TAATGATCAACAAACAAGATTTAACGAGCTAAGGAACCTCGAAATAAGGTGGCTTAATACTTTAGCGATTGCTCCTACTCATATCCTGGATTTTGGATATCAGCTGAATCATATGAGTACAGACCTAACCATTGAGGAGACTAATTTTCTGGAAGAAGATTTCAGTGAAATTATCAACTCCGAAGGTTTCGTTCATTCACTCTTCACCAATTACGAAGGAAAAACAAAAAGTGGTTGGCACCTGGGGCTGGGGTTGAGAGCAAGCAGCTATGAAACACTAAATGAAGTAGCATTTGACCCTCAACTAAGGTTAAGTTATGAGCTGACCAATGATATTCTGATCAAATCCACTTACGGCATCTCACATCAGCACTTAAGCGCACTTCTGGAATCAGAATTTTCATTCTCAAACACAATCGAGCGCCACTGGATCCTCGCGGATAGAAACGAAACCGTACCGCTCGTTATTAACAGACAATTTGTTTTCGGATTTCTGTATGACAAGAAAGGTTGGCTTGTTGATACTGAATTTTACAGTAAGGACATTGAGGGTATTATCGCCAGGAACTTTGTACCTGACCTCATAGAAGAAGACGGTCTTTCACCCGGCAGTGAACAAATATTTGGCCTTGACTTTACAATAAGACGTAAGTGGAAGAATTTTAGGAGCTGGTTAAGTTATTCATTTCAGGATTCCAGTGTTGAGCTTCCTGAATTAGGGTTAAACGACTTCGTTTCAGCATTAAATTTGCGTCATCAATTACAGATTTCGCAAACTTGGAAATTAAACAGATATGAATTTTCACTTGGTTTTGCTATAAAAACAGGAGTTCCATTTACGAACGCCGAGGGGCTTATCTTTGTTAACACGCCGGATCCTGATGACGAACCCGATGATGACTTCGAAGAATCTGAAGAGGAATTCGAACCTTTCTATGAAATAAGGTATGGTGAAACCAATGCCAACAGGTTACCTGTTTATCGAAGGCTTGATTTTTCAATTTGGTACAAGTTCCCCAAAAATACAACCGCTAAGTTTAATGGTGAACTTGGGATATCCGTACTTAACGTGCTAAACAGAAAAAACCTATACAGCCGAGCGTTTACCGTAGATCAAGATGAAAACGAAAACGCCGCTGTTTTCAGAAATGATCGTGCACTCCTGGGTTTTACCCCAAATGTAAGCGTGCGAATAAGATTTTGATTCAGGGCTTTCAATTTTAGTAATCTATATTACAAGAATATAATACATAGAATTATGATGTATTGTTAATTTATGTATATTTGTTCTATGTATTCAAAAGAGCTACTCAAAGGAACATTGTCGGCAATCGTCCTAAATCTTTTGGCCGAAAACGGTCGGATGTATGGTTATGAAATATTTCAGCGTGTAAAGGAACTATCAAAAGACAAAATTCTCCTTAAGGATGGGTCGCTCTATCCAGCCCTACAAAAGATGCATAAAGATGGTCTGCTGTCCTATGAAGAGGAGTATGTGGGGAAGCGGGTTCGTAAATACTATTTTTTAACTCCTGAGGGCAAAAAGAAAAAGGTAGAGTATCTCGCTGAGTTAAAGGACTTCATAGCCACACTAAATGATATTATGTTTTTAGAGTTGAAAACTTCATGAGACTAACTACTGATCAGGAAAAGGAGGTTAGGGTCTTTGTAGGAAATCAGGGATTCAAAATTGACACTCTCAAGGAAGATATCATAGATCATCTCTGTTGTGTTATTGAAACTCGCCTCGGCAAAAAGAAATCATTTGAACAATTACTTCTCGAAGCGAGTGAAGAGCTCGCTCCCAATGGCTTGATTGAACTTGAACAAACAACTGTTTTTTTATTAAACTCAAAACGAATAATAATTATGAAAAAGTTAATGTATCTCGTGGGTCTAATTGGCTCAATCACGCTTACTGCAGGTGTTGTATTTAAATTGCTAAACTTTCCGGGAGGTTATGAATTATTCATCGCTGGTTTCTTGACGCTGCTTCTTCTCTTTATACCGCTGTTGGCTTTTGACAGATATAAGGTGGCTATTTCTCAAGCTTTATCTGAGCGTTTAAAACTAATATTGGGTACGTTAGCCGCAGTGATCACGGGATTATCCGGTCTATTCAAGGTAATGCACCTGCAAGGAGCAGAATTTCTATTAATGCTGGGCGCTGTGGTTTTCGCCATTGGATTCTTACCCTTCTTATTCTTTACGATGTATAAAAAGTCAATCGCTTAAAGTGGTATTATCAGTGCCCCAGCGCACTTGGATGGCGCTGAGGTGCCTTTTCTTATTCACTACGTAAAATGTGAGCTGCATTCAGCCTCGCTACTTTGGATGTCTGATGCGCCACGGTAAAAAAAGCCAACAGTCCTACAGTGATCAATGCTCCTAATGAAATGAACCATGGAAAATCAATACGGTAGGCGTAATTGTCTAACCAACTGTTCATAAGAAAATAGATCAATGGAATGCCTAAAATGGCAGCCACGCCAATTAGCTTAAAAAAGTAAGTATAAAAGAGGTATATGATCTGACCTTGCGAAGCGCCCAGTACCTTTCTTACTCCCACCTCCTTAGAGCGCTGTATGGAAATAAATGAAGCCAGCCCGTACAAACCAAGAAGAGCAATTATCACTGCCATTCCTGCAAAAACGAGAAATGTATTGCCAAAGCGCTCCTCCTGCTCATATAATTTAGCAAAGCGCTCACTAAGGAAACTATAGCCGTAGGGAACATCAGGAAAATAAGACGCCCAGGTTTCCTCTACAAAATCGATAGCTTGGGTATCACTGAACTTGATTACCAGCGCATTGGCATTCATCCAGGGCATGTATACGGTAGGTTCAATCTGGCTTTTCAAGGTGGTACGATTGTAATCTTTCACGATACCAACGATTTTACGCTTGCCCTTATCTTCGGTTTCTCCAAACTGCAAAGTTTCTCCAACAGCTACTTCCAGGCTAGGTAAATTAAACCTTCTTAAATAGGCCTCATTTACCATCACGGCAGCAGAATCAGAGCGTATTTCTCTATCGAAATCCCTTCCTGCTACAAGTTTCATTCCCACGGCATCGAGAAAATGATCATCATTATACTGAATGTAAGTAGTCCCATCCATTCTTTCTGTCAGGCCAATAATTCGGGTTCTGGTGGTTGTGGAGTTAATGTCTGTGGCATCTCCCCCCGGAAGATTTGAAGTACCACCCACAGCTAGAATTGCAGAATGATTTCTTAGCTTATCCTTGAATGCATCAAAACGACTTATGAATGCCTCATGCTCTTCCTCCGTTTCAGCATTTGAGT
>CALBPF010000237.1 GCA_937899105.1 uncultured Flammeovirgaceae bacterium | reverse complement strand
GTTGCCGACCACCACAGTTCGCTGGCCTCTCCTGGTTTAGGGAAATGTTCTGCTGGCGGAAAGCTGGCTAAAGCGGGGTAGGTACTAGCCGCCTGAATCATCGTCTTTTCCAGTAAGTCACCCACAAAAAGACTTAAGCGTTCCAGGCTATCTTTCGCTGGAGAAATAGCCGCGGATAGATGCGCTTGCCAGTTACCTTCTATATCTTCTACCAATTGACCAAACAAGCGTCGATTATAGGCAGGTTGGTGATTGGGATCAATTCGCAACAACCACTCCGACCTAGTGTTTACGGGGGGTTCCAATAGACAGGGCCAACGCAAGAGGGCGTGAGCAGTTGTCTCTTCTTCTTCGGCTACTAAAAGGTACGGATAAGTAAAATACAGTACGTGCCTTCCCTCCAGGCGGCGAGCGGAGAGCTGCTCTGTATACAGCTGCCAAAGTGTTTCAGCTTGCTTAGCGCTGGGCCGTATGAGGCATTCTGCATTTCCGGTCGTTAGTAAAGATTTAATCCACTGATAGGCAGCATCCTGATCATCGAGCAACGTCATCCAGTCTAAAGATTGCTGCGTACGGGGTGGTTCTAACATGAATAGTTAAGCTTTGCTATACGGTAACGAAAAATCGCTTCAGTCAAAAATAGACAGGCTACCTGACACTGACAAGCATCACCTTGGTCTTTGTCCAAAAAGGCGCATGCAGATAAGTTAAAACGATAGAAACAAGCCTTCAACAAACTAATTTTAATGAGAATTACATCTAACAATACTTTCACGTCCATGAATAAATGCGTATCTTTGAAAATAAGCGAATCCAATTAATTAAAAACTGAAAATCAATATTTTATAAAAGAGAACACGGCAATTGGGTTTCTATAAACAAACATTAAACAAAACTGCATCATGTATCAAATCGCAGTTATTCTAACCGATGCCAGACGCCGAATCCTCTGGGTTAATGAAGATTTCACACATATCACAGGGTATACCTATGAGGAAGTTGTGGGTCGGATTCCTGGAGACCTGCAGCCGGGTCCGTTAACCGAGGAAGAAGCTATTGAGAAAATACGCTCGGGGCTACGTAATATGGTTCCCGTTCAAAGTGATATTACCAACTACCGTAAAAACGGTGCCTCCTATCTATGCAAACTAGTGATCCATCCCGTGTTCGCAAACGAGCGGGAGCTCACGAATTTCATTGCCTTTGAGGTCGATGGAAGCGAGATCGGCGAAGACAAGGAAATTCCTTTGTTGAATATCGATCAAAAATACCGCTCCAGCAGCCTCAAAGGTATTGATGAACTTAAATTGTATTCCCGGATTCGGGCTATTCTAGAAATTGAAGAACTCTACCTCGACCCTAGCCTTTCTTTAAAAACCCTAGCTGACAAGCTGGAAACCAATACCAAATACCTATCCCAGGTTGTGAATCACTGTAGTGGTCATAATTTTCAACAGTTTATCAATACCTACCGTATTGAGCGCGTAAAGTATCGCCTCAATGAAGGGGCCCATGAGTTTCTAACCCTGTTTGGGGTGGCTCAACAGTGCGGCTTTAAAAACAAATCTACCTTCTACAAAGTCTTCAAGGACATAACTGGCTTAACGCCTAAGGAATATCTGGAAAACCTAGTTGACTGAAAACCCACAAATAAGGAGTAAGTCATTGTATATGAACTAGATACGAAACTTAACGGCCTGTATTCATACAAAGTTATCATCATAATTTTTGATTACAGACCGTTTGCCGTTGAATGCTGCCGAGATTAGCGCCAACTTTGATAGCAGCAGGCGCTTAACTTATCCACCTATGGCAGGCATTAAAGACTTACTATCACTTTTCTACTGGATTAATAATCAGAAGGAACCGTTTATGGATGCCAGTATAGGTACGGAGAAGCCAGGCAATCACCAAAGTGATAGCGATTTGAGTACCCAAACCCAAAAGTCATTAGATCCTAAAAAGCCTTCGGGCTCAAAGTCAAAGAATAGAAAGTAGGAAAGATCTTATTCTCGATCCACTACTCCTCCACTGATTTTCTCACCCGCGCGATACATATACTCCACCATTACCTGCCCCTCTTCATCATAATCACGAACTAGAACGTCTAACTGTCAATCTTTATAAGAAGATTCTTTCATGAGGTT